>JBMOLK010000165.1:0-75074 GCA_049325575.1 Bacillota bacterium | reverse complement strand
AAAAAAGAAGGGGGACTTAAATTGCTGGAGTTTGATATCGATATGGAACAATTTGCCCAGATAAGAGTTATAGGTGTTGGTGGCGGCGGAAATAATGCTGTTAATAGAATGATCACTGCGGGACTTCGTGGAGTTGAGTTTATTGCTATAAATACCGATAAACAGGCTTTATTTTTATCCAAAGCAAATACAAAGATCCAAATTGGAGATAAGCTTACCAAGGGGCTTGGAGCGGGAGCTAACCCTGAAATCGGTGAAAAGGCTGCCAACGAAAGCAAGGATGAAATTGCACAAGCTATAAAAGGTGCAGATATGGTTTTTGTAACTGCCGGTATGGGTGGCGGAACCGGAACTGGAGCTGCTCCTGTAGTGGCTCAAATTGCAAAGGAAATGGGTATACTGACCGTTGGTGTAGTAACCAAGCCGTTTATGTTTGAGGGTAGAAAGAGAATGCAGCACGCAGAGAGAGGCGTAGAGACTCTTAAAAGTACTGTGGATACTCTGGTTACAATACCCAATGACAGACTCTTGCAGGTAGCGGAGAAAAAGACTTCTATTGTAGATGCTTTTAGAATAGCAGATGATGTTTTAAGACAGGGTGTACAGGGTATATCCGACTTGATAGCAGTTCCGGGTTTGGTAAATCTGGACTTTGCAGATGTTAAGACAATAATGCTTGATACCGGATTGGCACATATGGGTATAGGAAGAGCTGCTGGTGAGAACAGAGCTGAAGAAGCTGCAAGACAAGCGATTCTAAGTCCTCTTCTTGAGACATCTATTGAAGGCGCCAGAGGAGTTCTTTTAAATATCACCGGCGGTCCTGATCTGGGATTGTTTGAAGTTAATACTGCTGCGGAGTTGGTTCAGAAATCTGCCGACCCTGACGCAAATATTATTTTTGGTGCTGTTATCGATGAAAACTTAAAGGATGAGATTTTAATTACTGTAATAGCTACTGGCTTTGACAAGGTACCGGTAATTAAGAAAATTGATAAAGCTGCTGCTGTTGATAAGACGCCAGCTGCTGATAAAGAAAGATCCCCTGCAGCCCAGGTTGCGTCCGATGAACTTGAAATACCTACTTTCTTAAGAAGGAATAGATTCAAATAATAAAGACTATTTACCATAAAAAGTGTCAAAGGGATATAGGTACCCCTTTGGCGCTTTTTCTTTTCTAAAGTCATGTCTATATGGTTTTTGTCACACAATTTTTTTTTTCTACAGTGCAGTTTGACAAAATAAATATAAATTAAATTATATAATCTATAATAAAAATACATGCTTTTGCATATAAGTTAATAGGATATTGTCTTATGTGAGGTTCTATGAAAAAGATGAGAAAAATTTTGACAGTCATTTTTAGTCATTGGCCATAGGGGGTTAGCTTAATGGAAATATATCTTGACATATTAGTATTAGAAAACATAGTTATGAACTATCTAATACTATTATTGACTGCAAAGTTTTCCAAGATTAGAACATCTCATTTGCGTTTGTTTTTAGGAGCTTTGGTTGGTGCATCCTATGTAGCTTTTTTAGTGCTCTTCCCAAATATAAAAGTATATTATACTACAATTGCAAAAGTTTTGTTGTCATTTGCAATCGTAGCCATTACTTTTTCTCCTCCTAAAATTGTTTCCTTTATAAAGACTTTAGCCATATTTTATGTATCAACATTTATATTTGCAGGAGCAGCCTTTACATTCCTGTACCTTAATCAGACCGGAGGTTTCGTAAGGAACGGGATAGTTTATGTATTTTGGAATTCAAAATGGACAATGTTGTTTTTCTCAATCATAACGGCTGGAATAGTCTTGCGAATTTTTTGGGATATAGTTCAGCAGAAGATCTTAAAAGATAAGCTGCTTATTCCACTAAAGATTGCCTTTGGAAACGGAATAATTGACTTGTTTGCTTTAGTGGACACCGGTAATTCTCTTCATGATCCATTAACCAATGCACCTGTAGTGGTTGTAGAGTTTAAAGCCATTAAACATATACTGCCTTTGGAGATTCAAAATATTTTTGAGGAATCTAAAGAGGATGACTTGGTTTGTGTAACAAGAATCGTTTCAGACTCTAATTGGTTCTCAAGGTTCAGAGTCATACCTTTTACATCTTTAGGCAAGGAGAACGGTATTTTGATCGGCTTTAAGCCGGACTATATCGAGGTGGGGGAAAATACGGAGAAGAAGGGGGTAACGGACGTGATTATCGGAATATACAACAGGGCGCTATCCAAGAATGATAATTATAACGCTCTTCTAAGTCCCGAATTGGTATAGAAAATGTGCAAGTTGTGAAATAGGTTGCTTCGAAAGGGTCGGAAACGATACATATCATGAAAGGAGAAACAGTAATGCTCATTTTCAAGAAAGTAAAGCTTTTTTTATTGATTAAGTACATAAATATTCTGGAGAAGTTAAAGATACATGGAAGATTCCCTGTACACTATATAGGAGGAAGTGAAGCACTGCCCCCTCCTCTTAGCAACGATGAGGAAATTTATCTTTTAAACAAGCTTGAAAAGAGCGATTATGGAGTTAAGTCCATTTTAATTGAGAGAAACTTAAGATTGGTTGTTTATATAGCTAGAAAGTTTGAGAACACCGGAGTTGGCGTAGAGGACCTGATTTCCATCGGAACTATTGGACTAATAAAAGCCATTAACACTTTTAATCCCAACAAGAATATAAAGTTGGCTACCTATGCTTCCCGCTGTATAGAAAATGAGATATTGATGTACTTAAGAAGGAACAACAGGATGAAGACAGAGATTTCAATAGATGAACCACTCAATATCGATTGGGATGGTAATGAACTTCTTCTTTCGGACATTTTGGGCACAGAGAATGACCTGATTCATAGAAGTATTGAGGATGAGGTAGATAAAGAGCTTTTGGGAATTGCTATGAAAAAATTGTCTGTTCGTGAAAAAAAGATAATGGAACTTAGGTTTGGACTTACCAATGGTGGAGTTGAAAAAACCCAAAAAGAGGTAGCTGATATGCTGGGAATATCACAGTCATATATATCAAGGCTTGAAAAGAAGATAATAAGCAGGCTTAAGAAGGAAATCAGCAGAATGATATAAAATTAAGGCCTATAAAACAGGTTTTAGAAATATAGTTAATGTCAAAAAATACAAGTCGCACAAAAGTTTAGTAATCCCAATAACTGCAAGGTTTGTCAAGGCTTTTGGACGAAATTTTTTGATCTTTTTTACAGTATAAAAATGGACTCCATGGCAATAATGATACTGACTTAATTTTATTGCCGGGAGGTTTTCTATGCTGATCAATAAGGTTGAAATATGCGGTGTAAATACGTCTAAGCTACCAGTACTAACAAACGAACAAAAGAAGGTTCTCTTTGAACGGATGCATAAAGGAGATACCTCGGCAAGAGAGGAATTTATAAGGGGAAATTTGAGACTTGTATTAAGTGTTATTCAAAGGTTCAATAATAGAGGGGAATATGTTGACGATCTTTTTCAAGTAGGCTGTATAGGCCTAATCAAAGCTATAGATAATTTCGATGTTTCCCAGAATGTCAAATTTTCTACTTATGCTGTTCCCATGATAATAGGTGAGATAAGAAGATACCTCCGCGATAACAATTCCATCCGTGTAAGCCGGTCTTTAAGGGACATTGCTTATAAAGCGCTTCAGGCAAAGGAAAGGCTGACAAATAAAAACGCAAAAGAGCCGACTATTGACGATATTTCTAAAGAACTTGGTATTCCAAAAGAAGATATAGTATTTGCTCTTGATGCAATACAGGACCCCATTTCACTGTTTGAATCGGTGTATCATGATGGTGGGGATGCCATTTATGTAATGGATCAGGTTAAAGACGAGAAGAATCATGATGAAAACTGGCTTGAAGGAATAGCACTTAATGAAGCAATGAGAAAACTAAATGACAGAGAGAAATTGATACTCAATCTGCGTTTCTTTGATGGTAGAACACAGATGGAAGTTGCAGAGGAAATAGGAATTTCACAGGCACAGGTTTCAAGACTTGAGAAAACTGCACTGATGCATATGAGAAAATATATATAGGAGAAATATTAATGCTGCCATACCGTAAAGAAATAAGTTTAGCGGTATGGCAATTTTGTTTTTTAAACTGTCAAAACAGTCTGGTCACATAAACCTTAAAACCAGTGAAAAACCCGGTTTAACATATCAATCAACACCCTTTCATATATTATTAGTGTACATGAAGCACTGTACACAATATCCTAAAATTTCTGGTGGTGTATTTATATGAACAGAACGTCGGATTTCAGACAAAAGGAAGTAATAAATATTAAAGACGGAAGAAGACTCGGATTTGTATGTGATGTTGAAATAAACCTTGATACCGGAAGGCTTGAAGCTATTGTAATTCCCGGAGGGGGGAGATTGTTCGGGCTTATCGGAAGGGATAACGATTATGTTATTCCATGGGAGAAAATTAAAAAGATAGGTGAAGATATAATCCTGGTAGATATGGATGAAAGATTTATGAGAAAGCACTTTGAGTAAAAAGTAAATAAAAATGTAATTTATTTAACCATACTTTTAGTGTATTATATAATATATACATAAAAATAAACCTCGAAGGTTGATTATTTGGAGGACTATTATGAAGTGTCCATACTGTGGTTTTGTGGAAGATAAGGTTATTGATTCAAGACCGACTGATGAGGGTTCTGCTATTAGAAGGAGAAGGGAATGCTCAAAGTGCCTTAAGAGGTTCACTACATATGAAAAAGTGGAAAGCTTGCCTCTTATGGTTATAAAAAAGGATAAGACCAGACAGCCTTTTAATAGGGAGAAACTGCTTAACGGACTTTTGCGTGCATGTGAAAAAAGGCCTGTATCCATTGATGATCTGGAAAGATTAGTTGAAAGCATTGAAAGTCAAATCCATAATTCTCTGCAAAGGGAAGTAACTTCACAGGCTATAGGGGAAATGGTGATGGGTAAACTAAAGAATCTTGATGAAGTGGCATATGTAAGGTTTGCATCAGTATACAGGCAGTTTAAGGATATAAACACTTTTATGGATGAACTTCACAAGCTGTTAAGTGAAAAATAAAACTTGATATGTTATTTATACTATGCTATGGCAAGTTGTTGTGATAAAAAGCACTGGTAGGTTATGACATACTAAAGGGTGATATTTATGAGTGAGGTTTTAAGTAGGAACTTAGCACTGCTTAAGGAGCACCAACCAATACTTTATCATAAGCTTGATAATTACCTAAGAGGTAAATACAGTCCTAAGGATAATTCTGTAGAGAGAATACTATTAGCACGTCATGAGGATCTGGTAATAAATATAATGGTAAAATGTCAGGAGAAGGATTATGTCCTATGTGATCATGAAGACCCTATAAACGAGGCTTACGCCTGGATCGACAAGTATGTCGATCCTTCAAACAAGGCGGACATAGTGTTTGGTTTGGGAATGGCATTTCACCTGGAAGTTCTGCTTACAAGTTTCAGTTATAAGAAGGTTATAGTTATTGAGCCTAATATTGAGTTGTTTTACCAGATTGCTTGTGTCAGGAATCTGGAGCCTGTTATAAAAAAGGCTGAACTATTTGTTGATGATGATTTTGATTTGATTTTAGGAAAGATAAATTCATTGTTCTGGGATACTGAAAAGGGAGGCATTCAGGTACAGCCTCTGGAAGTCTATGGAGAAATGTTTCCAGAAGTTTGGGAAGAGCTTAGGAGCAGGTTTATAAAACACGCTGAGAGCTTTACTGTAGATATTGCTACAAGAAGATATTTCGGTGAATTGTGGGTTCACAATAATATCAAAAATTTAAATAGAATAAACGAAGTGTCAAACGCTCATGAACTTGTGGGTAAATTTAAAGGGATACCCGGTATACTGGTATCTGCAGGTCCTTCACTAAAAAAGAACATTCATCTTCTAAAAGATCTTAAGGATAAATGTGTCATCATGGCTGGGGGAACTGCTGTCAAGATTATGGAGAGCTTTGGTTTATCACCCCATTTCATGGTTGGTATAGATGCGGGGGATAAAGAAGGCGAGATACATGGGAGCGTTAAGAATAAAGACATTTACTTTGTTTATTCAAACCAGGTTTCTGTGCATTCGGTAAAAGGTTACCAGGGACCGAAGTTTCTTATGAATTATCCTGTTGATATGTATACCGCCAAATTTCTTGAATTTTCAAAAATCAAATCAGAGTTTTTCTTGAGCGGTCCATCAGTTGCCAATACTTGCTTTGATATTCTTTTTAAAATAGGCTGTAACCCTATTGTTATTTTGGGGCAGGATCTGGCTTTTACCGAGGGCAGCATGTATGCAGGGGAAGCCCCGGGGTCAAAAGTAAATAATTCTACCGACTTTGAAAGCCAAGGATATATTTTCGCCAAGGATATATTTGGCAATGATATATATACGACACAGCCCTTTTTAGCTATGAGAAATTGGTTTGAAGGCTATTTTGAAAAGGTTGGGGATAAGGTTGAAATAATAAATGCTACTGAAGGGGGGCTTAATATTTCATTTGCCCGAAATGAGACTTTGCAGAATGTTCTTGATAGCTTTGAGTTTTCCACAGCAGAAATTTCACAAATTATCAAGTCAGCCTTTTTATCGGGTAAGTTCTCTGATAGCATCGGTTTAAAACTAGATGAATATGTAAAAGATGTAAATGAGGAAATTAAAAAGCTGGAGATGCTTTCTGAAAAGCAGCTCCAACTGGTAGAGCTTCTTAGGAAGGATATATTGCATCCTTCAAAAAACAGGCCAAAGTTTATGAAGGCAGTTGACTCAATAAGTGAGCTGTCAGATAAGGTTACACAATCACCTATATACCATTCGCTGTTAAAGAATCTGGTTGAGATAGAGTTTTATCTGATAAAAGCGGAAGTTGACAGGGCAACAAAAGTGTTGTCAAGCTATAAGGAGATAAAGGAAGTATACATTGACGCCATACTTGGCCAAAACAAGAAGCTTATGGGCAGTTTGGAAAAAATAAAGAAGTTTATGGAAAGTGTTTAAGATAACAGACTTACTTAGTTAAAGGAGGAGCCAAGGCTCCTTCTTTGACGTCTATCCCAATAATTCCTTTATTTTTTTCACAACCTCGTTGCCGCGTTTTCCAACAATACGGCTTAACTTTTCCAGGTCGGAGTCTGTAATTCTTTTTTTGATTTCACCTGCATTAATATTTAATTTGTGTATAGTGGACTTATCAAGTTCATGCAATTTTTCAATTAAAAGGTCTTTGTCCATAGAGTTTAGCAGTTTTCCCAGCTCGTCGATGCTTCCGCTCTTTAAAGTATCCAAAGCCATGTTAAGCTTAGCTTGAAGGACTTTATTGTCTATTTTCCCTAAGGTGTCAGCAAGACTCTTTTTAAAATAGTTATTATTCATAAAGTCAACTCCTTTATAATTTGTTGATTGTAACGCTTTTAGACAATCCTGAGTGTGTGTTGCAAGTTAGATAGTTTACATAACATCTTTGGTATATATATATTCACAATAAAGGCTAATTGTTACTTTGATCCCATAACAAATACATTTATTTAGGTTTTATGTAACAGCATTAGTTGTAAGAGAATATTATATAGCAGTAATAATCTATGATAACTAATAAAAAGAGGTGATTTCGTTGAGCTTGAGTGAAAGAATAAAGGACCTTGCCAACGCAGTAAAAGATACCAGGGAGTTTAATGATTTGAAAAATGCAAAAAAAGGTATAGATAGCAATAGGGAGTTAAGACAGAAGGTTGAGGATTTTAAGAGAAGGGAAGAGGAGCTGTTTTCTTTAAGAAAATCCGGGAGAGATACCCGGTCTGTGGAAGAGGATTTAAATAATTTATTCAATAGTCTTTCAAAAATACCGGAAATAAATAAGTTTCTAAAGGCTGAAAAGGATTTCAACAATATGATGGCAAAAGTGTATAAAGGAGTAAATGAGTTTGTTGATGCGCACTTGAAATAATTACAAATATAACGGAGCTGCCTTTTTGGACAGCCCCGTTATATTTGTAATTTAAGGATTAAATTCTTCTGCTGCAATATCATTAAAGCCTACCTGCCCGGGTTTCTGTAAAATTAATACCTTAATGTAATAAATATCAGACAGAATTATGTACAAAAGATGCAATTTTATCTGATGGTATGTAAGCAACCGAACCAAGAGTTCGTATCATTCCGAAATGAGGGCTAAAAGTATTATAAATGCTGCAGCAAATATTGGGAATGATTGCATGGTTTTGATAGCCAAAATGTGTACATGTACTACCGGGAGAACATGCAGGAGCAGGACCTATTCTGGTTATTAGCTTTACGTATATATCATTAGAGTTTAATAGTATTCCGGTGAAACCTGCGCCTGACATGCCGCCTCCTGTAACAAATATGGTTACTGTTTGGCCTATGTACTTTGAAATATGCAAACCAAAATTACTCTCTTCACACACTTTTGGACCGTACGTCTTGCCAGATATAACTTCCGGCGGGGAGACAGGCTTGTTAGCACTGACCTTAGGCATAGATTTTTTATTACGTTTTCTTTTTCGTAATAAGAACATAATAAACCCCTCCTTTCCCCTTATTGGAGATAAGCATATGATTTGCTTAAGCATATTTGATTCAAATGGCTTGCTCATCTTGTTTATCTACTTCTACAGTTCGATCTCTTTAATATATCATAGATGTAAAACTTATAAATGTTACATTGAGTAGATATAAAACAGTAACAAATTAGTCAGAATTAACATAATATAAGCTAGGTGATAATTAAAATTTATACTTTATTGTTTTGGAAGGAGAGATTCTCTTATGCCTGACGGAGTAGGAGCTTTTGGAGCCGGGCCTGTAGCACCCGCAAATTTCGCTGCATTATTGGCTAACTATATAGGCGAAACAGTTACAATATTTACATCAAGCGGCGGTCAATCAGGAGCAGGTTTTACAGGTGTTGTACTGGCAGTTAATAATGTTTTCGTAAGATTGCTTACAAGAATTGGACCACCACCGGGATGTTCATTAGGAAATGCATGTTCAAATTTTAACGTTGGCTATGGTTATGGACCGGGCGTTGGAGCAGTTGGCGGCCCTTGCGGTATAGCAGGCGGTTATGCTGCAGGTTATGGAACAGTACCAGGTCCGGTACTTCCTGCAAGTGAAAACGGAGCAGTAACAGCAGGAGGATGGAACGGGTATCCAGTATATACAGTAGGATCAGTAACTGATATACCTATAGCTAGTATAGTATCATTTGTTCATAATGCAGTATAGTTCGTTGTAGTATTATTTAGAGGGCCCATGTATTATCATGTAGTACACGGGCCTTTTCAACAAAAATAAGAGCCTTGCGGCTCCATTAATTCAAATCACACTGTATTCCTATAGGCTTCATATCATCCAGTGATACATTTACCTGAATTTCTTTATCTTTACCGTCAAAGTATCTTCCACATTCAGGACATCTTATACAAGCTGCTTTTTCATCTACCATTTTGTGGCCTCTACATTTTGGACATGTCCACCACTTTTGCATACCAACACCCCCCATAATATTTATTTCCCTGTATTATGTGATGCTAATCATTTATCTTTACTTTTTCGTTAATATGGAGTTTTGTGTAAGCTTTAACTCTTTTATCTTTAAAGCATTGAACATTATTGAGTAAATGTAAATATACAATATGAGGAATTTTTATTGGAAGCAACAGCTGTATGAAATTTGGCGGAAATTTACGTAAATATGAGATTTTACGAGTTCTATATGTCTAATAAACTGGGGAAGCCGCAGTTCATTATTTCAAATTATAGCTTACCAAGCAAAACAATTTGTAGTAAAATGTCAATAATTCATATTGGTGATAAAGCTGTTATTTGTCCTAAATTAGGGCTGATAGATATTTTATTTATAGGTAAGGGTATAGGAAAAGATTATGATGCCTTTATGTAGGATTGAACTAAATGATATCACGTGGAGACAGTATGTTTACTTGAACGAAAATAGTGCGTAAAATCAAGGGTTTTTGAGACTTTTAAGATGGATAGTTTTGTGTGTGTTGGTGTGTGAAAACAGAAATATAATGTGAAGATTATTTATACTAGGCGAATTATTTTTATATGCTCGGAAAGGAGTGAAATCAATGAATAGTTCAGATAAATCCATGACCTATATGGAGTATATTTCAAGGATAAACAGAGTACAAGATTACATTGAAGCGAATCTTGGGGGAGATCTTTCCCTTGATACCCTTGCTGAAATCTCTGGTTTTTCAAAGTTTCATTTTCATAGAATTTTTAGTGGAATTGTAAAAGAAACACTGTTAAGTTATGTCAATCGAATACGAATAGAGAGAGCCATCTCTTTACTTCTGCACAATCCTTTTATGAGTATTACTGAGGTTGCAATGATGTTAGGCTTTTCTGAGTCAGCAGCATTTTCAAGACTTTTTAAAAACCACTTTGGAATGAGTGCCACAGAAGTAAGACAAAACTACAGCAAGAATTGCCAGGTGAGTAGCAAAAACGGTAAAGCTATTAATTTATTGCCGCGCTATAATGAAGACATAACAAATGTACCAAGAAAGGAAGATGTTATGTTAATTAAAGGCAATGTTGAGGTACGAATGATTGAAGAAATCAAAGCTATCTATTTAAGGCACTCAGGTTCTTATGAAGAATTGGCTGTCGTATTCCAGGGGATGATGAGTAGATTGATGAATTGGGCTAAGGCCAGGGATTTACTGAATAACGACTCGAAGCCATTTGCAATTTATCATGATAATCCTGAATTTACTGCGCAAGAGAATCTGAAAACGAGTATTTGCTTAGTAGTTTCTCAAAATGTGGATGTAAATAGTGAAATAGGAAAGATAGTCATTCCGTCAGGCAAATATGCGATTGGTCACTTTGAGGTTGATGAACCAAATGACCACACAGCTGCCTGGAATTATATTTATGGTGAATGGCTTCCTAACAGTGGATTTCAGCCGGATGAAGGTTGCGTTTTTGAGATGTATATGAATGATCCTAATACACATCCCGATAAAAAACATTTTATCGATATTTTTCTACCAGTAAAACCATTGTAGTTATTATATGGAATATACTGTAAGTAATTATTATAGCACCTAAATTTAAAAAAAGGCAGTAAAAATGCTGCCTTTAATCCCATACCAAACTTAGGTCTTTACAACCTTCATATATATAATCTATAATAATTACACGAACAAACGTTTGTCTGCTGGTGAGGATGGGAAGGTTGTGAGGTATGCTTTCAAAAGTAAAAAGTTTAGGTCTTGTGGGAATTGACGGTTATATAGTTCTGGTGGAGACAGATATCAGCAACGGCATACCCTCTTTTGATATGGTGGGGCTGGGAGACACTGCAGTTAAGGAGTCAAAGGAGCGTGTAAGAGCCGCAATTAAAAATGCCGGCCTTGAGTTTCCGGTTAAAAGAATAACAGTAAATCTTGCTCCGGCAGATAAAAGAAAAGAAGGTTCTGCTTTTGACCTTCCTATAGCGTTAGGCATACTGGCAGCAACCGAACAGATACATAATAATGCCCTGGAAAGGTTTGCATTCTTGGGTGAGCTTTCTTTGGACGGTGAGATCAAACCTGTTAAAGGGATACTCCCAATGGTTATAAGTGCAAGGGAAGAAGGTATTGAAAACATAGTCCTGCCCTTGGAAAACGCTGATGAAGCTGCGGTTGTAAAAGGTATTAATGTTCTCCCTGCAAGAAGCATTGTGGATGTAGTTAATCACTTAAACGGAGTCTGCAGGATAGAACCTCATATAGTAGATATAGATGAGATTTTTAATAGGAACCTGATATATGACGTAGACTTTGCCGATGTAAAGGGCCAGGAGAACGTTAAGAGGGCTCTAGAAGTTGCTGCTTCGGGAGGGCATAACTGTATCATGTTAGGTTCGCCTGGCTGCGGTAAAACCATGATAGCCAAAAGGCTTCCCACAATACTTCCTTCAATGGCCTTTGAAGAGGCACTGGAAGTGACAAAAATTCATAGTATTGCAGGAGCACTGCCATCCAGTACATCGCTTTTAACCCAAAGGCCCTTTCGGTCACCCCATCACACTATATCAAATGTAAGCCTTATCGGGGGTGGAAAGTATCCCAAACCGGGAGAGATAAGCCTTGCACACTTTGGAGTTTTATTTCTTGATGAACTGCCGGAATTCAACAAAGATGCATTAGAAGTATTAAGGCAGCCACTTGAGGATGGTGCTGTGACTATTTCAAGGATTAACGCAACCTTTACATACCCTTCTAGAACGACTTTGATATGTGCAGCAAATCCATGCAAGTGCGGTAACTACCTTGATGAGTCAAAAGAGTGTACATGTACACCAAAGCAGGTCCAACAGTATCTTGGAAAGCTCTCTGGGCCTTTATTGGACAGGATAGATATACACATTGAGGTGGCTTCTGTTAAATACAATGACCTTGAGAGCCAGGAAGAGGGAGAAAAATCAAGGGTAATAAGGGAAAGGGTAAACAGGTCAAGAAAGATCCAAAGGGAAAGATACAAGGAGCTGGGCATTTATTCAAATGCGGAGCTTACTCCCTCAATGATAAAGAAATTCTGCAAGCTTGATGATAAGTGTAAAGAGCTTTTAAAGAACGCTTTTGACAGGTTGGGCTTAAGTGCCAGGGCACACAACAGGATTCTTAAAGTTGCCCGTACCATTGCAGATATGGAGGGTAGTGAAGGGATTAAGTCCAATCATTTGCTAGAAGCAATACAGTATAGAAGCCTTGACAGGAAAATGTGGGAAGCTCAATGATTATATAAATTCAAGTATAAGGAGAGTAAAATGACAAAACTGATTTCTTGGAATGTAAATGGCCTTAGAGCATGCTGGGAAAAAGGGTTTATGGACTATTTCAAAAGTGTAGATGCTGATATATTCTGCATACAGGAAAGCAAACTTCAGGAAGGTCAGATAGAACTTGATCTTGATGGATATTATCAATATTGGAATTATGCAATTAAAAAGGGGTATTCGGGTACAGCAGTATTTACCCGTATCGAGCCGCTGGATGTGACAAAGGGAATCGGCATTGATGAGCATGACAGCGAGGGGCGTATTATAACCCTGGAATATTCAGATTATTATCTTGTCAATGTATATACCCCTAATGCCAAAAGGGGACTGGAAAGACTTGACTACAGGATGAAATGGGAAGATGATTTCAGGAGCTATTTAAAGCAGCTGGATCTTAAAAAGCCTGTTATTGTGTGTGGTGATATGAATGTAGCTCATAAGGAGATTGATCTTAAGAATCCGTCATCAAATAAAAGGAATGCAGGCTTTACCGATGAAGAGCGGGGCAAGTTTACAGAACTTCTGGATTCGGGCTTTATTGATACCTTCCGGTTCTTTTACCCTGATAAAAAGGATGCCTATACCTGGTGGTCATATATGTTCAATGCCCGTGCAAAGAATGTTGGCTGGAGAATTGACTATTTCTGTGTATCACAAAGGCTAAGTGAGAGTCTGGCGGAGGCGTCAATACATGCTGATGTTTTGGGTTCGGACCATTGTCCCGTTGAGCTTGTGATTGTGTGAAATCCAAGCTGTTAAGCAGTAAAATCACAGAGGACATGCAAAATGTCACATGTCCTCTGAAAATAAGATCCGTATAAGCTTGATACAGTCGCTAAAACCTTTCTCATAGAAATATGACTGTGCCAGGAGGAGAATATCGTTGTTGGTACCCTCATATTTTGACAAATCCGCTTTTAGCCTGTCGTCAATCTCCTTCTGCAGGCAGGAGTAAAGCTTGTCACCCCTGCCTGCAAGGGCCAGGAATCTTTTATCCTTCGAAAAATCCACTTCAAGCTGCTCGATCCTTTTATCCTTGAAAACCGCAAACAGCTCCCTGACCCTTTGCTCTCTCTTTATACCGAACATATAATTTTCCCCCTCAATATGTTTTTTTGAGAGGGAAAATTAAAAAGTGCATATGCAGGACTTAACCCTACACATGCACTAATGTTATCGTTGTAAAAAAGATAAAAATGAACTATAATAACATTGTTGCTGTGATAGCAAATGCTATACGTGTAGGTGCTACCTTCACCTGCATGAGCCACAAGGTGTTGGCCCACCTTGTGGTCACGGCAACTTTTTAATTTTCCCAAGTCTGATTATATCATTGTGGAATAAAAATGCAATATTTTATTTCAGAAAAGTTCGCCAACTGCCTGTTAGTACTTTAACCGGGAACAAGCAGAATGGTGCTAACGCAGAGATGCAATATAAGTATTATCATATTGCTTGACTCTGGGGTGAAATATTGCCTGTTGGGTTGTTAACCGGCATATCACTAACATCTACATCGATAAGGGTAGATGCACCTATAAAACTCCAATTAATACCAACTGGCGTGCCTAATCCAAAATTTCTTTTTTGATGTGAACTCCAACCAGGCTGTGAGTTTACTCCTACTGCAACCATGGATGATGTATTCATATGAACAGTATTTATTGCGTTAAATAGTATTGGTACGGCCACCACACCCACTCCTCTAACAAAAAATTCAGGTACATCACCTAAATGATGACACAGTCATATAAGAGACATAAAGTAATTACATAATTAGTATATGCTTTGGATATGCACTCTGTGTCTGTTATTATTCAGTAGCTTGAATTCGACATATAGAACCGTTATTGAGGGTACGTTTAATAACTTTATGAGGTTGATTATTTTGCTTTTTTAGAAAAGTTGTGTATACTAAATAAAATAAACCTCCTCTCCGGTCAAATAAATAGTTAAATCAGAGAGGAGGTTTATATTGGAGCATTACCCAACCTAGGGTCTTCTCACTTATATGATTTCATAGTTCCACCACAGCGAGGAGGTAGAGAATTTACCCTTGCGTAGTTTTGATTGGGAAATTAGTTCACGTGCTTCTTCAGCTGTGAATGAATACCTGATTTCCTCTTCAGCACTGCCAAAAAGGGTTTTTCTCAAGTCTTTTATGAAAAGAACACCTTCAGGCTTTAATACTCGTTCAAATTCATTAAACATCTGCACAGGGTCATCCACAATATGTGCAACATTCAGATTGAACACAGCATCGAAGGAATTATCTTCAAAAGGCAGATGGTGAACATCTGCCTTAACAAAAGTAATTCGTTCTCCACCCGGAGCCTCCTTTGCCAGTTGGGATGCAAAATCAATTTGGTTCTGCGAAAAATCGACACCTATGCACTCAATGAGGGGAAATGCATTGACAAGATGCATCGAAAGTCCTCCGAATGCACAGCCGGCATCGAGTATTTTACCTTGAGAGAATCCCGCATCCTTTAATTTTTTTTCGTATGCTTGTGCCAGACTTATTAACATCCCCTGGTGAAAATTGTAATACATAGTGACATAGCTCATAGAATGGAAATCATAACGGTTTTTTCTTTTTTCCTTATTCATATATAATAACCACCTTTCTTCCCGGAGGAACCTGTTTTAGTATCTTTAAATATGAGATTATAAAGTATTTATAGTGCTGCTTGCTCTAAATCATCATAACGGTTTTTTATTTTCCAGTCGCTATCTTCGTGCTGGCTATCCCATAGTTTTTTATAAAGTCCTTCCTGTGCAATCAAATCCTGATGTTTACCTCTCTGGACTATTTTACCATTATCTAAAACAATTATCTGGTCAACATTTCTGATAGTTTTCAAATGGTGGGCTATAATAATTATTGTTCTTCCCCTTGACAGGTTGTTCAAGGCTTTCTGAATTTCCCATTCATTTATAGGGTCTACAGCACTGGTAGCCTCATCAAGTATTACAACAGGAGAATCTTTTATTATAGCTCTAGCTATGGAGATCCTTTGTTTTTGACCTCCTGACAGCAATGAACCGTTTTCTCCAACATGGGTTTCATACTTTTCCGGAAGTGGCATATCCATAAAGTACGTATAGAGGTTAGCAAGCTGTTTTCATTTCAACAGCACGTAAATCTTCAAGGATAAAATCCTTATCGGTTTGTTCCAAAATAGTACTTGCTTCAATGTCAGCTATTAAAGAAGCTTTAACCTTTATATTCCTTACCACCTCCTAATGTTTACTTGTTTATTTGTTAAGGTTTGACATCACGCTGCTTATGTATCTTACAGGTACTTCAAACATAACCTTTAACTAAGAGTTGACAATAAATATTCTTTTGTGTCGTGCTGATAATATCAATTTTGTACGTACATGCCTTTGTACTAACTAACCGTCCGGTTAGTATAATTGTATTCCTTGTTAGCTTGATCTGTCAAGAAAATTTTGGGATTTTTTTAGTGGGTTTTTAGGTGTTCAGAATGGGGAGCATAAGAATATAAGTACTATATGGTTTAAAAGAAGTCTGGTTAGCGTTTTAGAAAAAAAGAATATAAAATAACAGATAAAGATTGTGATTAAGACTAAGGTAAATTGTAGGGATGAATTAAAGGAAATTCAGTGCTTTAAAAGTTTACTTTTCTAGACTTTCGTTTCCTTCTGACAGGTCATCAGATACCAGGTAGGGTTTGCTAAGTGAATCAAGGAAATACTCCATAGTTTTGTCGATATCACACTTAAAGTAATCACACCATTTGTCCCGGAATGCAACGAAAATAATTATGGTTATAAAACCCATAAAAAACTTGCTGGCTAAAAGCTTATGCATTTCTTCAGAATGCCAGTTTGTGCCTTCGTCTGTTTGAAGCAGTCCGTCCAACTCATTTTTAATAACATTTTCAGCAAATTGAAAAAAGTAATTTTCCTTATCATCCCCTTTAAGAGACTCCATAAGCATAATGGATAAAATCTTTTTCCTTTTAAGCATAAAAGTGATTTCTTCTCTGATCATATCCTGAACACTCATTTCCTTATTTTGCTGAAGGTTGGTATTATCAGAATGACTTATATATTCTTCAGACTCCATAATTATATTCTTGAATAAAGAGTTGATAATATCATTCTTATCTTTGAAATGGTAATAAATAAGAGCCTTGTTGACACCGGCTTTTTTTGCAATCATACTAACACTGGTTCCGTTAAAACCCTTCTCTGCGAACAAATCTTCTGCAACACTAAGTATCTTTTTTATTGTGCTGATGCTATCACCTTTGGGCAACGATATTGCCTCCTCTACTTATTTACGATTAACAAGATTGTAATGCAATTTCATTGTACCTGTCAAGAGATGTAGCCAGATGGTTTATTGAGTAATACCTGATCCTTTGCCCTCTCTTAGTGGGGCTATTTAAGAATGCTTCAGGCTGTACCTATTGAACAAACCGGATGGTCATTTTGAGTTATCCCAACCACTTACACCAGCATTAATGTCTGGATTGTTACTATGTCTGTAAAAATCCTGCTCTCCAACAAGAACTCCGTCATAAGGATAATCTATGTTAATTTTATCAGAATTAAAGCCGATGTCTAAAATCTTTAATTCGGGTGGATTCAGCTTTTTAATTTCATACTTTGCACCAACAATTTCTTTATCAGATGCTGAACCAGGATTCATTGTATCAATAAGTTCTCCTCCCACCAACATTCCTTCTTGCTCCACTTGCAAGTAAAGTTTATCATTCAGGATAAACCATCTCCCAGCTTCATCAATTTTACGTTCGTCTAGCACCATTGTACTGATAGCGTATTTAAAGGTTCTATCCTCATAGAATCTATATGTATAACTGTACCCAGCACCTAACCCGGCACCTAAGTTCCAGAATCCAATCAATCTTTTTTCTTCATTAGTTAGTTGGTTTGATAAGCCTTGAAAATTTTTTTCAACTTTTAAAATCAAGTCAATGTTTTTTATATCATCATTGGATAGCAGCTTACTCACATCATCAAATTTCTGTGAGTACCATTTCATTTTAGAAAAATACTCACTATAAGTTTTATTTTTAAAGATATATCCATGTTTTGCGTAAAACGAATTTCTTAGAAGGCCCAATTCATCCTTATCTAAATTGATAATATCCTGAAAATGCAAAATGCTGTTCAAATCATAAGTAATCTTATTCAATACTATACTTATCTCATTATCGGCCTTGCTTTCCTCAATACCCGCTTTGGTAGGAATATCAACATCCGTACTATTACCAACTTTTGCTTTTTCATTAATACTGCAGCCTGTAAGGCCTAAGAGTAAAAATAACATTATTAATAGCTTCTTCAAAAAAACACCCTTTCTTTAGATGATAAAATTATAATACTATTATACCAGAAAGGATATACTTAAAACTAAAATTAATGACCCTTAGAACCCATATTTGAAATGAGCACAATCTTTCATATATCTTTTTTCACGAATTTACTGGTATATTTTCAGTATCCAACTATTATTGAAAAAGGTCAACCATATTATATTAATAACAGAGGACATGCAGTTACATGTCCTCCGAGAATGAATATGGTTGTTGATAGCTCATACATTGTGGAATAAAAATGCAATATTTTATTTCATAAAGTTTGTTAGATACCTGTTGTTGCTTCAACCGGGAATTTATCTATTATTTTAAGAAGATACCTCTTAACCAGTGTCAAATCGGTTGAATTTATCGCTGTATCACCATTAACGTCTGCAGCTTTTAATCCGTCTTTGCCAGGGAAGGTATTGATTATTTTAAGAAGATACCTTTTAAGCAAAGTATAGTCTGTTGAATTGACAGCTCCATCATCATTCAAGTCACCATATTTTATCTGTCCTATTGTCGGTGATGGTGAAGGAACTTCAGACGGTTTAGGTGACACGATTGTACCTCCTGGAGGTTCGTTTCCGGCCAGTTTTACATTGTTGTCCCCTTCGTAAACCACAATATTAGGAGCAAATTTCCGGTTTCCGCTTACATAGGTGCTGTCCCAATCCTGGAAGGACCAGTCATTTGCAGTGTTCCATTTGTTGGAGCTTGAACCTATGGTAAAGTTGGCTTCAGGTCCTCCTACACCCCATCCGTAACCGGGATATATCCATGTTCCGGAAAAGTCTAGTGTGATGTAATATACCTTGTTGGCTTCATCCCATACCACAGGAGGTTCTGCCTTAATCCATTCAGGTGCATCAACATAGACGTCACTTGGGCTGTCAGCATCCAAAGTGAAGAAATATCTTATTTTTAGCTTGTTGGAAGGGTGTGCAGGCCATGCAGAACGATTTTCCACAAGCAGTGAAAACTTGGTATTGTTGCTTCCATTGTAGTATGTACCTCCAAATACAGGCCATTCGTCTTTTGGTTCGTGAGGCTTGTCGGGAAGAGGGAACTGGCTGTCCGGAATAGGTGTACCGCCAAAATCTGCATACATCCTTGCCAGTGAACCTGCAATACCGGAGTTGTAGTCTATGGCAACTTCGTTTGCCACATAGTCGCTTATAGAATCGTTATGCCCGTCACTAGTGGTAGGGCTTCCTACCAGTGCACCATAGAGTATATGACGGTGCTCCTTGGGTTGTTCTATCTGACCGCCCCATGGGCCGTGAGCAGTACGGTGATGAGGGTGCTGCGGGCTGTTCTCCCCAAAGCCCACTATATAGCTACCTTTGCGTGGGTTATCACCAAGTATGTAGTTAATCTGCTTTACAGCAAAATCATAGTAACGTGACTTTTTAACAGAGTCATTTGTAAAATCCGAATACATAAATGCAAAAAGTGCTGTTGTAGAAGCATATCTTAAAGAGCCCCAGTTATCGAGCCTTGCATGTCCTCCAGGAGTATAAGAAACCTTTGTGCCGTCTGCACCATGCTCGGTTCCTCCAACAGTCCACCAGTTGAGCCATCTTTCGGAATCTGCCTTATACTCAGCCACATCCGGACAGATCTTTGCCATAAGGACATAGCTTCCAAAGGTTTTATCATCCCAACAGTGAGCCCATTTGTACTTGTGAACCTTTTGATCTCTTTCCAGACCCAAACCGTTGTAGTATGTTTTGGCTTTCTCCAGGTAAGGTGCACCTCTTCCAGCCGCTTTTGCTTCCATACCTTTATATAGCCAGATTGATCCCCATACCAGTTCATCACTGTATCCGCCATAGGATGGGTAGGGGAGGGCCGGGTCTACCTTCTTAACTGAATCAGAGTATTTTCCTTTATATGTATCACCAAAACTATAGATTTGTTCAGCATGGGTAAGCAGGGTATCTGCATAAGCAGGGTCAGAATCGCGGAACAAAATTGATGAAGCAGCCATACATGCAGCTACATCCATGGCAAGCTCGGTTCCGGGGTTTAGGGTATCCAGCTTTATAGCCGTACGATCGTTTGTTATATGTGTGACTTCAATAGGAATCCACTTGCTGTGGTCATCATCGGTCATACCGACTTGTGCATATAACACATTCGGTTCCGGATGACATTTTATCAGATAGTCGTTAACCCAGCGAAGCTGATTTAGAAGCCATTTCATTTGGCCGCTTTTCTCATAAGCTTCCCTGTACTCTATGCCTCCCATGGCAAGTATAGTGCCAGTATAACCGCAGGTAAGGTTATACTTTAAATTATCCCCGGCATCAACCCATCCGCCGGTAAGGTCAAGGCCTTCTTTCTGACCGTCTGTCATATGGCTGTCTCCACGCCAGGTAAAGCGGGTAGGAATTTGGGAACTTGAAATATTCCCTGATCTTTGTGCTTCGTAAAAGAGTATTACTTTTTGCAGCGCTTCGGCATAATTGTATGAAGCACCCTGTACTTCTGCACCAAAATTAAGGCACATGGTTGCAATCATTACAACCACTAGAAGAAAACTAAGTTTTTTCATTTTGTTTATGACCCCCTCTAAAATTTTATATAGCTAAAGAGTTTATAACTCACAGCTTACTTGAATATGACAGTTCAATTATTAAACTAAAATTAAAATATGCCTATAATAAAATAATACAAGAAAATAAGGAGTATGGAAATGGTGACTTAGGTTATTGAGAGAAAAAATTTTAACCTTTCAATGAAAGAGAGAATTTTGACTATATAACTGGAATGGTACTGGTATTCTAAAGGTGTGTATGCTAAAATATAATTACTAAAGCAGTTTTTTCCTGCAATTTTTTTAGAGGTGAGACATGAAAAAAATTACTATTTCGGTATTATTAGTTTTATCACTTGTAACAAGCCTTTTTTACTACCCGGTTCTTGGAGGTACATCCGAAGTACATGTCAGTGTCAGGGGAGAGCTCCTTACGCTTGAAACTTCTCCCTTAATTGAATCCGGGCGTACTCTTGTTCCCATGAGAGATATATTTGAAAGCCTCGATGCTTTTATAGAATGGGACGGCAGTACCAAAACAGTTACCGCTACCAAAGGTGAAACTGTTATAAAGCTTAGGATAGGTGATAAGACAGCGTATTTAAATGGTCAAGCAATTCAGCTGGATGTGCCTGCCAAAATAAAGAATAACAGGACACTTGTTCCTATTCGTTTTATAAGCGAATCTTTAGGTGCCAAGGTAGATTGGGACGACATGACCAGGACGGTTACCATATCAGTTGACAATAGTGGAGAGGTGAGGGGCAACACCCCGGGAAACATTACCAATGGCGGATTTGTAGGTGTGAAAGATGATTGGGTCTATGTTTCAATGTACAAAGCCGGACTCTCGAAAGTCAAAAAAGACGGTTCAGAAAAAGTTAAAATAAGTGATAGTTCTGTAAACTACATGAATATTGTTGGTGATTGGATATATTATTCCAGTTCGTATTTTCTGGAAGAAGATGATAGAATGAGACTTTATAAAATGAAACTGGATGGAAGTTCGCCCACAAGACTTTCCGAAGATATAGCAGGATTTGTGAATGTTGTTGGAGACTGGATATATTATGTAAACGGCAGTGATGATGATACGCCCTATAAAGTGAGGTTGGACGGTAAAGGTGCACAGAAGATAAGTGACATTTCCATGAAATATATGACTGTTGAGGATGGGTGGATATATTTTCAGAGGATTAGTGATGATACACTGTGCAAGATGAGAACCAGTGGTTCCGATGTTAAGGAACTATGTGACGTAACCGGCTCGGATATGTACATAAACAAGGTTGGAGACTGGATCTATTTTAGCTCTGACAGTGATGACCCGGGTATATACAGGGTTAGTAAAGATGGCAGAGGTAAAAAAATGGTTATTAGAGGTATGGTAGACAGCATTAACTACGAAGACGGTTGGATCTACTACAGCAGTATGGTGAAAAAACTCTATAAGATAAGAGACAACCTAAGTGAGAGAAAAACCGTCGCCATTAATATTGAAGGAAGCTTGAATATAGCAGATGATTGGCTCTACTATACAGAATATGTGGATGAAGCCGGAAGGGAATTCAGGATTAAAAACGATGGTTCAGTCAAACAAAGGCTTGACACTGACGAACCATTGACAGATATTGTGTTATCAACTGCGGATAATCCTACATATACACCAAAGCCTGTCGAAATTCCCCCTCAAGCTCTGGGAACTACTGTTCTTAGTCCCAAGGAGATAGCAAAAAATAAGGATGCCGTTGCTTTTATAAAAACCTACGATGAGAATGGCAGTGAAATAGGTTCCGGAAGTGGGTTTAATATTAAGAGCAGTGGAATTGTCATTACCAATTTTCATGTGATATCAGGTGCTTCATCCATAAAGTGTACCCTGAACAACACTCAATATGACGTAGATTATATACTTAATTATAGTACTATAAAAGATATTGCAATATTGCAGTTGAAGGATGCAAGCAATCTACCGGTGGTGAGATTGGGGGATTCCAGCAAGATAGAGCTGGCAGAAGATGTGGTGGCAATCGGTAATCCTCTGGAATTGCAGAATACTGTCTCTACAGGTATTGTAAGCGGGATAAGGACCATGTTTGGGATAGAGTATATTCAGACCAATGCCTCTATATCTCCGGGAAGCAGTGGAGGTCCCCTTTTTAACTCATATGGAGACGTTATTGGTATGACCACTATGTCTGCTCTCGGTTCACAGAATATCAACTTTGCCATACCTGTAAACAGTGTTAAAAAGCTGTTTCCTTCTTCAGCGGTTATTCCAATAGAAAGCGTAAACTATTATGAAGCCTCGATTGAAGAATTTGAGCCTAATGATAACATGGGGACAGCAAATGAGTTTTTCCTTAATCAGTACCTGGTAGGAAGCTTTGATGACAATAAGGATGCGGACTATTACACCTTTACCTTAAATAAACCCGGCAAGGTTTCTTTCTATGGGTTTGCTTATTTGATTTCAGGCTATACCGATATGTCTTCAGGTTTTAGTATGACTCTGTTGGATGAAAAGGGAAATGAAATATCAGTAAGCTCAAAATCCAATGAAAATGGGACAGATGTTCAAAAGATTTCAAGTGATCTTAAAGAAGGTACATATTATATAAAGATAAAGGTAGGAGATATTGACTTTGAGGATGTCGATTTTAACAGTTATATGTTATTGACAATTTTGGATGATTAAAGAGATCAAACTGTATTTATTAAAACTTAGTTTTTATGAAGGCCCGTATAAGCTGTTACTTGTACGGGCCTTCTAACTTTTTATAAGGTTATGCTACCCATTTATCAAACGTAAACAATGTTGCCATCATGCCCATGAGAAGTATGCTGGTAATTACCCATGCCCTATCAAAAACTTTGTTTTTGCCAAGGAGTCCTAAAAAGATGAATACGGAGGGTATAGGCAGAATATATCTGATCATTCCCTGGGCAGGACCGCTTGTCAATGAAATCAGAATGACCAGGAAGCCAAAGATGGCCATGCCAGGATCTTTCCTAATTGTGAGCCGGCAAGCAATAAGACCTAGAAGAATAGCTGCAATTTCTATCAGAAAGTAAACTATTGCTTGTGGATTGCCTGATAGCATTGAACCAATACCTAATCTCCAAAAGTATATTGTAGTATGCAGATTAAAAAACCCCCGTGCAAAAAAGTTCTTCTCAACAATATTAAATGAAGTTCCAAGATATGAAAACTTCCAAACAAGGAATGCAAGCAAAGGCATTAGCGCCGGAAGACCTTTGACAGCCAGTTTTAAATTGGATAAATGTTTTGACTTATAGGCCTCCCAATCCACATCTTTAAAAATGGCAATAATGAGAGGAATCAGAAGAGATATACCAACAGCTCTTGTTAGGACTGCCAATGCTGCAAACAATGAGGCATACCACAGCTTTTTATATCGAATCAATGCAAGGCAGGTAAAAGATAGCCCTATAAACAGACCTTCCGTATACACCTGCAGTAGGAAGAAACTTGAGGGAAAGATCAGAAAGTAGAAAACCATCCTAAGTATCCCCTCTTCATCAAAGTCATCCTTAACCAGAAAGTAAAAGGCAATTATACCAAGCAGTGTGCCTAAAGCAGATATAATTATACCTGCAAGAACGGCTGCTGCAATTGGGTCCATACCAAGTTGTATTGGGAGAAAGGAGAGAAATCTTATGGCCATGGGATAAAGCGGCAGAAATGCGTAGCTTAAAGAATATGTTTTATCGTTAAAATCAATACTCTCTACATTTTTACCGTCATAGCCCTCCAGTGCAATACTTAAGTAGAATTGGGAATCCCATGCTGTCTGATTATTCATAAAAGGGTGTGAAAGAAACTTGTTTTCATCATTGCTATCCGGCTTGGTAGCTTCTGCTGTCCAGCCCAGAACATGATCAGGGCCCTGGGGTCCAAAGCGCATTTTTACCATACTTTGAAATCCAAGAACTATAACCACCCAACAAATCCATATTAAGACCAGAGTCTTTATCCTCATAAATAATTTCCCCCTTGCGACTATTCCAAATTATTAGCTGCATTGACATAATTTTGTTTAGTTATTATAATATACTTAAATTAATATCCTTTTATGGTTGTTTGATCCAATTATATTATAAACTTTATACATAATGCAATTGGATATTTGGTTAAATTTCGCTATCTATAATAAACACGGAATATGGAGGGGCATCAAAGAATGGCTGTTAGACTTCCACGAATTGGTTACAAGAATGTTTTAACCTGGCTGATACTTATGGCAGGCGGACTTGTATTTCTAACTACAGGAATTACGCGTCAAAGCCTTTGGCATGAAGAGGCTTATACCGCAGCAGTAGTAAAAAACAGTTTTTTTAGTATATGGGATTTAGCCGGCAGCGGTGGTCAGCCCCCTTTATATTATCTGGTGCTAAAGCTCTTTTGTTTAGCTTTTGGATACTCGGAGTTTTCACTGCGTTTTCTATCTGTTTTGGGAGTATTGGCCCTTGCAGCGCTGGGTGCTGGTCCTGTAAAACGGATTTTTGGGAAAAAAGTAGGTATTGTCTTTGCACTCATTGTAATTGTCACGCCTATTAATTTAAGCCTGGCCCATGAAGCGAAGATGTATACCTGGGCCATGTTTTTTACTACCGGAAGCTGCCTCTATGGCTATCTGGCAGCAACTGAGGGTAGAAGGATCGATTGGATAAAATTTTCGGTGTTCATGCTGGCAGCTTTATATACTTATAATTTTGCACTAATACCGATCATAATAACTAACTATATGGTACTAAGATGGGTTCTTGTAAAGAATCGTAACATGATAAGAGAATATATGGCTGCTGCGGCTGCCGTTATTTTGTTGTTTCTGCCATGGGCTGTATACTATTTTGGGGATATGTTATACACAGTAAACAGTTTTGGAGACTATAACATTTTCCCACCAGAAGCCACGTATGCAATATTAAGAGCAGTACTTATTACTTTTGGAAGCAAGTTCAGCTTTGAGATGTTAATAGAGATTCCGGTGTTTCTCCTGGCATCCTTTGCGATTTTGTGGAGTTTGTTCCAAGCATTTTTATACCGCAGGAAAGAAGGAATTATGATTGTATTTGGACTGCTGGTTTATTCCTTAACATTAGTTATGGGGGCAGTATCTACATATATAATATTTCCTGTAATGCTTCAACGTATAAGCATGCCGGTAACCGGCCTTTTCCTTATAGCTGTAGCATATGGCGTATCCCATATTAACTACAGGCACTATATAGCTGCGGTATGCTGCCTGTTCCTTCTTTTATCGCTCCTTCAGAATATGAACCCCTCGGTTAATAATCTAAGTGAACCTATAAGGGAAGTCAGGGACTATATTAGTAAGAACGTAGCGCCCGGGGATGCGGTTGTTCATTTTAATCATGATACTTACAGCCTGTTTTTATACTATTTTCCACAGTATAAGAATATTTTGTATTTGGGTAATGGAAATACTGCTAATGGATATTATGATGCTTTCTATCCAAGTACTATTGCTTCATGGAACAGCATTGGGGACCTTACCAGAGAATATAAAGACCTGTGGTTAATAAACCATCCCGGGTCGTTTGGTCACTTAAAGCAAATTTCTCTAGTAAATTTGGGGATTTTAAATGGAGTGGAGAAAACACACAGAATTTTTAGCAATTTTTATTTATTTGACTATTCAATAAGAAAAGCAGAAACAGGTGAAGGAAAAATCAGAAGTATTCCTAAAACCGGAACCGTTAAAATCAAAGTAAAAACCTTTGATAACAACTCCGGGCAAGCTGTGGTAAAACTATTTAACAAAGACGGGTCGTTTATTATAGGAAAGAAGATCAACGAAAAGAATGTGTTTTCAACTATGGCAGGAAAGATAGACAGATTGGAAACGGAAGTTGTTTTCGAGAATGTTCCCTATGGCAATTACGCAGCCTTTGCCTTTCACGATGAAAACAACAACAAAAAGCTTGACTTTAAGGAGAACTACTTCTTAAAAGAAGGATTCGGCATGACAAACGGTTTTGGCAGGGGATGGCTGTTTTTTAGTCCAGGTATGTTTTTTGTAGAATCTAAACTTACAGAAAAGGAAATAACTCTAATATACCCTCGCTAAGAGAGCTCAAATACTACAGATATGTTATTATTTGTCATTAAGTCAACAATGTAAGAAGGGTTAACTTTTTCTTGATACAAAAAGGACTACGTGTTATCCTTTATATATGACCTGTTATCAGGTAGGCTAACATAGGTCGCTTTTTAGTTTCTACGGTATGGTAGTCTCATTAATTTCCAACTTATTATTAAATTGGTAAAATGCATATACTAAAAAACTTGACTACAGCATTAATACGTGATAAATTGATTGCGGTAAAATAAAGGATACCTGGTACCTTATAATGCAATTTATTCCACATGCTGGCATACTGAGACTGCTGCCTGTTTTTGACTTTTCATAGTACTATGGGCTGTATTTTTTATTAAAGGAGCATGAAAATGAAAGATAAGCAGTATTGGATATGGCTTGGTTCCGTTCCGGGGATTGGCGCTGTTAAGTCCAAAAAACTGTTGGAGCATTTCAAAGACCCCTATAATGTTTGGAATGCAAAAGAGAACGAACTAAGAAATTTATCATTTCTTAGCAAAGCAGATGTTGTCAATTTGACTGATACAAAAATAAAGGAAAAAGTAAGTATACATTTGGAAAATATCTATAAACATGGTATTAGAGTAGTAACAATAGATGATGAACTGTATCCATTTTACCTTAAGAATATTTATGATCCGCCTGTTGTACTTTATATGAAAGGCAGCATAATAAAGGAAGAAAAATGTCTGGCGGTTGTGGGCTCAAGGAAGGCAACTTCCTATGGCCTTGGCATGGCACAGACCATATCCCGTGAACTTGCAAAATACGGCATTACCGTTGTAAGTGGTATGGCCAGGGGAGTCGACTCTTATGCACACAAGGGTGCTTTGCAAGAAGGTGGAAGGACGATTGCCGTATTGGGCTGCGGTGTTGATGTGATATATCCTTATGAGAACAAAAAACTAATGGAAAGTATAATAGAGAATGGAGCTTGCATTTCGGAATATTTACCCGGCACAACTCCGGCAGCGAATAATTTCCCTGCCCGTAACAGAATAATAAGCGGTATATCCCTTGGGGTAATTGTAATAGAAGCAGGGAACAAGAGCGGGTCCCTCATTACGGCTGATTTTGCCCTTGAGCAGGGAAGAGAAGTCTTTGCACTGCCCGGGAATGTTAACAGTATAAACAGTACCGGCACAAACAAACTAATAAAAGAAGGGGCAAAAATTGTGACCGGTATTGAGGATATTCTGGAAGAGTTAAATGTTAGTTTTAGCGAAGATAAACTAAAAAACTTTTTTACACAAAGACTGGAAGATGATAAACTGATTAGAGGTTTGGATGATGATGAGAAAAGAATTGTATCATGCTTGAAGTTAGAGCCGATGCACATAGATGTTATTGCAAAAAAGACAGGCTTTAGTATACAAATTGTGAGTTCCATACTTGTAATGCTGGAATTAAAAGGGGTAGTGGAACAGCAGCCTGGAAAGATATTTAAAATAAAGTTTTAATTATTAATTGTAATATGCCAATACATAATATTATAATATATTATTAAAATAACAGACAATTTAAACTGGAGGATAAAAATGGCTGAAAAATTAGTTATTGTTGAGTCTCCCGCAAAGGCAAATACAATAGGAAAGTTTTTAGGCAAGGACTACAAAATAGTCGCTTCTGTCGGTCATGTCAGGGATCTTCCCAAAAGTCAAATAGGGGTCGACGTGGATAATGACTTTGAGCCAAAGTACATCACAATAAGAGGTAAAGGGGATGTCATCTCAAAGCTTAAGAAAGAAGCAAAAAATGCAAAAAAAGTATATCTTGCTACCGACCCTGACCGTGAAGGGGAAGCAATTTCATGGCATCTTGCTAATCTACTTAATATAGATAATGCTGAAAAATGCAGGATAACCTTTAACGAAATAACAAAAAATGCAGTGAAAAATGCTATTAAATCGCCAAGGGAAATTAATATGGACCTGGTTGATGCCCAGCAGGCAAGGAGAGTATTGGACAGAATAGTAGGGTATAAAATCAGTCCTTTATTATGGAAGAAGGTTAAGAAAGGTTTAAGTGCGGGAAGAGTTCAATCTGTAGCTACCAGGCTCATTTGCGATAGAGAGGAAGAAGTAGAAAACTTTGTACCTGAAGAATACTGGACTATAACTGCCAAATTGGAGAAGTCAGGGGTTAAATCCTCATTTGAGGCCAAATTTCATGGCAGCGGCAGTAAGAAGATGGATCTTAAGAATGAAGAAGAAGTGAATAAAATATTGGACGAAATAAAGAAAGAAAAATTTAAGGTCCAGAAAATTAAAAAGGGTGAGAAGAGAAAAGCACCCCCGGCTCCCTTTACAACAAGTACAATGCAGCAGGAGGCTGCAAGAAAGCTTGGGTTTACCACGAAAAAGACCATGATAGTTGCCCAGCAGTTATATGAGGGCATTGATATAAAAGGTATCGGTGCTGTGGGTCTTGTTACGTATATACGTACCGATTCCACAAGAGTTTCTGCAGAAGCACAGCAGGATACTGCTGCATATATAAAGGAAAAGTTCGGTCACAAATATCTTCCTGAGGAAAAAAGGGTATATAAGAATAAATCAGCTTCGCAGGATGCCCATGAGTGTATCAGACCGGCCAGTGTGACCATGACCCCGGAATCTATAAAGGATTCTTTGTCGAAAGACCAGTATAAGCTATATAAGCTGGTGTGGGACAGGTTTGTAGCAAGTCAGATGGCGTCAGCTGTCTATGATACTATAAGTACTGATATTGAAGCCGGCAGGTATATATTCAAGGCCAGCGGTTCCAGTGTCAAGTTCCAGGGATTTATAGTCCTTTATCAGGAAGGTAAAGATGAAGAAGGTGATGAAGGAGAGGCTGTGATACCTGACCTTTTGGAAGGGGAGGAACTAAAACAGAAAAAAATTGAGCCCAAACAGCACTTTACCCAACCTCCGCCAAGGTATACCGAAGCAAGTCTGGTTAAGGCTCTTGAGGAAAAGGGCATAGGAAGGCCCAGTACCTATGCGCCGACTATCACTACTATTTTGGCGAGGGGCTATATAGTTAAGGAAGGTAAGACTTTAATTCCTACAGAGTTGGGTAAAATAGTAACTGATATAATGAAGAAATATTTTCAGGATATTGTTGACATTGAGTTTACGGCACAAATGGAGAAAAAACTGGATGATATTGAAGAAGGTTATAAAAGATGGGTAGAGGTTATGAAAAGTTTCTATGCCCAGTTTGTTGATGTGCTAAAGGATGCGGAAACTCAAATAGGCAATATAGAAATTCCCGATGAAGTGACTGATGAAATATGCGAAAAATGCGGAAGAAATATGGTCATTAAAATGGGAAGATACGGCAAGTTTTTGGCCTGCCCCGGCTTTCCGGAATGCAGAAATGCAAGACCAATACTGGAAGATGCGGGTGTTGCCTGCCCGAAATGCGGTGGAAAGATATATTATAAGAAATCAAAAAAGGGTAAAAGATATATAGGGTGTGAGCATAACCCCAAATGTGATTTTATGACCTGGGATAAACCGTCCAAGGAAAGCTGTCCAAAGTGTGGAAACTTTCTTGTAAAGAAGTTTTCCGGGAAAAAGCTGCAGCTTAAGTGCGTAAGTGAAAGCTGTGATTTTACCAAAACCGGAGATAAGCAGGAAGAAGATAAGGAATAGAAGATTAAAAGGTAAATGTAACAAGGCTTTAAGAGAGGAAAGTATATGACAGAATTTATCAACGTAATAGGTGCGGGACTTGCTGGATGTGAAGCTTCATGGCAGATAGCGAAAAGAGGTATAAAGGTAAGGCTTTATGAAATGAAGCCCAAGTCATTTTCTCCTGCACATCACCTGGACACATTTGCAGAACTTGTGTGCAGTAATTCGCTTAGGTCTGCACAGCTTGAGAATGCTGTTGGCCTCCTGAAAGAGGAAATGAGGCTTTTGGATTCAATAATTATGAAATGCGCCGATGCTACAAAAGTTCCTGCCGGAGGAGCCCTGGCTGTAGACAGGTCTGCGTTTTCTGCCATGGTGACAGGATATATAAGGGAAAACAAGAATATTGAGATTATAAATGAAGAGGTAACTGATATACCCGACGAGGGGATAACCATAATAGCTTCGGGACCTTTGACATCAGAGACATTGTCAATGAAAATAGCAGATTTAATAGGTGAAAGTTATCTGCATTTTTTTGATGCAGCGGCTCCCATAGTTACATTTGAATCAATAGACATGAATAAGGCTTTTAAAGCGGCAAGGTATGGAAGGGGAACTGAGGACTATATTAATTGTCCTATGAACAGGGAAGAATATGATGCTTTTTGGAATGAGCTTGTAAATGCAGAGCTGGCGGATGTTAAAGACTTCGAAAAGGAAATAGTCTTCGAGGGATGCATGCCGGTAGAGACTATGGCCAAAAGAGGTGTGGATACTTTAAGATTTGGCCCGTTAAAGCCTGTTGGTTTAATAGACCCCAAGCTGGGTAAGGAAGCATATGCAGTGGTTCAGTTAAGGCAGGATAACTCTGAGGGAACCCTGTTTAATATGGTAGGGTTTCAGACCCGTTTGAAGTGGCCCGAGCAAAAAAGAGTGTTCAGAATGATACCGGGTCTTGAGAATGCTGAGTTTGTAAGATATGGAGTCATGCACAGAAATACCTTCTTAAATTCTCCGAAGCTCCTGGATGCAGCCTATAGACTTAAGGAATCTCCCAATATTTTCTTTGCAGGTCAGATTACAGGAGTAGAAGGCTATGTTGAGTCAGCGTCCTCCGGGCTGGTGGCAGGGATAAATGCAGCCATGGACTTTTTGGGGAAAAGGGAAGTAATATTTCCAGGAAGCACTGCCATTGGTGCTTTAAGCAGTTATATTTCGGATAAAAACATAAAGAATTTTCAGCCAATGAACATAAACTTCGGCTTGATGGAGAATCCGGGGATTAAAATCAAGGACAAAAGAAAGAAGAATTACGAGATCTCCATGAAAGCTCTTGAAACAGTAAAAAAGACTATAGAGGCTTCTTTATAGTTGATTAATTATGGATTTATAGAAGTTTTGGTTGTAATTTTAAAAAAATTATGTTAAGATCAATATTAAGTAATGGTATTTTATGTATTTATCGAATTTATTGGCAGTTCTTAGAGATAGCGAACCAAGTTTTATTTTAAACTTAGTTATAGTTATTCATAATTATTTACATTCTTTTAACACTTAACATTAATAAACTTTTTCTTTGTTTCTGCAGGGTTAATTTTACCATGAGAGTTTAAAAATAATAGTGCAGGAAATCAGGTGAATATGTCGAAATATATTTCAGGAATATATTAATCATAATGTCAGTATTGTTTTTGTTTTAACAAAGAGAATACAGGTTAGGAGGTGTATCCAATGCTTGAGAGAATCTTATCTCGGACCAAGGTCCTTGAGAAGTCGTTGGATGCAGCATTGTTACGGAATGAAGCCATTTCACAGAACATTGCCAATGTGGATACTCCGGGCTACAAAAGAAAGACGGTAGCCTTTGAGGAGTACTTGAGCGATGCTATTGGAAGAAACAGCATCAGGGGTATAAGAACCGACCCAAGGCATATACCCGTCGGTAAAAGGGACGTTGATGAAATTGACCTTAAAATCAGCGAGGACGGTAGAGTATTTAATATGAGGCTTGACGGAAACAATGTAGATATTGACAGTGAAATGGCTCAAATGGCAAAAAACACTATAAAGTATGATCTTTTGGCACAAAAAATAAGCGGCAGCTTCAATAAGATCAAGTCAGTGATAAGTGAAGGGAGAAAATGATAAATGGGATATTTCAGTTCTCTTGATGTAGGTGCTTCAGGGCTTACAGCACAAAGATTAAGAATGGATACCATTTCGCAGAATATTGCTAATGCAAATACCACAAGGACTGAAGATGGAGGACCTTATAGAAGGAAAACGGTAATATTCGAAGAAAAATCTCCTAATGCTCCATTTTCCGATTATTTGTCACAAAGCAGCAAAGCAGGGAATGGTGTTAGAGTTGCAAGGATTGTAGAGGATAAAGCTCCCTTTAGACGGATGTATGACCCTGGGCATCCTGATGCTGATGAAAAAGGCTATGTTATGATGCCAAATGTAGATATTATTACTGAAATGGTAAACATGATCTCCGCTACAAGGGCATACGAGGCAAATGTTACTGCAATTAATACATCAAAGAGTATTGCAATGAAGGCACTTCAAATAGGCAAATAAGTACATATAAAAGATGAGCGGAAATAGTAAAAGGAGGGAATTATGGCTATTAACGGTTTGAGCTCTATTGATGCAGTATCTCCTTCTATCTCAAGGATCGGTGCCAACGAAGGTAAAAAAGACGAGAATATTATAGCTACTTTTGGAGATTACTTAAATGAAGCAATAAAGCAGGTCAGCCGCCTGGAGAACGAATCCAAAATGATTGCAGAGGACTTTGCAGCCGGCAAGACCGATAATATCCATCAGGTTATGATTGCCGGACAGAAGGCTGATATCGCACTTCAATTTACCATGCAGATAAGGAACAAAATCTTAGATGCTTATAACGAAATAATGAGAATCCAAATCTAATTTTTGGCAGGAAACAAGAAAATCATAATATATAGAGGCATAAGTCAAGGAAACAGTATTTCGGTTAGAACTTTACGGCATAGGTTTTCGAAAATAATTGAACAAAAGATGAATAACCGTAAGTAGAGGTGGTGAATTCATGCCTGAAGTACTATCAAGATTGCAGCAGCAGCTAACCGACCTTTGGAAAAAGCTTGACAAGTCCCAGAAGAATAGAATTTACATAACATCCAGCATTCTGGTAGTGGTTTTTACTGTAGGTATAATCATGCTGACCAGAACTACATATGTTCCACTTATGACAATTGATGATCCTAAGAGTGCTCCGGAGATCGAGAAAGTTTTGCAGGAAAAAGGTATAAGGTATAAACCTGGAGAAGGCGGTCGTATTCTTGTAGACTCAAAGGATAAGAATAAAGCAGAATTCGCCCTTGCTTCATCAGGATTAACTACAAGCGGAATGACCTTTGAAGATGCATGGAGCCTTCTTAGTTTCACTTCTACAGAGAGTGACAAAAAGCATCTATGGCAGAATTTTAAGAAAAACAGTCTTATAGCGAAGCTTAAAATGTTTGACAATGTTAAAGATGCTGATGTGGATCTTACCATACCTGAAAATTCTTTATTTTTTGAAGAAAGCAAGGACGAGGCCAAAGCCTATGTAAGGATAAGCCCTAAAGGAGAAATAAGCGGCGAGCAGGTTGAAGGCATAGTAAGGGTGGTTGCATCATCAATCGAAGGCCTGAATCCCAAAAATGTTACTGTTGTTGATAATAATTTTAACATCTTAAGTTCCGATATGTCGGATGACCCGATAAATATAACCGGAAATCAGTTCAAGCTTAAGCTTAGAGTCAAGGAGGAGCTTGAAAAAAATATTAAAAGGTTATACTCGGGGCGTTCTGACAACTTTGATTATATCAGTGTAGTTGCAAATCCGGTTTTGGTGTTTGATAAGGTTAAATCAAAGAGGAACGAAATTGAAAAGCCTACAGGCCTGGATGAGGCAATAGTAAGCAGTCAGATTACAAAAGAAACACTTGAAAACGGTCCTCCAAACGGCGCTCCGGGAATGGACAGTAATCCGGGAGACGGACAGGTGCCATCTTATCCTATGGATGGTGAGGGAAACTCTTCTTATGACAAGAAATCCGAAATAATAAACAGGATATTTACAGAGACACTGACAGAAGAGGAGAAAGCAATCGGAACGGTAGATGTTGAGAAATCTTCTATGACGGTTGCTTTGTGGTATGGACAGAGGATTACAGACGACAGTAAAATTACACCGGAGTTTATTGAACAGTTTAAACAGGGTGTAAGTAATGCAACAGGTATACCGGTCTCTAGAATATCAGTGGACAAGTATAAATTGGCGCCTCCGGAAGAAATTATTGAGCCGATGGCAGACAGGATCAAGAAAATTATAGATGACTATGGATTCTTTGCTCTAATGCTTGTGTTGATAATCGGTCTAATGGTTTCAGTCATTCCGAGAAAGAAACCGGGCGAACAGCCGGCTCTTGAACCGGAACTTGCAGCAGCTGGCGGACCAAGGTTTATTTTACCGGGCGCAGAAGAAGACGTACCGGAGATTGAGTTTGAAGAGCGTTCTGAAGTAAAGAAGCAAATTGAAAAATTTGTTAAGCAGAAGCCGGAGGCAGTCGCACAACTTTTAAGAAACTGGCTTTCTGACGAGTGGGACTAAAGCGGGATATTTTAAAAAGATATTAGACTTAAGGCTTAGGGGGTAGTATATTGTGGCTCGAGGTGGATCGTTCAAATCGGATCTATCAGGGAAAGAAAAGGCAGCAATGTTATTGATTGCTCTTGGGCCCGAGAGATCGGCGGAGATTTTCAAGCACCTGAAGGAAGATGAAATTGAGCAGCTGACGTTGGAAATCGCAAACATAAGGACCGTGACTCCGGAAGAGAAAGAAAAAGTGCTTGAGGAGTTCTACCAGATTTGTCTTGCCCAGGATTATATCGCAGAGGGCGGTATAAGCTATGCCAAGGAAATTCTTGAGAAGGCCCTGGGTACCCAAAAAGCACTGGATGTCTTAAATAAACTTACGGTATCGCTTCAGGTCAGGCCTTTTGACTTTGTCAGGAAGGCAGACCCTGCGCAGCTTCTAAACTTTATTCAAAATGAGCATCCCCAGACAATAGCTCTGATTCTTGCATACTTGAAGCCACAGCAGTCGTCCATTGTATTATCTGCACTTCCACAGGACAAACAGGCAGACGTTGCAAGGAGAATAGCAACAATGGACAGGACATCACCTGAAGTAATCAAGGAGGTAGAAAGGGTTCTTGAGAAGAAGCTCTCTGCTCTTGTTACCGAGGACTTTACTGCAGCCGGCGGAGTTCAGGCTATAGTAGATATATTGAACAATGTTGACAGGGGAACTGAAAAATATATTATGGAGACCCTGGAAATTGAAGATACGGATCTGGCAGAGGAAATCAAGAAGAGGATGTTTGTATTCGAGGATATACTCACTTTGGACAACCGTTCCATTCAAAGATTCCTGCGTGAGGTTGACAACAACCAGCTTGCCATTGCACTTAAAGGTACTACAGAAGAGGTTCAGAACAAGATTTACTCCAATATGTCCAAACGTCTTGTAGAGATGATCAAGGAGGACATAGAGTTTATGGGACCTGTCAGGCTTAAGGATGTTGAAGAGGCACAGCAGAAGATTGTTAACGTCATAAGGAAACTGGAGGATGCAGGGGAAATAGTAATCTCTAGAGGTGGGGGAGATGAAATAATTGTATAATAAAATTTTTAAAAGTAATCAGATTAGTGTTGGAGTTCCTGTTCAAATAAGGGCTCCGATAAACTATCAGACTATTAGAAGGGTTAGTTCTCACGATCTTGAAGATGAGGATGATTTAATGGAAAACAGTGAGGACTCTGATAAAGCAAATAGTGTAACTGCGGAAGAAATACTGGAGAATGCCCGGGAAGAGGCAGATTCCATAATCAAGGAAGCACAATTGGAAGCTGACAGGATACTGGATATTGCAAAGAGTGAGGCTGACCAGTTAAAACTGTCGGTATTTGAAGAAGCAAAGCAGCAGGGGTTTGAAAAAGGTTATGAGGAAGCAAAAATGCAGTATGAAGACCTTTTGCAGGAAGCAGAATTTGTAAAGGAACACGCCAAACAGGAATATCAGGAAGTACTTAACAGCATTGAGAATGATGCTGTGAACGTAATTTTAGACATAGCAAGAAAAGTAATTGGGAATGAAATATCTTTAAATAAGGAAAGTCTCCTGGAAATGGTGAGACAAGCTTTTGAAAGATGCTCCAACAAGGAGGATATTACAATCAAGGTATCTTCCCAGGACTATGACTATATAGTTGAAAACAGGGATAAAATCCTTTCAATGGCTGAAGGTATAGGCAAGCTTGATATTAAAAAGGACCCTTCACTGAAAGTAGGTGCCTGCATTATTGAAACCCCTTATGGAAGTGTTGATGCAGGGGTTCAGACAAAGCTTAAAAAAATTGAAGAGGCCTTTATAAAGGTTATAGGTAAATAGAAAGTTACTTGACAGGTTCTTTATCCACAGGTGTGATAAAGAGCCTTTAATCCATTTGGGAAGGTATGGGAGCAATATGGTAAGTATTATCTTTGATAAATATTACGATATACTGGCAAAATCCGACTTTATTGAGTATACAGGTAAAGTTACAAAGGTTGTGGGGCTTACAATTGAATCAAACGGGCCCGAAGTGAATATAGGAGAGCTCTGCAGAATACATGCGCTAAGGAGTAGAAAGGTAATAAATGCGGAAGTGGTGGGTTTTAAAGATAATAAGGTGCTTTTAATGCCGCTGGGTGAGATGAGCGGGATAGGGCCGGGAAGCACTGTTGTCGCTACCGGGGAGTATCTTGGTATAGGTGTTGGAAGAGGACTTATAGGAAGAGTATTAGATGGTATCGGTAACCCCATTGATAATAAAGGCGATATAAGAACAGAAGGCTTTTATCCTGTAAACAATTCACCTCCAAATCCACTCCAAAGAAACAGGATAAAAGATCCGCTGTCTCTAGGTGTTAAGACAATTGACGGTCTTTTGACTGTAGGCAAGGGCCAGAGAGTTGGTATTTTTGCAGGAAGTGGAGTAGGCAAAAGTACTTTGATAGGTATGATCGCAAGGAATACAAAGGCGGATGTAAATGTAATTGCACTAATAGGAGAACGCGGCAGGGAAGTCAGAGAGTTTATAGAAAAGGACCTTAAGGAAGAGGGACTTGCCAGATCCGTTGTTGTCGTAGCAACATCGGACCAGCCGGCTCTGGTAAGGCTTAAAGGTGCCTTAATAGCTACTGCCATAGCAGAATATTTCAGAGACCAGGGCAAGGATGTCCTTTTACTTATGGATTCTCTAACCAGGTTTGCAATGGCACAAAGAGAAATTGGCTTATCCATTGGAGAGCCTCCTGTTTCAAGAGGTTATACTCCATCGGTTTTTGCTTTGTTTCCCAAGCTTTTGGAGAGGGCAGGCAATTCCCAATCAGGGTCAATTACAGGGTTATATACCGTTTTAGTGGACGGTGATGATTTGACAGAACCTGTAACCGATACAGCCAGAGGAATTCTGGACGGACATATAGTATTATCAAGGGCCCTGGCAAATAGAAACCAGTATCCGGCCATTGATGTCCTTGCCAGCGTAAGCAGGGTTATGTCCGATATAGTAAGCGACGAACATAAGAAAATTGCAAACGAGATAAAAAAAGTAATGGCCATATATAGAGATGCTGAAGACCTTATTAATATAGGTGCTTATGTCAAGGGAAGCAATGAAAAGATAGATTATGCCGTGGAGGTTATTGATAATATCATTGGGTTTATTGAACAAGGAGTTCATGACAGGTATTCATACGATGAAGTTATAGATCTTTTAAAGAATGTGCTGATTTAGAGATAGCGAACTTTAAAGATAAACATATGACTAGCTTAACCTATTTGATTCGAATGGCTTGCTCATCTTGTTTATCTACTTTTACAGTTCCATCTCTTTAGCGTAATTGGAAGCTTTTACACTGGAAGTAGGTGAGGAGATTGGGTAAGTTTGTCTTTAGAATGCAGTCTCTTTTAAACGTAAAGATACAAATTGAGAACAGCCTTAAAAACGAGCTGGGCAAAGCTGTACAGGAATTGGAGAGGCAAAAGGACGTATTAAGGGAGATTGAGCTTGAAAGAGAAGAATATATAGGCAGGGTAAACAGTGAATGTGTAGAAGGTATTTCTGTGGGAAAGCTTCGAGAATTTAATACCTATATTGTGTATTTGAACGACAGGTCCAGGCTTCAGAAAGAAAATATAAAGAAGGCCCAAAATAATGTCGATAAATATAGAGAACAGCTGATAAAAGCCATGCAGGAGAAAGAGATGCTTGAAAAGCTTAAAGAGAAGAAGTATGAAGAGTATTTAAGAGAACAGCTAAAGGAAGAACAAAAGCTTAATGATGAGATAGTAAGTTTTAACTATAATACTTAACTTAAGGGCTATTCCTTCTAAAACATTAAGTCCTTTGATTGTTTAGGAGATTAAGATGGCAAAAGAAATAAAGGATGAAAACCTTCAAAGCCCCAAAACGCAAGGAAGCGAAACAAAACAGGAAAGCGAAACAAAACAGGAAAGCGAAAAGAAGCAGAAAAAGAGTGGCATTCTGTTTGCACTGCTTGCGTTAATGACAGCACTGGTAGTAATTGTCGGTGTAGTCGGAGGGGTTTTTTATATTGTTATTCGCAACAATGTTAACGGCCTGGCAGAAAAGAACAGAAATAACATTAGCAGAATCCCGGTTTTAAAGCTGGCGTTACCGCCACCTCCTCCAACATATGACCCCTATGACCCGAAGAACCTGACAGAGGAGGAACTTATAAAAAACTATAATGAGTTTAGAAAGAAGAGTGGCGAGCTTGAAAAGCAGCTTGAGGAAACAAATAAGATAATAAACGAATTACAAGCCGTAAAAGGTGAAGCAGAAACATTAAAGGCAGAAAATGATACCATCAAAAAGGATATGGAAGATAAAAAAGCACAACTTGAAGAAGACAAAAAGAAAGTGGACGAGCTTGTGACAAATGGTGATAAGGAAGGATTTAAAGAGTTCTTTGAAAAGGTTAATAAAGAAACTGCAGAAAAAATATATAAGGAAATCCTGGAAGATGATAAAGCAGACGAGGAAGCCAAAAAGTTTGCACAAATTTATGAGAAGATGGAGCCAAAGGATGCAGCAAAGATATTTGAGGAGCTTGGAAACTCAAAAATAGACCTGGTTGTTAATGCATTAAAGAATATGAAGAAAGAAATAGCAGCAGAAGTACTGGCTGAAATGGAAAAAAAATATGCAGCCAGGGTTACGGACAAGCTGTCAAAAGAGTTTGGAATAGATCTATCCGATGCAGCAGAGTAACAGGGATATAAGCCATATGGTTTATATATACATATATCAAAACTTAAAGGAGGTGAGATAAATGCTGACACAGAATTTTATTGTAGACTTCCTGGCAAAGCCTGTAAAGCAGCCAAATGAAGTGCCAAAAAGAGCAGGTCTTGATAAAGGTTCCTTTCCGCAATTTAAAGAAACTCTGAACTCAGCTATTGACAAGACCTACAGTAAAGAAAACAGGAGAAGCTTTTTGGCGGAAGGAAAAAACAGGGCTCAATCAGACGAGGGAGTTCGGCAAGGCAGCAAGATAAGGAGTTTTAAGGATGCAGTAAGAATAAACGAAGAGAAGAAGGTGCAGAAGGAAGAATCCATAAAGCTGCAAGATAGCAGCGATAACGCAATTGATAAAATCCAAAAAAAGGATAACAAAGTAGATGTAAAAGAGACCAAGGTAAAAGACCGTGTTATGGAGGAAAGTCTGGCTAAAGTGCTGGGCATAAGCACAGAGGAGCTAAAAAGCATACTGGCTTCCTTGAATATTCAGCCGGGTGACCTTACCGATGAGCTTAAAGTAGAGGAAATAGCCAAGAAAATCTCTGGTTTTCTCGGTTTAGGCCCTGATGAAGAAAGAACCTTATCGGAAATTATAAGCATAACACAGAAGGAAGTAGAAAGTTCTATAGAGAACTTTAAAGAGAACTCTAAAGAAAACTTTAAAACTGCTTTTCAGAATGCAAAATCAGCTGCAAAAAATGAAGACACCAAGGATTGGGTTAAGCTTCAAGGTGTTGATGTAGAGGTTGCAGTTAAAGAAGCACCCGGTAAAAAGGAACTCGGCCTTAAGATCAGCACAGTGTTGAATGAACTAACGCATAAGCTTATAAAGGAGCCTGACAGTGTGATAAGTCAAGTCACAGAAACAGCTCAAAAAGTATTGGCGGACAACATTGAGACAATGGATGACTATAATACAGAAACAACAGGTGCTGCCGATATAAGTGAAGAGGAAATACTTAATGTCAAGAACGATTCAGTGAAAGAAAAGGGTGACAAAACAGCTTTCCAGGATAATACATCAGGAGAAGAAAAAAGTGATAATGAAAGGAAACAGCCCGAAAAATTAGAGTCTCTTACTGCCTCAAAGGTTGAAACCTCCGAGTTGAAACCTGGAGAAAACAAGGACACTCAATTTAGCAGTGTATTAAACGCCAGTGATAAAAGAGTTACCCAAACAGGCGAGACCGTACAGGTAGAAAAACAGATACCTGTTACCAAAAAAGAAATAGTAGCCCAGGTAGTTGAAAAGGCCAAGGTGGTCATAAGCGGTGACAAAAGTGAAATGGTTATGGATTTGAAGCCTGACCATTTAGGAAAACTGGCGTTAAAGGTTGTTACTGAAAGAGGAATTGTTATTGCCAAGTTTGTGGCAGAAAGTGAACAGGTAAAAGCAGCTTTGGAAGCCAACATGGATACACTTAAAGAATCATTGGAAAAGCAGGGATTTTCCATACAGGGATTCAGCGTATCGGTAGGACAGGATAAAGACAGAGGGTATAACAGGAATAGCCACCTGTCAGGTGAAATAAATAAGAGTGGGGCTAAAGATAAGGTATTGGCATCAGGAACTGTCAACACAGTAAACCTGGAAGAGGTACATAAGAGAGTTAACCCTTATAACGCCGGTGACAGCAGTATAGACATAACTGCTTAGTGCTTTTTAACATAATATATTTCAACCATCCATAATGTTAAAAATGCACTTCCTATGTTTGTACCTCGCGTACTCTTAAAAATAAATTACTGGACGAGGTACATGGAAAGGAGTAATTCTAATGTCAGTAAATGCAATAAACCACCAGAAAACCCTACAGGATATAATTAACAGCACAGAGAAGAAGGCCAGCGAGAGAAAAGTAGGAGAGTTGGGAAAGGATGATTTTCTAAACCTTCTTGTAACACAGCTTAGGTATCAAGATCCTATGAATCCGGTGGATGATAAGGAATTTATAGGACAAATGGCTCAATTTAGCGCTTTGGAACAGATGCAGAACATGAACGGTAACTTTGCTTCTACAAAAGCCTTCGGTATGATAGGTAAACGTATAACCGCCAATGTAGTAGATGAAGAGACAATGAGTGTAGAACTTGTTGAAGGTCAGGTTGACAGTGTGAAAATTGATGGCGGAAAGACGTTCGTAGTTGTAGGTGACAGGGATATACCGGTTGAGAAAGTGGTAAGTGTCACTGACGGTTTTGGGACATTCAATGATACAAATATTTCCCAGTACACAGGTATTATAGGCTATGAGGCAAAGGGAAGCGTTTTTGATTCTCAAACGGGTGACATAGTTGGGGTGAGTGGTATTGTTAAGGAAATTCAAAAAGGCAAATATGAGAACTATGCTGTAATGGATGGTGTAACAGTTAATATTGCTGCAATTGATGCCAACTTCCCCTCAACAGATCCTAATTTCAGAAAGAATTATTTAACCCAAAGTAAAGGACAGGAAGTATCTGTAATTATTTCCGACGAAAATAACAGGCAGGTACCTGTGACGGCAGTTCTAAGAGATTTCACCATAGCTCGTGACGGTAAGATTACGGCAGTAATGGATAAACTCTTTGTTCCCGTTGACAGCATACACAATATAAAACAAAAAGTCACAACTACATCTGACACAGCAGCCAATACTGCAAACAGCACAACAGGCAGCACTGCAACCCTTACAGACGAGAGTACAGGTGCACAGGAATAGTATGAAAAGCCGAATGGGAAGTGAGGTGGTGAAATGGTTGTAAATAATAACTTTTATGCAAACATTGAAAGGATATCAAGGAATCAGGGAACTGTGGCCAACAACAGGCCTAAAAATGTTCAGCAGGGAAGTTTTGAAGAAATACTAAAGAGTAAGGTTGGCGAAGGTTCCGGGATAAAGTTTTCAAAGCATGCTGAAATGAGACTGCAAAGTAGAAATATACACATTTCGGAGGCTCAAAAGGAGAAAATTACGCAGGCTGTACAAAGAGCAGAAGAGAAAGGTGTTAAGGAATCCCTTGTACTTGTTGATGATATAGCTTTTGTTGTCAATATTAAAAACAGAACAGTCATTACTGCTGTAAACAGTAATGAGCTTAAGGAAAATGTGTTTACCAATATTGACGGAGCTGTATTTACATAAGTCTTACTAAATAATGCCTTAAAAGTTTCCGATATATAATTCGTGTTAAAAAGTAAAGTGTAGCTGGACCCTTTCGGGAGGCTACCTATTCCGGACTGACAGAAGGAATAGATTGGACGGTGAAACTGTGATTTTGCCAGTCCTTTAACTGAAGGAGGTCGTTTAATTATGATGAGGTCTATGTTTTCCGGTGTTTCCGGACTCCGGGCTCACCAGACAAAAATGGACGTTATTGGTAACAATGTTGCGAATGTAAATACCGTAGGCTTTAAATCCGGTAGGGTTACATTCCAGGAAGTATTCAATCAGACATTAAAAGGTGCAGGTGCACCTGATGCAGCTACAGGCCGCGGCGGAACAAACCCCATGCAGGTGGGACTTGGTATAGGTGTAGGAAACATAGACACCATTACTACAAGAGGAAGTCTTCAAAGAACCGATAATCCCACAGACCTTTCCATAGAAGGTGACGGCTTCTTTATTGTTAAGGGTGGAAGAGCCGACACATTCAGATTTACAAGAGCGGGTAACTTTGGTGTTGACAAACTGGGTAACCTGGTAAGCGGAAGCGGAATGAATGTATATGGCTGGCAGGCATATACAAGAAATCCGGACGGTTCCTACAAGTATGACACCGAAAGGCCTATCGAGCCTATAAACCTCTATTCCGACATACCAAATAAAAATAAACGAATGATAGCTGCCAAGGCCACAACAAGTGCAGTGTTTGCAGGAAACCTTGATGCTTCTTATACCCCGCTGGGAGACCCTGCACTTGCTTCCGCGGGCAATATTCAATTCTCTGTTCCTCTTACCGTATATGATTCACTTGGAAACAACTACAAAATAAACGTTAACTTCTGGAAAATTACCGCTTCGGGCGGTTCAGGAGGTAATTCAACATGGTCATGGGCTGTAGATGCAGGAAGCTCACTTTCTCCGTCGGCCAATGGAAGCATTCAATTTGATACCAATGGACAAATAATGCCGGTGGGATCGTCGGTAACACCTACTATAAAGATAATACCTGCAACAAGTATAGGGACACAGGATATTGATGTAAGACTGGATTTTTCGAAGCTTACAATGTATTCGGCGGATAGCTCTGCAAAACCCACCAGTATTGACGGCTATTCTACAGGAACACTTGTTACCTTCAACATAGGTTCGGATGGTATAATAACGGGCATATACAGTAACGGTCAACAGCAGCCACTGGGGCTTATTGCACTGGCAAGCTTTGAAAACCCTGCCGGTTTGCAAAAGGTTGGAGACAATATGTTTATTCCAACAACAAACTCAGGGGACTTTAAAAAAGGTGTTAAAGCGGGTTCGGAGGGTGTGGGAACCTTAAACCCCGGTACACTGGAAATGTCTAACGTAGACCTCTCAAAGGAATTTACGGACATGATAGTAACACAGAGAGGTTTCCAGGCAAACAGCAGAATAATTACAACCTCCGATGAAATGCTGCAGGAACTCGTTAACTTGAAGAGATAGTTGATTTTATAAGGAAGGGGGTGTAGGTTATCTTCAGGTAACATACACTCCCATATTGCAAGTTAATATTTTCTTTTTTATTGATAAGGAAAATACTAAAATCAGTTTATAAAACTAATAAATTAACATAAATTTTATCTTAATCCATACATAACCGTAATATAAGTACATAAAATCGTAATTATTTTAGTAAATTTAAAAATTTTCTATTGAGTTTTTGAGGTAAAAATATTATGATTAAATTAACCAAGTTAAATGGATCGTCATTTGTCTTAAATTGTGAATTGATTGAAGTTCTTGAGCAAACACCAGATACTGTTATTTCTACAATAAGCGGCAAAAAAATTGTTGTTGCCGAAACTATTGAAGAAATAGTCGAAAAAGTGATACAATATAAAAGAAAGTTATTTTTATCTAATAATAAAACCATTGAACAAATCTAGTGCTCTTTTAAGTATGTGTTATTATAGCAATGCCCGTTTGTACGTCTATTCAAAAGATAAAAGGGGGCATAAATTTGGAGGGTAAAAGTGGCTTTTTTATTCTTGTTGGTATAGTAGCATTTCTTTCATTAGCCCTTGCAATGTTGGCCGGATATGTCTTCTTTGTACAGGGAGATAGTCCCAAGCCTGTAACTGCTGAAGATCCACAAAAAAAGGAAATAAAAATACCCAAAGATGATGAGCTTGTAAAAGAGAAGCTGTTTAGTGAAAAATTGCCCTTTAACTTAAAAAGTAATAACTCGGAGAAAATTTCAGTCATAGTGGTAAGCGTAGAAATCTCCTACTATAAGAAAGTTAAAGGCATTAAGGATCCTGTCGCCAAAATAGCAGCCCACAAGAGCAAGCTTCAGGAGATAGTTGGTACATATTTTCAAGGGTTAACTCTAGAGGATGTAATGGATGAAAAAAACGCCAAGGAAAAAGCCAGAACCGAGTTAACTAAAAAAATGAACGATTATTTACTTGCAAATGAGAAAGAAAAGCAGCCTGTTGTTTATACTGTTGTATTTGACCAATGGTTCTACCAGTAGGAGGTGGTTTTAGTGGGAGATATATTGTCGCAAAATGAGATAGATGAGCTCCTAAAAGCCCTTAATACTGGTGAAATTGACGTCCAGCAGATGACCTCCACCAACGAAGAAAAGAAGATCAAAACCCATGACTTCAGGAGGCCCAGTAAGTTTGCCAAAGACCATATCAGGACGCTCAATGTTATACACGACAACTATGCCAGGCTGGTAACAAATTTTCTATCGGGATATTTAAGAACTCTGGTGCAGGTAGAGGTTATTTCGGTTGAAGCCATAGCATACTATGAATTCAATAATTCAATTTCCAACCCTGCTGTACTCGCTGTTGTTGATTTTGCTCCATTGTCCGGTTCCATAATCTTTGAAATGGCTCCTCCGGTTGCTTATGCCTTAATTGACAGGATTCTTGGAGGAAAGGGCTCGCCCATGGATAAGATTAGAGAATTTACAGAGGTAGAGCTGGCTATTGTTGAAAGAATCATTATCCAGGTTCTCAATTTGATGAGAGAGCCATGGGAAAATGTTATTGCTATAAGACCGAGGCTTGAGAAGATAGAGACTAATGCTCAGTTTGCACAGATAATATCAGCCAATGAGATGATAGCATTAATAACTTTAGGAGCAAGAGTCGGAGAAGTAGAGGGTATGATCAACATATGTATTCCTCATATGGTGGTTGAGCCGATAGTATCCAAGCTTAGCACAAAGTTCTGGTTCTCAAATATTGAAAAGGAGACAACCAGGGAGACCAAAGATACAATTGAACATAGAATTGAAAATACCAGGGTTCCTGTCAGGGCCATACTTGGAAGTACGTCAATCCTTGTAAGTGATTTTCTGGAATTGCAGCCAGGAGATGTTATGCCTTTGGATTCCGGTGTAAGCGGAAGCCTGGAGATACTGGTCGGAGATTTGCTGAAATTCTACGGAACTCCCGGTGTCAGGAAGAATAAAGTGGCAATCAAAGTAACTGAAGTTGTAAGAAGGGAGGATGAGTAGCATGGGTGATATGTTGTCTCAAGCGGAGATAGATGCCTTGTTAAGTGGAGGTTCCGCAGCCCAATCTGAAAGCAGTAATGAGAACCCGGAATTATCTACGCAGGAAATTGATGCTTTAGGTGAAATAGGCAACATAAGTATGGGCACTTCTGCTACCACTCTATATTCGCTGTTGGGGCATAGAGTAGTTATAACAACTCCACAGGTTACAGTATGCTCCTGGGAAGAATTGGCCAGTCAATACCAGACGTCCTATGTTGCAGTAAAGGTTGAGTATACAGATGGATTGGATGGTATGAACTTGCTTCTTCTTAGGGAAACCGACGCAAAAGTAATTACTGATCTGATGATGGGCGGAGATGGCAGCAATGTAGAGGGTGAATTAACTGATTTACATCTTAGTGCCATTGGTGAAGCAATGAATCAAATGATTGGATCGGCTGCAACCTCAATGTCGTCCATGTTTGATAAGAGGATCGATATATCTCCTCCTAAAGCGTTCTCGATGACACTTGATCCTACTAATCCTGATACTTCGTTTTCAAATTCACAAAAGATAGTAAAGATAGCCTTTAAAATGGTTGTTGGAGATTTGATTGACAGTGAGATTATGCAGCTTATTCCTGTTGATTTTGCCAAGGCTTTGGTTGATAACATTCTAAATGCAGGTTCTGAAAGCCAAAGTGCTCCTCAAGTGAACAACGGGCCGGCACCCGGCGGGCAGCAGCAACAGGCTCCACAGCAGCAATATCAGCAGCCGCAGCAATATGACCAATCACATCAACAGTATCAGCAGGAGGCATATCAGCAGCAATACCCGCAGCCGTCACCGCAGGATCATGGCAGGCCCAGGGGACCGATTAACGTTCAGCCGGCACAGTTTCAAGCTTTTGATGACGGTACGATATCAATTGAGAAGAAAAATATAGGGCTGATAATGGATGTACCGCTTCAGGTAACTGTGGAACTTGGCAGAACCACAAAGCTTATAAGAGATATTTTGGAATTCGGTCCGGGTTCCATAATAGAGCTGGATAAGCTGGCAGGTGAGCCTGTAGATATCCTGGTAAATGGAAAGGTAATTGCCAAGGGAGAGGTTGTTGTAATAGACGAAAGCTTCGGTGTAAGAATAACCGATATAATTCATCCGTCTAAAAGACTTTAAGTGGTATAATAAAATTTGTTTTCATAAAATGATTTATATAATAAGTTTTACGTGTATAGTAGGAAAGTATTCTTAGGGGTCTTATAGGTTACCTGGTACAAGGTAGGTTTAGTAAATGTTTTGGCAGTAGAATAGACTATAAATTAAGGAGAGGGTAATAATGAGTAAAAGAATTCTTATAGTTGACGATGCAGCATTTATGAGAATGATGATCAAGGATATTCTTACTAAGAACGGATATGAGGTTGCAGGAGAAGCAGAAAATGGAGCACGTGCAATTGACAAGTATAAGGAGCTGACTCCCGACCTGGTTATTATGGATATTACCATGCCTGAAGTTGATGGTATAGCTGCTGTAAGAGAAATCAAGAAGATCAATGGAGATTCCAAGATAATAATGTGTTCAGCCATGGGACAGCAAGCTATGGTTATTGAGTCTATTCAAGCAGGAGCCAGAGATTTTATTGTAAAACCTTTTCAGGCTGAAAGAGTGGTTGAGGCTGTAAAGAAAGTTTTAGGGTAAGCTCCGGTAAACTTATGTTTTTACTTTAGCTGCTTTATAATACAGAGAACAGAGGGGGAGTTTTAAAATGCAAACTCTGATCAGTGCTGTTATATTTTTAGTTGTATTTGGCTCCATCCTGTTTCTAGCATATGCTACTACAAAGTACATTGGCACCAGGACAAGTAAAATTATGAAGGGTAAGCATATAGATATTATCGAGACCGTAAGTCTGGGCTTTGATAGTAGACTGCACCTTGTCAAAGCGGGGGAAGAGTTTGTATTAATATCATCCTCGGGGAAAAACGTACAGCTGCTCACAACAGTTAGGATAGATAATTATTCGGCGGATGAAGAAAAGTTACAAAATGGAACTTTTAATTTCAAGGAAGTTTTTGACAAGTATATACAGGGCTTTAAAGGCAGGCAGAACAATAACAAGTCTTTTACAGAATCTTTAAATAGTGAATCAAAGAGCAATTCTGAAAATGAGGTTTTTAGACATAATCTGGTAAAATTAAGAACAATTACATCTGGTATCGAAAAGCATATGACAGTAGATGGAGATGAATATACTAATGAAAAATAAGCTTAGGTATCTTCGAGTTGTTATATTAACTATGCTGCTTTTAATACTGATGGTATCAAGTGTTTATGCCGAACCCAACACTATACCTTTGCCTAAATTCGGGTTAAATGTAGATACTTCGGATAATCCGGAGGATGTAACAACCAGTATACAGATACTGCTTCTCCTTACAGTACTGTCGTTGGCTCCATCGATATTGATGATGATGACAAGTTTTACAAGGATAATTATAGTTCTTTCATTTTTAAGAAATGCAATGGGAACCCAGCAAATGCCGCCGAATCAAGTATTGATTGGGCTAGCTTTGTTTTTAACCTTGTTTATAATGAACCCGGTTTTAACCGAAATCAATGAAAAAGCATTAAAACCTTACTCAAATGAAGAGATTACCCAACAGGTTGCAATGGACAGGTCTTCTGCCATAATTAAAGGCTTTATGCTAAAACAGACAGCAAAAAAGGATTTGGGACTTTTCATCTCACTGTCTGGAATGAAGACTCCCATAAAGGAAGAAGACATTCCCAAGCTGCCTCTAACTGTTGTTATTCCTGCTTTTTTAATAAGTGAGCTTACAATTGCATTTAAAATAGGTTTTCTGATATACATACCGTTTCTTGTAATTGATATGGTGGTTTCAAGTACTTTAATGTCAATGGGTATGATGATGCTTCCTCCGGTGATGATATCTCTTCCATTCAAGATATTATTGTTTATTATGGTGGGGGGATGGAATCTCCTGACACAGTCAATAGTTAATAGTTTTGTTACCTAGTACACTAAAATCATTAGAGCATAGGAATAAAATTCACAGGTTAACGGGGGAGATTAAATGGATCAGGGAATGGTAATCGAACTAGCACAGAAATCTCTTTTAACAGTTATATATGTGGCTGCCCCCATGCTGGGTTTAAGTTTGGTTGTAGGTCTTGCAATTAGTATTTTTCAAGCTACAACCCAGATCCAGGAACAGACACTTACATTTATACCTAAGATTTTGGCTGTACTTGGAGGTATAACTTTGTTCGGGGCATGGATGCTAAGAGTTCTTATAGAATTTACCCAGGGTATATATATGAATTTGAATCAGTACATAAGGTGAATACTTCAAGTCTTACATTAAATGGAGGACAATAAGTTGTTTATTCCAGAAGGAATTTTGTTAAACGGTATAGAAGTATTCTTGTTAATATTCGTTAGAATGACAGGTCTTTTTGTAATAGCCCCCATTTTTGGGAGGCGTAACATACCGGTCTACATGAAGATCGGCTTTTCATTAATGCTTGCGCTAATACTTGTAAATACCATAAAAGTACAGGAACTCGACTTTGGCAGTATATATGAATATTTTGTGCTTGTTCTAAAAGAGTTTGTTGTAGGTATTACTATCGGTTATGTGTCATATTTGATTTTTACAGCAATTTATATAGCAGGGCAGCTTATCGACATGCAGGTAGGATTTGGAGTTGTAAATGTAATAGACCCCTTGAGCAATATTCAGGTTCCTGTTACATCAACCTTTTACTTTATATTCTGCATGCTGGTTTTTTTGATATGCAACGGACATCATATTTTGATCAGGGCACTGTTTTACAGTTACAACTATATACCAATGGGTGGAGCGGTATTTGGCAATGATCTCTTAAACGATATTGTCAGAGTCTTTGGAAACATATTTTTACTCTCGTTTAAGATCAGCGCACCTATTCTTGCAGCAATACTGATCTCTGACGTAGCACTTGGGATCATTTCGAAGACGGTCCCACAGCTTAATGTATTTGTTGTAGGTATGCCGCTTAAAATCATTCTGGGATTGGCTGTTATGGTATTGACGTTACCAATGTTTATATCCCTGATAGAGACCCTTATAAAGGGGATGGACAGTGAAATGTACACCTTCTTAAAGGATATGGGGCCAAAATGATACTGGAAAGCTTAAAGGGTAAGCTGGGAAAAAAAGTCATTATCAGGTTTTTAAAGCGGCTCATATGGAAGAAAGATAAGCAGCTTTCCAAAACCGGAAGCTTGATAAAGGTCAACCTGCAGCTTTTTGCGGACAGTGGGGATAAAACCGAAAAGGCTACGCCAAAAAAGAGGTCTAAGGCAAGGGAAGAGGGGCAGGTACTTCAAAGCAGAGAAATGACGGCAGCTATAGTGCTCTTGTGTATGTTTGTTACCCTAAGGATTTTTGGCGGATTTATGTATAAAGAGATTTATGGTTTCTTTAAGATGATTTTGGTAGAATATCCGAAGGTTCAAGACCTGTTTACCATAAATGGAGTATTAAAAGCTTTTAGTGAATTTTTGATAGTCTTTTTAAAAATAACAGCACCTTTATTTACTGTAGCAGTAATCACAGGGTTGGTTTCGGGTTATGCCCAGGTGGGATTCCTGTTTACAACAAAAACTCTGGCATTTAAGTTCAGCAAGCTGAATCCTCTAAACGGGCTAAAAAGAATTTTTTCCCTTAGATCATTGACTGAACTTGTCAAGTCAATTCTAAAAATAGCAGTGGTTGGATTTATTGGATATTCATATATAAAAGGTGAAGTGGTAAATATTCTAAATACTATTGACATGGATGTAATTGTTGTAGCCTCTTATATAGGTATAACAGCCACAAATGTCGCAATAAGAATGTGTATAGCAATGCTGATTCTTGGAGTTTTAGATTATGGGTATCAGTGGTGGGAATACGAGAAAAACCTTAAGATGTCAAAGCAGGAAATAAAAGAAGAACATAAGCAGGCAGAAGGTAACCCGGAGGTAAAATCTAAGATAAGGCAAAAACAAAGACAAATATCCATGAGGAGAATGCTCCAGGATATACCTAAAGCTGATGTTGTCATAACAAATCCTACGCACTTTGCAGTAGCTGTAAAATATGACGCAAATGTTTCTGAAGCTCCGGTTGTTCTGGCAAAAGGACAGGACTTTATAGCTTTAAGGATAAGGGAAATAGCAAAGGAGAATAATGTACAAATTGTAGAAAACAAGCCTCTGGCAAGAACACTATATGAGACGGTGGAGATTGGCGGGAAAATACCTCCGGATCTTTACCAGGCAGTGGCTGAAGTACTTGCTTTTGTATACGGATTAAAGGAAAAGAGTGTCTAAGGATTATACTAAAAGGCTAAAGGGGGGAAAGGTATGAAAATGAGATTTGGGGATATGTCTGTAGCTATATTGATAGTTGCCATTGTTCTTATAATTATTATACCTATCCCCGGTGCAATACTGGATATTCTCCTGGCACTTAACATAGCAGCAGGGCTTGTTATTTTGCTTAACGTAATTTACTCCAGGGAAGCGCTGCAGCTATCGGTATTTCCGTCGCTGCTTTTGTTTACCACTATATACAGGCTTTCTCTTAATATTAAGTCAACAACGCTGGTGCTGGCTAAGGGAGAAGCCGGGCAGGTTATTGCAGGATTCGGTAATTTCGTAGCGCAAGGCAATCTGGTAGTTGGATTTATAATTTTCTTGATTATAATGATTGTACAGTTCCTGGTCATAACCAAAGGAACCGAAAGGGTATCTGAAGTTGCAGCAAGGTTTACACTGGATGCAATGCCAGGAAAGCAAATGGCTATAGATGCTGACCTTAATGCCGGGCTCATAAATGAAGCAGAGGCCAGAGAAAGAAGAAAGAAAATTCAAAGGGAAGCTGACTTCTACGGGGCAATGGATGGTGCCACCAAATTTGTAAAGGGGGACGCCATTGCCGGTATAGTCATAACCATACTAAACATTGTGGGCGGACTTATAATAGGTATAGTTATGAGGGGTGAAGAGTTAAACTTTGCATTGGAAAACTATAGTATTTTAACAATAGGGGACGGGCTTGTCAGCCAGATTCCATCACTTTTGATATCCTTTGCTACAGGTCTTATTGTTACAAGGTCTGCTTCTGATGATGGCTTAAGTGATGACTTAAGAAAACAGATTCTGTACAATCCCAAAGTGTTTTTTATAGCAGCCGGCTTCTGTGTTCTTCTGGCCCTGCCTTTGGCCACTGTACCCTTCTTGACTTTGGCTGCAATATTTACTTTTGTTGGAATACGTCTAATGAAGAAGAAGGAAGAGGATGAAAAACAAGAGGAGATACAGATTGAAGAAAATGAGGTTGAAGAGATACGTAAGCCTGAAAATGTCGTAAATCTTCTTCAGGTTGACCCCATTGAGCTTGAGTTCGGCTACGGGATTATTCCCCTTGCAGATGTGAATCAGGGTGGAGACCTTTTGGACAGGGTGGTTATGATAAGGAGGCAGCTGGCACTTGAATTGGGAATGATAGTTCCGATAATAAGGCTTAGGGATAACATCCAACTAAGTCCCAATGAATATATTATAAAGATTAAAGGAGTTGAGGTAGCAGGAGGAGAATTAATGCTTGATCACTACCTGGCTATGAGTCCGGGGTTTGTTGAAGAGGAAATTGACGGAATCAAAACCACCGAGCCGGCTTTTGGCCTTCCTGCCGTATGGGTAAGCGAAGCCCAGAGGGATAGAGCGGAAATGCTGGGATATACGGTAGTGGATCCTCCATCTATTATTGCTACTCATCTTACAGAAGTAGTTAAGAGCCATGCTCACGAACTGACAGGAAGACAGGAAGTTCAGACAATTATAGATAAAGTTAAGGAAAATTACCCTGCTATTGTTGAAGAGCTCGTGCCTAAGATAATGACAATTGGTGAAATTCAGAAGGTAATTGCAAACCTTTTAAAGGAAGGTGTCTCAATAAGAGATATTGTAACCATACTGGAGACTCTGGCAGATTATGCTCCTACAACACATGACACCGATATGCTTACGGAATATGTAAGGCAGGCTCTGGGAAGGGCTATTTCCAAAAAGTTTATCAAGGATAAGAAGTCTACAGTTATAACATTAGATCCTAAACTTGAACAGGTTATTATGGATTCTGTCCAAAGAACGGAACAGGGTTCATATTTTACCCTTGAACCAGGGATAATCAATTCCATCATAAATAATCTGTCAAACCAGATTCAGAGACTTATACAGTTGGGACAGCAGCCTATAGTTCTGGCTTCACCCATTGTCAGGTTGTACTTTAGAAGGCTTACGGAGCAATCAATACCGGGCTTGGTTGTATTATCTTATAATGAACTTGACCCTAGCATACAGGTTCAAGCGGTTGGGACGGTGAGTATATAAAATGAAGATAAGACGGTATATGGGTAAGGATACTCAGGAAGCTATACTAAAAGTAAAAATGGATTTGGGTAATGATGCGGTTATACTCAATACCAGGAAGGTAAGGCAGAAGGGACTTCTTAAGGTGTTCTCAAAACCCATGGTAGAAGTATTGGCGGCAGTTGATGAATATTATGCAGTAAAAAATAAGAAGGAAGCCACTAAAAATGAAGTTAGAAATGAAGAAAAAAGCAGCGAGGATTCAAGAAATGAAACAAATGAAAAAAGTAAATTGAGCGAAAAAGAGGAAAAAATCACTTTGTTGGAGAATAAGGTAAACAGTATGGAAAACATACTTAACAAAATTTATGAGCAAATCCAACAGCCGGCCGAGAACTCAAATACTGTTCCTGGTGAAAACAGTGAACAGCCGCTGTCAAAGGTCTTAGAGCTTTTTTATAACAATCTTGTAAAAAACGAGGTAGACATCGATATAGTCAAGCAGCTTATAAATGTAGTACAGGGAAAGATAAAAGTAAGTGCAAGTGTTAATGACACTGCTTCGATACTTTATAATCTTATTTCCACCATGCTGGGTAAACCCGAGACTATAAAGCTTAGGGAAGATGGCAAACCTACAGTTATTATTTTTGTGGGCCCCACAGGCGTCGGAAAGACTACCACTTTGGCAAAGATTGCAGCAAATTATTCTTTAAACCACAAGAAAAATGTTGGCCTTATAACGGCTGATACATACAGGATTGCAGCTGTTGAACAGCTTAAGACATATGCCGAGATACTGGGAATGCCGGTAGAAGTAATTTATTCAATAAATGAGATCAGTGATGCGATAAATACCTACCAGGATAAGGATATTATACTTATCGATACTGCCGGCAGAAGCTATAGGAACAAGTCGCAATTTGACGAACTCAAAATGCTTATTGAAGCTTCTTGCGCCGATGAAGTATTTCTTGTATTAAGTACTACTACCGGGATGAGAAATTGTAAGGAAATAATTGCAAGCTATAATTTCCTTAAAAATTACAAGTTAATATTTACGAAGCTTGACGAGACTCCTTCTTTAGGAATAATACTCAATGCAAAACGCTTGACAAATAGAAATCTGTCTTATGTTACTACCGGACAAAGTGTACCTGATGATATTGAAATCGCCAATATTGACAAAATTACAAAAAATTTGTTAGGGAGTATTTCGTAGATGATGGATCAGGCGGAAAGACTAAGGCAAATAATTGATAACCTAAAATTAAGACAGGCTGTAAGTCAGGCTAATCTCTTAAGTAATTTCAGGAAGAAGACAGCCAGGGTTATTACGGTGACCAGCGGTAAAGGCGGTGTCGGAAAGACCAATGTAACGGTAAACCTGGCAATTGCATTAAGTGAGCTTGGAAACCGTGTAACAATTTTGGATGCTGACTTTGGTCTGGCAAATATAGATATTCTTTTAGGGATTATACCCAAATATACTTTGGTTGATGTTATATACAACGAGAAAAATATACTTGAAGTACTGTCGGATGGTCCTAAAAATATCAAGTTTATTTCAGGTGGGTCAGGCGTCGAAGAGTTGGTTAAGCTTGATAAACACCAACTGGATAAGTTTGTAAGCAATATATCTCTTTTGGATAAGCTTTCGGATGTCATACTTATTGATACCGGGGCAGGGCTTTCAGATAGTGTTATGAGCTTTGTAATGGCTGCCGATGAAGTGCTTCTGGTTACTACACCGGAGCCTACATCCATCACTGATGCATATGCTTTGATAAAAATGGTTTCCAACAGGGATAAGAACAAGACTATAAAAGTAGTTGTGAACAGGGCAGAGAGTGCCGGTGAAGCAAACGACATATTAAATAAACTATCCATAGTAACAGAGAAGTTTTTAACTTTGAAACTTCATCCCTTAGGGTTTATTCTGCAGGATGACATGGTTATAAAAGCGGTAAAAATGCAGCAGCCTTTCTCGTTAAGCTTCCCAAAAAGCCAGGCTGCAAAACATATAAAAGAGATTTCAAAAAAACTCATAGATTCAAAGAATGATAAAACAAATACTGAAAATACGGGTATTAAGAGCTTTGTAAGCAAATTGGTAAACCTATTAAACAATTAATACATAGTGTCTTTTAATGCGTAGAACCGGTTAATCATAAAGTAAGAGTTTGTTCGGAGGTACACAATATGCGGTTCGATGAGTTAAATATAGGTTTAAAGCTTGAACTTAAATTATATGGCCAGGAGAGTACTCTAAACAATTCTGTCTTTGTGAGTGAATTCGAGTGGGCGCAAAGCAGTAAAATACTGTTTGTTGCAGCGCCAATACACGAGGGTAAGCTATATCCGGTAAGTATCGGTACATTAGTTGATGTATCGTTTATTTCAGGTAACAATCTTTATGAATTTAGAGCAAAAGTAATTGACAGAGGAGTAAAACATAACATAAGTCTGCTTAAAATTGAGGCATTAAGCGATATTGAGAGAATTCAAAGGCGGGAGTTCTTTAGGTTTGAGTGTGCCATACCTGTTAGCGTAAGGATAATGAATTCACTAAAAAACGCTGACTTTCAGGATACAAACGTTATAAAAACCTTTACCAGGGATTTAAGCGGTGGAGGTGTGTGTATAAGGTTGAAGGAACAGGTTGAACAAGGAAAGTTTATCAGTTGTGAACTGTCTCTAAACGATTTCAACAAAGTTGGTTTTGTTGGAAAAGTAGTGAGACTTACAAAATATGATACCAGTCAGGGCATTTACAAGTATGAGATTGGGGTACTATTTGAAAAGATTGAACAAAAGGATAGAGAAAAGATAATAAGCTTTATATTTCAGGAACAGAGAAGACTTATAAAAAAGGGTTGATTCGGGTTTATGGCGAGGAATGAAAAGCAAACGATCAAGGTTATGGTAGTGGATGACTCCGCATTTATGAGGAAAGTAATAACGGATATTCTAAACAGTGATGATGAAATTGAGGTCATTATGACTGCAAAGAATGGGCTTGATGCAATTGAGAAAGCCAGGGAGTTGGGTCCGGACATAATCACTCTTGATGTTAAGATGCCTGTCATGGATGGGCTGGATTGTCTAAGAGAGCTTAACAGGATATCAAGTATACCTGTAATAATGCTAAGCAGTGTTACAAGGGAAGGTGCCGATGCCACCATTCAGGCACTGGCAGATGGTGCTATAGATTTTGTTACAAAGCCTTCAAATATATTTGATATGACTGGAGAAGAAAAGAAAAAGGAAATAATTGAAAAAGTAAAGATAGCAAAGAGTTTAAAGAGTACAAGAAATAGTCACCAAACCAGGAAAGTAGAAGACGAGACTTTGGATTTTAATCTTAACGAAATAAAGAATATTGTTGCAATTGGTACTTCTACGGGAGGTCCAAAGGCACTTCAGGATGTTATACCGATGATTCCCCAGGATGTGGAGGCAGCTTTTTTGGTAGTACAGCATATGCCGCCGGGATTTACAAAATCACTGGCAGAGAGGCTGGATTCAATGAGCAGCGTAAAGGTAAAAGAAGCTGAAAATGATGAGGTTGTTAGAAACGCACATGTATATATTGCTCCCGGTGACTACCATATGACAGTTGAAAAATGCTGTAGTAATACACTTAGAATAAAGCTTACCAAAGATCCTCCTGTAGGTGGACACAGGCCTTCGGTTGATGTAATGATGGAGTCATTATCCGCAACGGGACTAAGAAATGTAGTTGGGGTTATAATGACAGGAATGGGTGGGGATGGAAGTGAAGGTGTTAAGAAACTTAAAAGTATAAATAATGCGCATATAATTGCACAGGATGAGAGTTCGTGCGTGGTATTCGGAATGCCAAGAGTCGCAATAATGTCAGGAGCAGTAGATGTTGTAGTACCGCTGAAGGAAATAACGAATGAGATTATGAAAATTGTGGGGGTGCGTAAGTAATGGATATGAGTCAATACCTCGAGATTTTTATTGATGAGACCAAGGAGCATTTACAAGGGCTAAACCAGTCACTGCTGCAATTGGAGCAAAATCCACAGGAAATATCCATGTTAAATGAGATTTTTAGAGTTGCTCATACACTAAAGGGCATGTCCGGTACAATGGGATTTAGCAAGATGGCTAAATTAACCCATGACATGGAGAATGTTTTACATGCGTTAAGAAACAATGACTTAAAAGTGACTCCTAAACTGGTTGATTTGTTGTTCAAGTGCCTTGACGCACTGGAAAACTATACGGAGAATATAGTCAACACCGGTACAGAGGGAAGTAACGACTATAATGACATAATACAGGAGTTAAATGCAGCTATACAGAAAAAATCTGTGGAAAGTGTACAGGCAAACCCTTCGGCAGCAGGTAAAAAACAACCTAAAGACGCAGGAAATATATATGCTACTGCCAGCTTCAGACTCAATCAATATGAGCAAAATGTTGCCAATAAAGCAATAGAAATGGGAATGAATGTTCTCAAAATCACAATTGTACTTAATAAGGGTTGTGTACTTAAATCAGCACGTGCCTTCATCATATTTCAAACTCTTGAAAGGCATGCAGAAATTATTAAGTCCGAGCCTAGAGTGGAAGATATCGAGGATGAAAAATTTGATTTTGAATTTACCGTTGTTTGCGTTACAAAGGAGGAAGCAGACTTATTTTTAAGAGACCTTAATGGGATAGCGGAAGTTGACAAGGTAATCGTTAATACTGTAGAAGCTATGGATACCCAAGGTATTCCGTCACAGGAGCCATTTGGTTATTCCGAAAGCGACAGCGAAGACAAAGATATGGATGGAAAAGAATTCTTACAGGATTCAAGAGATGATGCAGGTATACAGGTACAAAGTCAGGTTCACAAGACAAAGACCGGTAAGACGGTAAGGGTTGATATTGACAGACTGGATGTTCTTATGAATCTGGTGAGTGAACTTATAATCATAAAAACCCGACTTGAGGGATTGGATGGCATTGAAAGGTCCCAATCATACAGTGAAGCTGTTGAGTATCTGGAGCGTATTACAACCAATCTTCATGATGCTGTTATGAAGGTAAGAATGGTACCTGTGGAAATGGTATTTAACAGGTTCCCGAGAATGATCAGGGATGTTGCCAGAGAAATCGGAAAAGAGATCGAACTTAATATGTCAGGTGAGGAAACAGAACTTGACAGAACGGTTATTGACGAAATAGGAGATCCTTTGATACACCTTCTTCGAAACTCGGCAGATCATGGTATTGAATCGAAGGAAAAGAGAAAAGAGTTTGGAAAATCCACAACAGGTCATATCAATCTAAGAGCATACCAGGATGGCAATAACGTTGTTATTGAAGTGGAGGATGACGGACAGGGGATTAATCTTGAAAAAGTTAAGAAAAAGGCTATAGAAAAAGGCCTTGTAAAAAAAGATATGGCTAATACATTGTCGCAGAAGGATATTATTGACTTCTTGTTTAAACCATCCTTCAGTACTTCCGATAAAATTACCGATCTATCGGGAAGAGGAGTAGGACTTGACGTTGTTAAAACCAAGATTGAGCAGTTGGGCGGTGTGGTTGAGGTTGAGACAGAGGCAGGCAAGGGAAGTAAATTTATTATAAGACTTCCGCTCACTCTTGCTATAATTCAGGCACTTCTGGTTGTTATCGGTGATGAAAAATACGCAATACCTTTAGGAAGCACTAAAGAAATAATAAAGATCACTCCGGACCAGATTAAGATGGTACAAAAGCAGGAGGTAATTCTGCTTAGAAATATGGTTGTTCCTATAGTAAGATTGGATAAGATTCTTGAAGTTCCAAAGGATGACAAGGTACAAAAACAATTAACGGTGGTTATTGTTAAAAAAGGAGAGAAGTTATCCGGCTTTCTTGTAGATTCTTTAATCGGACAGCAGGAAATAGTTATAAAGTCTCTTGGCAAGCTTCTTTCCGGGATTAAGTGTATTGCAGGTGCAACTATACTTGGAGACGGTAATGTTGCGTTAATTCTTGATGTGAATTCACTGGCTGTTTAGGAAGGAGTTGAGAGTAATGGAGGGAAGAATTGATGTTGAGAGCAGGCAATATGTAATATTCAAGCTGGGCAAAGAAGACTACGGGCTTGATATACAAAAAGTAACGACTATTGAAAAGATAATGCCTGCTGCCAGGGTACCAAAGACCCCGAATTATATCAAAGGAGTTATAAACCTAAGAGGAGAAATAGTTCCTGTTATGGACTTAAGGACGAAATTTAATCTTCCGGCTGTGGAAGAGACTGAAGAGACCAGAATAATTATCCTTAAGTTTAATGAAATCTCTTTCGGGGTAATTGTTGACGAAGTAGACGAAGTACTGCAGCTAACTGAAGAATCCATTGAGAATGTTTCAAACTTTAGCAATGATGTTTCTATGGATTATATTCTCGGTGTAGGAAAGGTAGATGACAGGATAGTCACATTATTAAACCTTGAGAAGCTATCGGATATAAATGAAATTGAACGGCAAGGAGCGTAGAAGAATATGGCGGTCAATATTGATAATCTGGACAATTTACAGATGGATGTATTAAGGGAGATAGGTAATATTGGAGCCGGCAACGCGGCTACTGCTCTTGCTAAGATGCTAAACAAAAAGGTTGATATGGAAGTTCCAAAGGTGAAAGTCCTGGAGTTTAAAGAAGTGAATGAGATTCTAGGAGGTGCAGAGATACCTGTAGTTGGTCTCCTTTTACGGGTAACAGGTGATCTTACCGGAAGTATAATGTTTATTTTGGAAAGCCAGGCAGCCCATATACTTGTGAATATTCTAATGGGCAGACCCATTGAATACAACAGTGATTTTGAGGAGATAGAGCTTTCGGCACTAAAAGAGATAGGTAATATTCTTGCAGGTTCTTACCTATCAGCATTATCTACTCTGACAAAACTAAATATTCTGCCGTCAGTACCTGATATTGCTATTGATATGGCAGGTGCAATAGTTAGTGTTCCGGCAATTGAATTTGGTAAGCTTGGAGATTCGGTTCTATACATAGAAACTGAATTTTCAGAAGGCAGTACTAAAGTTGTAGGGGATTTCTTTCTTGTTCCTGATATTGACTCATATGAAGTATTATTAAGAGCTCTGGGAGTTATAAGCTAATGGAAAATGTTATAAAAGTTGGGATGGCTGACTTGCAAGCATCCCGTCACCCTTCGGTATTAACGACTTTAGGACTTGGTTCTTGTGTCGGTATAGCTTTATATGACAAAAGCACAAATACAATCGGGTTGGCTCACTGCATGCTTCCCGATAGTATGCAGGCAAGAAATATGACCAATGTTGCTAAGTTTGTAGATACTGCTGTTGATGCTTTAGTTTACGAAATGTTACGGTTAGGGGCAAATAAAAACAGAATTATCGCAAAACTTGCGGGTGGAGCACAGATGTTTACATTTTCTCAAGGCTCTGATTTGATGAGAATCGGTTTTAGGAATGTTGCTGCTGCAAAGGAGAAGCTTCAGGAATTAAATATTCCTTTGGTTTCAGAGGACACAGGCGGCAGCTACGGGCGCACAATTGAGCTTGATTCAGCCACAGGTATTTTATTGGTTAAAACCATTGGTTATGGGATAAAGCAAATATAAGTGAGGAATACAAGATGGATTATATCCATAAGTTGCCATTCATTTTAGGTGCTTCTATGTCAATCATAGTAGGAATAGTAAGCTACAAGAGTGGTATTGAGCCTAGAACAATCTATATAAGAATGTCAATTGGTATGGTGGTGTTTTTTGCAGCAGGAATATATGTTAGAAGTATTCTAAAAAAGATTGACGAAGAAGTTAAGAAGAAAAAAGATGGAGAGGAACGCCTTTTAAGAGAACAGCAGGTGACGGAGGAAAGTAGCGAGAGTACAGGCGACAGGGCTCACAAGATTGACTATAGGGTAGACGAAGATTCCTATGATAGTGCTTTGGATTTAGATGATAGCAAGCTGTATGATGAAGAGTTCACACCGTTAAGCGTAAACAGTGTTACAGTAAATAAGAATGAAGAATTATAGTTTTAGTTTATAGATAAAAAATATATAAGGTAATGGGGGATTTAAATGTCATCCGCTAATAATAAGCAACTGGAACTATGGAGGCAATATAGCGATACGAAGGATCCTGCTATTAAAGAAAAGCTTATCGTAGAATACTCGCATATTGTCAAATATGTTGCCGGAAGACTAAGCATATACTTCGGGTCCAATGTTGAGTATGATGACTTGATAGGATATGGTGTATTCGGCCTTATCGATGCTATTGACAAGTTTGATATTAATAAGGGTGTCAAATTTGAAACCTATGCATCATTACGGATCAGAGGATCAATAATTGATAGTATCCGGGAACTGGACTGGGTCCCAAGATCATTGAGGCAGAAGAACAAAGAATTAGAGAAGGTTTACGCAGAAGTGGAAAACGAACTTGGCCATTCTGCTTCAGACCAGGAAGTAGCAGACAAGCTGGGGATTAGCCTGGAAGAACTTAATAAGCTCTTAAATGAAGTTAATTTGTCATCTATGATATCCCTGGAAGAATTTCTGGAACAAAACTATGAGATAGGTGTAACCACATCTTCAGTAAATAGGGAAGATAGACCCGAGGGTTATATGGAAATAACAGAACTGCGTGAAATTCTTGTTGACGCCATCGGAAAACTTCCCGAAAAGGAGAAAACAGTAGTTTCCTTATATTACTTTGAAGATTTGACATTAAAAGAAATTAGTGCGATAATGAAAGTATCAGAATCTCGTATTTCTCAGTTACATACAAAGGCAATTCTGCGGCTTAGAGGAAAGTTGGCACGTCATAGAAGCATTTTAAGTGAGTAAAGTTATATATTTCGTTAGTTAAAAAATTCATAAGGGGGGATCAATATGTTGGATAATATTGCGGGTTCATCCTATAACAGGTTAAATGATGGATTTTTTGAGCTGAAGTATAAGGAAGATGGTGTATTTCTGACAGTATATCCTCCTGTGGGTAAGGGGAAAAAAGTAGAAGCCAGAGAGGTAATAGACAGGCTTACCCATAAGAAGGTAAGAGACTTTAAGAAAGATCTGGTTGAACTTGCTGTTGCAAAAGCTGATAAAACGCCTGTAAGGATAGCAGAGCCTCAAGAAGAGGTTAAAATTGATGCTTCCATAACAGTTAATGTTGCACCTGACAAAATGAAAGCATCTATAGTTATAACACCGCCTGATGGCGGGCGAATGCTTAATATGCATGAAATTATAGAGATCCTAAGCAGGCATGGAGTTTCATACGGGATTAACAAATCCACACTGGAAACAATTATACAGTATCCTGTATATAGTGAGACCATAGTTATAGCTGAAGGAACACCCGCAGCAAACGGGCAAAACGGAAAGGTTGACTTCCATTTTGATTTAAGTAAAGATAGAAAGCCTACCATTCTTGAAGATGGAAGGGTTGACTTTAGGGAACTGAATTTAATTGAGAGTGTACAAAAAGGACAGGTGCTTTGTTCATTAATTCCTCCCCTTCCGGGCGTACCGGGCAAAACGGTGGTTGGTACCGATGTGCCTGCTTTAGACGGTAAACCGGCACTTTTACCCAAAGGAAGAAATGTAGAAATAAGTGAAGACGGCGAAAACCTGCTTGCAGATATTGATGGACAGGTAAACTATATTGATGGGAAGGTAAATGTTTTTTCCAACTTCGAAGTTCCTGCTGATGTTGATAATTCTACGGGAAATATCAATTTTATCGGCAATGTTATTATAAGAGGCAATGTATTGTCGGGTTTTACTGTAGAAGCCGGTGGAAATGTTGAAGTATTGGGTGTGGTTGAAGGAGCTGTAATCAAAGCCGGTGGGGATATAATACTAAGAAGAGGAATGCAGGGGCTGGGAAAAGGTTCTCTAATCAGCGGCGGGGATATTGTGGCTAAATATATTGAGAACAGTAATGTTGAAGCTAAAGGAGATATAAAGTCTGAAGCAATAATGCACAGTAATGTAAAGTGTGGAAATAAGCTTGAGCTTTCAGGTAAAAAGGGGCTTTTGGTCGGTGGATCATGTAAGGTAGGTAAAGAGGTAACAGCCAAGGTTATCGGATCTTATATGTCTACCATTACAGATATTGAGGTTGGGGTAGACCCTTCTTTAAAGGAGCGCTACAAAGCACTTCGTGAAGAAGTCCAACATATAGATGAAGATGTAAAGAAAGCAGAACAGGCTATTGTTTTACTAAAAAAACTTGAGGCGGCAGGCAAAATGACACCTGAAAAGCAGGAAATAATGGCTAAGAGTGTGAGAACAAAAGTTTACTTTTCAAACAGGATTAATGAGTTAAGGGAAGAAATGATCCAGATAGAGTTAAGACTCCAGGAGGAAGCTAACGGCAGAGTCAGGGCACAAGGTTTTATATATCCCGGGACCAAGGTAGCTATTGGAACTTGCATGATGTATATAAAGGAAAACTTACAGTATTGTACTTTATACAGGGATGGAGCTGATATTAGGGTCGGGCCCATTGATAAATAATTTTAGGAAGTGATGTTTTATGTCAATTAAGCCCATTGATTTTCAGGTACTCATTCCAAAGACAGGAGAAGTGACTAAAGTTCATAGTGATGAGCAGCAAAAGAATGCTGCCTTAAACCAGCAGCAAGCAGCTGTAAGCCAAAACAAGGCAGAAGACAGTGTTAATCTTGTACACTCCCAGGAGAATGCTCAAAAGGCCAGAATAAAAGAAAAACAGGAAAAAAACCAGAGTGAAAAAAAACAGAAAAAAACCAAGCGCAATGGAAGCTACGGAAAAAAAGGCGAGAGTGAACCTGGGGAACAAACAAGTACAATTGACATAAGACTTTAAATAGTACGCATAATTATACCTTATGTTGTGAACTTTTTCACAAAAGATAATCAGGGAGTGGTAGAGATGATAAGTTTTTATGCGAGTATAATGTTTATTGGAATACTGCTTATAATGATCTCACTGGTGTGGATAGCTTTTGAAAGGAAAAAGGGGCTGGATGATGAAAACAGGATTGATGAGAAAAGGGAGGAACTTCTTAGAATCATAGCAGATGCAGAGATGATGGTGGAAGAACTAAATAAGTTTTCCGATTATATTGTTTCCCAGGTAGACCAAAAAAACCGTGAAGCCCTGGAAACAATTAAATACATGGAAGAAAAAGCCAAAATAATAATGGAAGAAAGTGTAGATGCACTAAATGTAGGGAGGGTAGGAGCAGGAGTTTCCATTGTTAACGGAAACAGTGACCTTATCATTGATAATATAATATTTGAGGAAGCAAACACTGTTAAGACGGTGAAAAACAAGCCTCAAAGCAAGGTTAAAGAAAAGGTTATTCCAATAAACAGCAGGCATAAAGAAGTTATCAGTCTGGCTCAAAGAGGGTTTAACGAGACAGAAATAGCAAGAAAGCTAAGCATGGGTAAAGGTGAAATACGACTCATTCTAGGAGTAAATAAATAGATACATATATCAAGGGTTAGAATATAAGCGCATAAGCGCTTTTATCATTTGGGAGGGTATATGCAGAAATTTCATGTAAAAAGTATAATACTGGGTTTGGGTATAGGTGTTGTGCTTACTTCAATAATAGGCATAATTTATTCTGCAGGGATGAATCCGGAGATGAGTAAAGATGAGATAATTGCCAGGGCGAAACAGTATGGTATGGTTTTAAGCAGTGATATTATAAAATCCGATATTGATAAGGAAAGTATAAATGAGGATAGAGATGTGGAGGATGACATAATTAAACCAGGTAAACAGCCGGTATCAACTCCTAACAGTACCAACAAGCCTTCTCCAGGTGAAACCAAGCCTTCACCAAGTGAAGTTAAGCCTTCCCCTGGTGAAGACAAACCTATAGAGCCTGTAAATTTGGAAGTTTTAATTAATATCAATCCGGGAGATACTTCGGAGATTGTAGCACAGAAGTTGGCAAATACAGGACTTGTAGAAAGCAGGGAGTCTTTTGTAAATTATCTGTCTTCTTTGAACATGGAAAGCTCTATCCAGGTGGGTCAGTTCAAAATTAAAAAGGGAACTGATAAAGGTATTATAGCAAGAGTTATTACGGGCAGTGTAATGCAGTAGAATTATGAAACAGTAAAGTTGGGACATTCAGGCTTGGTGTATTATACTGCCTGAACGTCCCCTAATTATTTTCTTTATATGGTGAAGCATATTTTAGCCTTCGTAAGCATGAATATAGATATCCTTAAGCTCATCTACCAAAGGCATTCTGGGATTTGTTCCTGTACATTGGTCTGCAAAAGCGTTGTTTGATAAATAGTCAAGATTTCTTTCCAGATCCTCCATTTTTATTCCCAGGTCTTTTAAATAATGTGGGATTCCGACTTCAGTCATTAATCTTCTTACTGCTTCAACCAAAGATCTGACACCTTCCTCGGTGGTAGAAGCTTTAAGCCCCAGGTGTTTTGATATCTGGGCATACCTTTCGTTCGCATGTGGATACTCGTATTTTGGATATGCAATAAATTTCGTGGGCTTACTTGCATTATACTCTATTACATAAGGCAGGAGTATTGCATTTGATCTGCCATGAGGTATATTAAATGTAGCTCCAAGGTTGTGAGCCATACTGTGATTAATGCCCAAAAATGCATTGGTGAATGCCATACCTGCCATTGTAGAGGCATTGGCCATCTTCTCCCTTGCTTCCTTATCCCCCGGGTTTTTAAATGCTCTTGGCAGGTATTCGAAGGTAAGCTGTATGGCTTTTAGAGCCAGTGCATCTGTATAATCGGATGCCATAACCGAAACATATGCTTCAATAGCATGTGTAAGTACATCCATACCTGTATCCGCAGTTACAGTCGCAGGTACAGAATATGTCAATTCAGGGTCTATTATTGCTATATCCGGAGTAAGTTCATAGTCGGCAAGAGGATATTTGATTCCTTTAACCTTATCTGTTATTACTGCAAAAGCTGTAATTTCCGAACCTGTTCCGGAAGTTGTGGGTATAGCCACAAAAAGGGACTTCTTACCCAGATCGGGAAATCTCACTGCTCTTTTCCTGATATCCATAAATTTTAGCCTAAGCATTTCAAACTCCGTATCAGGGTATTCATAAAATAGCCACATCCCTTTTGCTGCATCTATGGGAGAGCCGCCGCCGAAAGCTATTATTATGTCAGGGTTATACTTGTTCATTTCGCTGACGCCCTTATTCACCGTTTCAACTGAAGGGTCCGGCTCCACATCGGAGAATATTTCGTAGTCTATTGAAGCTTTATCAAGATGATACAATGCCTTGTCAATGAGCCCCAGTTTTATCATGAATTTATCGGTTACAATGAACGCTTTTTTTCCTTTAAGCTTTGAAAGGTACTGGAGTGAACCGGGCTCAAAATAAATCTTCTGGGGTATTTTAAACCATTTCATGTTAACCGTCCTTTTCGCTACTCTTTTTATGTTGATAAGATTCGAAGTGCTGACATTGGCTGTCGTGGAGTTTTTCCCCATTGTACCGCATCCTAGAGTAAGAGAGGGTCTATAGTTGTTATAAAGGTCCCCAATGGCTCCCTGGGCTGATGGAGAATTAACTATGAGCCTTCCGGTTCGTACCTTCTCACTAAACTCGCGAATTATATCATCGTTTTCGGAATGTATGACGGCTGAATGTCCTAATCCTCCAAATTCAGTCATTTCCTCACACTTTTGTATTCCTTCCTTATAATCATTAACAGTGTAAAAGGCTAGAATCGGGCTTAGCTTTTCTCTGGAAAGAGGGTAATCAGGACCTACTCCCTCTAGGGGGGCAATGAGTATTTTTGTCTCCTTTGGTACACTAAGGTCTATCATTTCTGCTATCTTATATGCCGGCTGTCCCACTATTTGAGGGTTCATGGCACATTTCTCCTCGTTTATTGCAGTTTTGGACAGAGCTTCAATCTGCTCATTATTTAGAAAATAGCATCCCATATCCTTCAAAAGAGAGACAACCTCATCGGCAATTTCTTTATCTACGATCAAAGCCTGCTCTGATGCGCATATCATGCCGTTGTCAAAGGTTTTACTCAAAATGAGGTCTGATACAGCTCTTTTAATATTAGCGGACTTTTCAATATAACAGGGTACATTGCCGGGGCCTACCCCGAGAGCAGGTTTTCCGGTACTATATGCAGACTGCACCATGCTTGCTCCTCCAGTTGCCAGCACCATTGATACGTCAGGGTGATTCATAAGAATCCTTGTAGCTTCAATGGACGGAGTGTCTATCCACTGTATACAGTACTTGGGGGCTCCCGCTTTGATGGCAGCATCCCTTACCACTTCTGCTGCTTTTGCCGAACAATTCTGTGCTTTAGGATGGAAACTGAATATTATTGGATTTCTTGTTTTTACTGCGATCAAGCATTTAAAGAGTGTGGTAGATGTTGGATTGGTTACAGGAGTTACGCCTGCTATTACCCCAACAGGTTCTGCCACTTCAAAATAGTTTTCCTCCTCATTTTCATTTACTATTCCAACTGTTTTATCGTATTTAATGCTGTGGTAGACATATTCGGTGGCAAAAAGGTTCTTAATAACCTTGTCCTCGTATATTCCCATATTTGTTTCCTCTAAAGCCATTTTTGCAAGCTCCATGTGCTTGTCTATACCTGCAAAGGTCATAGCCTTAACTATTTTATCCACCATATCCTGGGTCAGGTTTTCATATTCTTTTTGAGCGGCCATAGCATTTTGTACCAGGCTATTGACCATAGGTGCTATATGTTCTTTTTCCATTTGTGTACCTCCTTTATGAAACCTATCATAAAAATCAGCATTTTTCAGTTATAATATGCCCTAAAAAATTTTTTCTATAAAGATTACAGGAGATGAATGCAGATTGGCCTAAGATATGGGAATAAATCAGGTGAAATATGGAAAACATATTTAAAATTCATTCAGGGAGTGAACGGAAAGAGGCAATTCCAATAATGAAATATGAATTTATGTAATGACATATTTATTGGAAAATGTTATTATATATTTAGAGGCTCACATTTTGAATATTGGTCGGATTGTGTAATTAATAACATCTTTTGGAGGAGAGATTATGAAAATATCTTTTTCTACACTAGGCTGTCCTGAATGGTCCTTTGAGGATATTGTAGTGACAGCTAAGGATTTAGGGGTTGACGGTATTGAAATCCGAGGTATGGAAAATGAGCTATATGTTCCTAAAGCCAAGCCCTTCGTCGATGAAAACCTTCATAAAACAATAGAAAAATTACAGCAGTTAAGTATTGAGATACCTTGTTTGACTTCTTCATGCTTCTTATTTGACAAGCAGAACCAGGATTACTATCTAAAAGAGGGAAAGGACTATATAGATCTGGCAAGCAGAATCGGTACACCGTTTATCAGGGTTCTTGGAGACAGAAGCCCTGAACCGAAGGAAGAAATCGACACTGCTTATGTGGCGGAGAATCTTTGGATACTGGCAAAGTATGCAGAAACTAAAAATGTAAAGGTTCTAGTTGAGACAAACGGGTGTTTTGCCAATTCGGATGAAATGCTAAAGCTTCTTGTGAAGGTGGATAGCCCAAGCGTAGGGGTGCTCTGGGATATACATCACCCGTACAGGTTTATGAATGAGCCGGTGGAAAAGACATGTAATATGCTAAAAGATTATATTTCCTTTGTTCATATAAAGGACTCAATAATTGAGAGCAACAAGCTTAGGTACAAGATGTTAGGATATGGTGATATCCCTGTCAAGGAAGCTATTTCACTTCTTAAGAACAACGGATATAAAGGGTATGTTTCTTTAGAGTGGGTAAAGCGCTGGTGCGCAGACCTTGAAGAGCCTGGGATCGTATTTTCCCACTATGCAACTCATATCAGGGATTTAATCGGATAGTATCAGTTTATAAGGGTACAAATCATTTAATGAGACTGGTACAAGACCTGAAGACCAGGATTTAAAATATGTAGATTAGTGAAGGGGCACATTTGTTTGATGCCTCTTTTTTATGTTGAAAAGTTTATAACCTGTCATGTGGGAAATATTTGAAGATAGTAAAGATATTATGTTATTATTTATCAATAATACATTACTGCTGCTTAAAGAGGTGGAGCGTTTGAGATATTGGGCTTTTATATTTGTTTTTTTAATACAGCTGCTTTTGATATCCGGGTGTTCGGTTTCTACTGTTGAGATTGGCCCTAAAAAAGAGGTAAACTCCTACAGCGAAAAGACTGTTGAGGTCAAAGCCTCACCTGAAGTAAACATGTCCTGCGATTCAAGCAATATCGAGGTGTATACATGGGATAAGAAAGATGTAAAATTCGAAATAACAAAAAGGGTAAGAGGAGTTCAGGATAAGGAAACTTTAGAGAAAAAGCTTGAAGATTTTAAGATAGATTTGAGTGAAAAAGACAATAAGGTTTTCTTTAAATCCGAATACAGGGGAAAGGATAAGAATCCCGTAGACAGAAGTGTTGATATTAGGGTATATCTGCCCAAAAGCGTAAAGCTTTTAAATTGTAAATTGGATATAGGAAATATTAAATTTCTTGATGATATAAGTGGAGTCTTAAATGCAGACATAAACATGGCCAACATGGAAATCAACAGGTTTGATGGAATAATAAATGTGAAAGGCGATGTAGGAAACGTAAAGATTTCAAATGGAAGAATATTAGGCAAATCAAGCATTGTAAAGAATATAGGGAGTATTAGCATAAAAGCGGAATTTAAGGAGAATGGGGAATATTTTTTTAAAACTGAGACAGGTAATATAGATTTATGGCTGCCCCAAAATTCGAAAATATCTTTTGAAAGTGTGGGTTCACTGGAAGTTAATGAATTTAATGAGTATTTGTATCCTACCAAAGTTAAGGTCAGCACCTCTATGGGAAAGATAGCAATAAAAAAATATTAAAAGACATTTAGGATTGCCTGAAGCTTAAACATCATGACAGGAGCAAATCTCGCGTGATAAAGTTAAATTCTGTAACTAAGAAATAACATTTTTTTTCTATATTTTTGTTGTATTTTGTGTTAAAATATTAAAAGAAGGAAAAATAATTGTTTTAGAAATAATAATAGTTTGATTAGTATTTAAGTTAGGCATGTTAATAATGCCAATTTTTATTTTGGAGGAAATTTTAAGCTTCTATGCGTTCTTTTGTAGCTATTGACTTTAGCAGTGAGCTGAAAAATGAAATAGTCAAACTGCAATCAGAATTAAGGGATATTGCATCTGGCGGCAGGTGGAAGTATATAGATAACTTTCACTTGACTTTAAAGTTCCTGGGTGAGGTTGAAAGACCAAAAGTACAGGAGATTAATAAGGTCTTGCAGGAAATATGCACTAAGACTGAAAGGTTCAAACTTCAAATTGGAAACCTGGGTTTTTTCCCTGGAAAGGGGAATATGAGGGTGCTGTGGCTAAAGCTAGACGGTGAACTGGATAAGCTTAGAAAGCTTCAGGCCGAAATAGATTCAAGCCTTGAAAAAGTCGGGTTTGAAAGGGAGAGAAGGCCTTATGTTCCTCATGTAACCATAGGGCAGGATATTGTTTTCAATATGGACTTTGAAGAGATTAGGAAGCTTGCCATAGATAAGAAATATTCAAGTATAAGTGTAGAAAGTGTATGTCTTTTTAAAAGTGAGCAAGTTATGAATAAAAGGATTTATACGCCTGTATCGGAGTATAAACTTATATAATCGACTGAATATTTAAAAAGGGTCAAGGGTCATAAATATGAAGAAATTTTACATAATAGCAGCAGCTGTTGCTGTTTTGACTGCAGGGGCTATCGGACTTTGGACGTTCCTTAGGACTTACAGCGATAAGGCAGAGAGCGTAACTGCAAATAACGGGGATTTACCCGGTGGCGGCACTGTAAGCAGTTCTGTATACGCGACAATTGTTCCTGCCAGCAATATTGATGTTCAGCCCCAGCTTGAAAAGAAAGAAGAGATATTAAAAATTGTTGCTGTAGGAGATATTCTTTTAGGAAGAGGAGTCGGCAGCAGAGTCAAAAAGGAAAACAGGGACTTTACTTATCCATTTTTGGAAGTTGCAGATATCTTAAAAAAGGGAGATGTGGTTTTCGGTAATCTGGAAGAGCCCATAACTTCCAGTACCCGTTCACTTACAGGCATCAGACAGGGCGGAAAGTATGTACTTAAGAATGATATTGAGGCTATGGATGGTATAATATACGCAGGCTTTAATCTTTTTAGCCTGGCAAACAACCATATACTTGATTATTACGAGCAGGGACTTTTTGATACTATGGCAATACTGGACAAGCACGGAATTGCCTATTCGGGTGCCGGTAAAAATATGGAGGAAGCCAGAAAACCGGCAATAATAGAGAAAAAGGGTTTGAAAATCGGACTGCTGTCGTACACCGATATGGCAGAAGTAGTTTATAAGGGTAATCCGCCTCTTAAGTTTATAGCAGGTAAGGATAAGACAGGTGTAGCACCAAGACCAATAGAATTTAATGATTTTATAAAAACTGATATTAATAAGTTAAGAGATAAAGTCGATATACTAATAGTGTCACTTCATTGGGGGCAGGAAGACAGTTTTGATGTATTATCCAGTCAGAAGGAATTTGCACACAAACTTATTGATAACGGCGTAGATATAATTCTCGGACACCATCCCCACCAGTTTCAAGGGATAGAAATCTATAATGGCAAACCCATTTTTTATAGTCTGGGTAATTTTATTTTCGACCAGAATGATCCTGAGAATCAGGAATCGTTCATTATCACTATGAATTATAAGGATAAAAAGCTTACAAGTATAGAAGGGATACCGGTGAGAACAATCGATAAAAAGCAGGTTGTTCCACAAAAAGGAGAGGGTGCAAAAGCTATTTTGGAAAGAGAATTGAATTTGTGTAAAGAGCTGGGTACAGAGTTTTACATCAAGGATGACAGATTGTATTTTGAATTGGAATAGGCTTTACCAGGCTTGGAGTAATTAAGTAAACACAGAAAGAGGAGGGTTATGTTAATGAAGGTGATCAAGTGTTTATTTTGTAGCAAACCAACTACTATAAACAAAACTAACATTAAAAAGAAGATTAATGGGAAAGTAGTAACATTAACCAATGCTCCTGTGTATTATTGTGAAAGCTGCAAAGAGACTTTTGTATCCAAGGAAGCCCAGGATGTTTTCATCGATATCAGGGAAAAACGGCTTGATGAAAAAAGTATCCTGTTTGACTTTGATGCTATTTCAAAGAAGTAGAAGTGAGCAATGAAATTAAAGTATTGTATAAAAACAGCTTGAAAAATTATTTTCAGGCTGTTTTTTTTGTTGTAATCATTCAAAAAATTCATTATATATTTGGATATTGTTTTATTTTGTAGGGTAAATATATAATGACAATTTTGTTTGAAAGGTGATGAAAAAATGGATGCATGGCGCGGATTCAATTGCGGAAACTGGTGCGAGGAAATTGATGTACGTAATTTCATACATGACAACTATACCCCTTATGAAGGCGACGAAACCTTCCTTAAAGGGCCTTCAGAGAGAACACAGAAGCTCTGGAACAAGGTGAGCGAACTTCTTGGCAAGGAAAGGGAAAACGGAGGTGTCCTTGATGTAGATACCCATACAGTCTCTACAATCACATCCCACAAACCGGGTTATATCGACAGGGAATTGGAGGTAGTTTTGGGTCTTCAGACGGACGAGCCCTTAAAAAGAGCCATAATGCCCTTTGGCGGCATACGTATGATAGTAAAAGGGGCAGAAGCCTATGGCAAAAAAATTGACCCCGATGTTGTTGAGATTTTTACAAACTACAGAAAAACCCATAACGAGGGGGTATATGATGTCTACACTTCAGAAATGAGAAGAGCCAAGAAGGCAGGTATAATAACAGGTCTTCCTGATGCTTACGGCAGGGGAAGAATAATCGGTGATTACCGGAGAGTGGCTCTTTATGGTGTTGACAGGCTTATAGCTGAAAAAGAATATGAGATGGTAAATCTTGAGTTTGACTATATAGATTATGAGACAGCAAGAAACAGGGAAGAGATAGCAGAACAAATAAAAGCCCTTAAGAATCTTAAAGAAATGGCATCAAGCTATGGATTTGATATTTCAGGACCTGCAAAGGATGCTAGGGAAGCTGTACAGTGGCTGTATTTTGCATATCTTGGGGCGGTAAAAGAGCAAAATGGAGCTGCCATGAGCCTTGGGAGGGTGTCTACCTTTCTTGATGTATATATAGAAAGGGACCTTAAGGAAGGAAAGATTACAGAGGAGGATGCCCAGGAGCTGATTGACCAATTGGTTATAAAGCTTAGAATGGTAAGATTCTTGAGGACTCCTGATTATGAAAGACTATTTAGCGGTGACCCAACATGGGTAACCGAAAGCATAGGCGGCATGTCTCTGGATGGCAGAACACTGGTGACCAAATCATCCTTCAGGGTTTTAAATACTCTTTTCACTTTGGGGCCTGCACCTGAGCCTAACCTGACCATACTCTGGTCTGTCAATTTACCTGAAGGCTTTAAGAAGTTTTGTGCAAAAGTATCAATTTACACAAGCTCGGTACAGTATGAAAGTGATGACATAATGAGGCACTATTGGGGTGATGACTATGCAATTGCATGCTGTGTCTCTGCCATGAGGCTTGGAAAGCAAATGCAGTTTTTCGGAGCAAGGTGTAATCTTGCAAAGGCCCTTCTTTATGCCATTAACGGCGGTAGGGATGAAATGACGGGTAATCAGGTGGCTCCCTTATTTTCCGCAGTTGAAACAGAATATCTCGATTATGATGACGTTATGAAACGCTTTGACATGGTCCTGGATTGGGTGGCAAGGCTTTACATGAATACCTTGAATATAATCCATTATATGCATGATAAATATGCCTACGAAAGGCTTCAAATGGCTCTTCATGATAGAGAGGTATTAAGGACAATGGCATGCGGTGTGGCCGGGTTATCGGTTGTTGCAGATTCTTTAAGTGCTATCAAATACGCCAGGGTTAAGCCTGTACGGGATGCAAACAATGTTGTTGTAGACTATG
>JBMOLK010000164.1:0-1514 GCA_049325575.1 Bacillota bacterium | reverse complement strand
ATGACTTGCCAAAAAACCTTTCAAATCTATATATGAGATTTTTTGAAGCTCGGTAAGATTCTTAAGTTCACTAAAGCCAGCAGCTTTTTTGTAGAATTTATTAACGCTATCACTTCCTACCAAATCCAAAACCTCTTTTTCGGAACAGTAACTCATTAAATAGATATAATTAAGTGGAAACTTTTTACTTAACGCATTTGAAATTCGTTCCAGGTCTCTAAAGAGCTTTAGAAACTTTCCCTTTCTAAGAAGATACTGACCAAACTTTGAAAAAGTTTTTACTATAAAGGCTATCTGTCTTCCTAAAACTATACTACTGATTTTAGAGTATGCCAGATACCTGCTATAACCTCCAAAGAGCTCATCTGCCCCCATGCCGCTTAGCATTACTTTAAAGCCTTTATCCCTGGCTTTTTTAGCAAGTAAATAAGCAGGAACTATTGCAGGATCTGCAATAGGTTCTTCTATATAATATACCAGCTTTTTATAATAATCGATCATAGAATAATCCAATTCCACAATCTGTAAATCCAAATTTTCATATTGGTTTACAACTTCTTTTGCATACTTTAGATCATCCTCAAATCCCTCATATGATAATTCATCTTCCTTCATAGATGCAGTTAAAGTAAATATTCTCCCTGTTTTTTTAACCTTTGCAGCTATAACTGAAGAATCTACTCCGCCGCTTAAATACAATCCTAAAGGCGCATCACTGATTGTCTGATATTTAAGGGCCTTATCAATAAGTTTATCTAAATCAGTTTCCGAATCCTTTGAGCTGATGTCAAAATATTTGATTTTTTCAAAGGTCCTGTCACCAAGATTAAGCTTTATAAAGTGTCCCGCTTCCAGTTTCTTTATATCTTTAAACATTGTATCTGGTTCATATACCCACCCGTTTATCAAGTACTCTGCCAAAACATCTTTATTTATTTCCTTCTTAACTCCGGGAAATCTCAAAATAGCTTTAATCTCGGAGGAAAAAACAAAGCTGTCTCCGGAAAGCAAATAGTAAACTGGTTTAACCCCTAAAGGGTCTCTATACAATAGAAGTTTGTTAATCCTCTTATCAACAATACAAAACGCGAAGTCACCTTTTATATGATTGGTAAGATCTTCTCCCCATTCTATATATGAATATAGCAGAACCTCCGTATCAGAAGACGAAGTAAACCGATATCCTTTTAGTATTAATTGCTTTCGTAGATCCTGAAAGTTATATATTTCTCCGTTAAACACTAAAAATACATCTTTATCTTTATTAATAAAAGGTTGATTTCCTAAAGGGCTTAAATCCTGAATACTTAATCTTGTATGAGCCAGTACCAGGTTGTTCTCATTTGACTCAATCACTTCGTACCCTTGAGCATCAGGTCCACGATGTCTCATGCAGTCTATCATTTCTTCTGCTATTATACTATTATTTATATTATCTTTTGTAAAATACCCTGCAATACCGCACATAATGTCCCCCGACTCTAGAACTGTTTACATATACCACACAATCATTT
>JBMOLK010000163.1:0-12186 GCA_049325575.1 Bacillota bacterium | reverse complement strand
TTGGGCCAAAGAATAAAAGGGGAAGCTGTCCTGGTGAAGACAGAAAACGGGTGGAAGATAGTTGGTGCCAGCGAAGAAAGAATCGAAACAATAACGGGTGAAGACGTATATATTACGCCTACGCCTTCCAGTTTTGTTCCGACTCCTACCCCTACCCAAATATAAAACTCTATCATAAAGTCAGCACGTAATATACTGCAGTAATCAGCACATATGAGGCCATCCTTATATGTGCTGTACTTTTAATGCAACTTAAACTACCTGAAGTATTACACACTTTAAATACTCGGTTTCTTCAGATGCCAATAGTATAGGGTGATCCTTGGCTTGAGACCTTTGCTCGATCAATCTCACTTTCCTTTTTGAGTCTATAGCCGCATTATAAAGTATATCCATAAAAAGGTCCGGGCTTACATGGTGAGAACATGAACAAGTAACGAGAAAACCGCCGCTTTCTATTATCTTCATGGCCCTTAGGTTTATCTCCTTGTAACCTCTCACAGCACCTTCAACAGCGCTTCTGGACTTTGTAAAAGCTGGAGGATCAAGTATTATGACATCAAAGGTTTCATTGTTATCGTAAAACTCCCGAAGCTTGTCAAAGGTATTGGCAGCTTCAAAGCTGCAGTTTGTGTCAAGGTCATTAATTTTTGCATTATGTGCTGCACATTGTACGGCATGCTCCGATACATCAATACCCAAAACACTGGAGGCACCATAGTGGGCTGCGTGAAGGGCAAATGATCCTGTATGTGTAAAGCAATCCAGAACTCTGGCATCTTTCACAAAAGGTTTTATTGCAGCCCTATTCTCTTTTTGGTCAAGGAAGAAGCCTGTCTTTTGACCTTTGGCAACGTCAACTATAAACTTAACACCGTTTTCTACCATTTCCACGTTTGTATCAAAGGGCCCCTTGAGAAATCCTGTCCTTTGGTCAAGACCTTCAAGTTCCCGCACATGTACATCGTTTCTCTCATATATACCTGCAGGTTTTATTATATCATCCAGTATCTCAACGATCTGACTTTTAAACATATCAATTCCAAGGGCCAGGGTTTGAACAACCAGGTAATCGGAAAACTTGTCCACTATAAGACCGGGAAGAAAATCCGACTCTGCAAAAACGGCCCTGCAGCTCATAGTATCTGCAACTTTTTTTCTGTATTCCCATGCTGCATGAATGCGCTTATATAGAAAGTCGGAGTTAATATCCTCCTCTTCATATGTCATCATCCGTATAGTTATCTGAGATTTGGTATTAAGATAGCCCCGCCCTAAAAACCTGTTTCTGCTGCTATATACATCAACTATATCACCATTTGAAAATTTACCGTAAACTTCATTTATATCACTCTTGAATATCCAGGGGTGCCCGTCTAATACCCTGGCTTCTTTACCTTTAATTAAAAATACCTTCGCCATTATTCCTCCAGATAAAATATTATTAAGAAATCGAACTGTAAAAGTAGATAAACAAGATAGGCTAGCCGTTTGAATCAAATAGGCTTAAGAGAATCATATGTTTATCTTCAAAGTTCGCTATCTCTAATGTGATTATAGCATAAACGCATTAAAATAAAAAACTTACTTGAAGTTGCGTATTAAAAAGTGTATAAATAATTATAATTAGATGTGTAATAAAGAAATTTGGAGGCAAAATGACGCTTAAGGTAAAAGATCTTTCATATATCTATATGAAAGGTACTCCTTTTGAGAAGAAAGCGCTGGATAATATAAACTTAAATATAGAAGCTGGAGAACTAATCGGCATAATAGGGCATACCGGGTCAGGGAAATCGACTTTGATACAGCATTTCAACGGACTTTTAAAACCAACCACCGGAAGTGTACATTTAGACGGTCAGGATATAGCAGGTAAGGACACCAGGGATATAAGAAGACGGGTGGGAATTGTGTTTCAATATCCGGAACATCAGCTTTTTGAGGAGACTGTGTATAAGGATATTGCGTTTGGCCTTGAAAAGAGAGGGATAAGCCCGGAAGAAACAGATAAGAAAGTTAAGGAGGTAATTTGCTCTGTAGGTCTTAATGAAGATGTGCTGAATAAGTCCCCCTTTGAACTGTCGGGAGGACAGAAAAGAAGAGTTGCTATGGCAGGAATACTGGTACTAAGTCCTAAGATACTAGTTCTGGATGAACCTACTGCAGGTTTGGACCCTAAAGGCCGGGATGAAATATTTGAATTGGTTGTAAACTTACATAAGAACTGCGGTATTATGGTTATCCTGGTTTCCCACAGTATGGAGGATATTGCGAAGCTTGCTAAAAGGATAATCGTAATGAACAAGGGGAGAATTGAAATGGATGGGTCAGCCGCCGAGATATTTAAGGACACCGAAAGGTTGGAGGAGATAGGCCTTGCTGCACCCCAGATCACATACCTTATGAAGAAGCTAAAGGCTTTATTGCCGGATATAAATGATGATATATTTACCGTTAGTAAAGCAAAGGAAGAGCTTAAAAGATATCTTAGGAAGTAATAAGGAGAAGTTTTAATGATTAAGGATATAACACTGGGACAATACTTTCCCGGAGACTCATTGATACACAGGACGGACCCAAGGGTAAAAATTGTTCTTTCTTTAATACTCATGGCGACTATATTGGTGTTAAAATCCTATACGGTTTTTTTGATGTTTGGAAGTTTCATACTGGCATCTGTCATGGTGTCAAGGATTCCTGTACGCTATACCCTGAAAGGACTTAAGCCCATAATGTTTATCGTTGTTTTTACAACCCTGGTCAATATTTTTACTACTCCAGGGTCAGTAATTTATGAGTACAAGTTTTTGCATATAACCTGGGAAGGGCTGGATAAGGCAGCTAAGATAGCACTTAGGCTTTCGCTTTTGATTATGAGCACATCTCTTCTAACCCTTACCACTACACCCATTTCACTTACAGATGGAATCGAAAGACTCTTAAATCCTTTAAAACGGTTCCGCCTTCCCGTTCATGAGTTTGCCATGATGATGACCATTGCCCTAAGGTTTATACCTGCACTTTTAGAGGAAACTGATAAAATAATGAAGGCACAGGCATCAAGGGGAGCAGATTTTGAGACGGGAAACATTATACAACGGGCTAAAAGCTTTATACCGGTATTGGTCCCCCTGTTTGTAAGTGCTTTTAGAAGGGCGGAGGACCTGGCAGTGGCAATGGAAGCACGGTGCTACAGGGGTGGCGAAGGGCGTACCAGAATGAAGCAGCTTAAGCTCTCAAAGGTGGATTTTAAAGTTCTATTATCAGTGCTGGTTTTTGAATTTATTCTATTATATGTACAATACCTTAAAATGCCTGTATAATATATATATCAACCTATTGCAGAAGATTTGGGATTGTTTTTTTAGAGCATTCGAGGTACAAGAATAGGATGTGCATATTTAACATTGAAAATTTGTTAATAAAGCACTGGTATATATACATAGAGAGAGCATATTTATACAAGGGGTTGTCTTAAAAAACTAATAAATACCGACTAGGAGGAGAAAAATGTATTACGTGGGGATTGATCTTGGTGGAACAAATATAGCAGTTGGATTGGTTGATGAAGACGGTAAGATTATCCATAAAGATAGTGTTCCAACCTTCAGAGAAAGGCCATATCAGGAAATAATAAAGGATATGGCGATGCTTACCCTAAAGGTTATTAATGATTCAGGGGTAAGTATTGACCAGGTTAAGAATATCGGGGTTGGAAGTCCCGGTACGCCAAACTGCAAGGATGGAATTCTTGTATACAATTGCAATCTTAATTTCAGAAATGTTCCTATAAGGGCAGAGATACAAAAGTATATAAATTTACCTGTTTATCTTGATAATGATGCAAACTGTGCAGCTTTGGCAGAAAGTGTAGCAGGTGCAGCAAAGGGAGCAAAACACTCTGTTACAATTACCTTGGGAACGGGTATAGGCGGTGGTGTTGTAATAGACGGGAAAACATACAGTGGATTTAACTATGCAGGGGCAGAGCTTGGTCATACAGTTATGGTGGTTGACGGAGAGCAGTGTACCTGCGGAAGAAAGGGATGTTGGGAAGCATATGCCTCAGCTACTGCATTGATAAGGCAGACGAAGGCAGCGGCCCAGGAGAATCCCGAATCCCTTATTAACAAACTTGTTAACGGTGATTTATCCAGGATTGACGCTAAGACGGCCTTTGACGCTGCAAAACAGGATGACGAGACAGGCGAAAAAGTAGTCAAGCAGTATATAAAATATATTGCAGAGGGACTTATTGATATGATAAATATATTTATGCCTGAAGTTCTGGTAATCGGCGGAGGCGTGTGTAAAGAAGGAGAATACCTTTTAAAGCCCCTAAGAGAGCTAATAAAGCAGGGAGTATACAGTAAGGAAGAAATACCCCAGACAGAGCTTAGGACGGCACAAATGGGTAATGACGCGGGAATTGTAGGTGCAGCAATGCTTGGTAAGGTATAAGCAGAGCTAAAATATAATGAATGACTACAAGGGACACGTGAGGGTGTCCCTTAAATATGTTCCAAATATCTGACTTAAGGAAGATGATATGAAAAATGTAAAGCTGACTATAGAATACGATGGGACAAACTATCATGGCTGGCAGAGCCAGAAAAATGCAAAAACAGTTCAGGAAACAGTGGAAAAAGCCATAAAAGGGCTGACCGGAGAAGAAATTACTATAATTGGGTCCAGCAGGACGGATTTTGGTGTACACGCATATGGTCAGGTGGCTAATTTTAAGACAGGCTCAAACATACCTTCCGACAGGTTTTCCTATGCTTTGAACAGGTTACTTCCCCAGGACATTGTGATAAAAAAGTCTGAGGAAGTAAGTGAAGACTTCCATGCAAGATTTTGTGCAAAGGGTAAGAGGTATAGATACCTAATATATAACTCCAGGTTTCCATCGGCCATTCTAAGAAACAGGGCGTATCATGTTTCACATGAACTGGACTATCATAGCATGCAAAGGTCTGCGGCACACTTTTTGGGCACACATGATTTTTCGGCATTTAAGGCCAGTGGAAGCAGTGTCAAAACTTCTGTAAGAACTATTACAGGTGTATCATTGGAGATGAATGAGGACATAATCAGGTTTGAGATATCCGGAAACGGTTTTTTATACAATATGGTACGGATCATAGTGGGTACACTTGTTGATGTAGGTATGGGAAGGATAAGGGAGGAAGACATACCTGATGTAATAAAAAGCCTCGACAGGAAAAGGGCAGGGCGTACAGCTCCAGCAGAAGGTCTGTATCTTGTAGAAGTCTATTACTGATATTGAAACTGTATTATAAAGCTTTGCAGCCGAATTAATTCATGGATTCTGTTAGTGTATATGAAAAAAGAACTCCTTTAGCAAAAATTGCTGTTGACATAAGTAGTCACAAGTGCTAGAATAAAAATTTTTGACAATAAATTACCTTTGTAGTATACTTAAAGTATAAGAAACATCACTAAATAGGGTTTCTTTTGGGTTTTTGTACAGGCTGGTTAATGATGGATACAAATATGACGTTTTAATATACCCGATTATGATATACTGCATATAGAGTGGTTTTGTTCTTGGAAAGTCTCTTTAATAATTATAATAGTAATAACGACAAAGTTTACTAAATAAAGAGATAAGCTTATTTTTAAGCTATTTTGTTGTTTTGTGCTTAACGGAGGAGTGTATATGTATAATATAGGTGATAAAATTGTGTACCCTATGCATGGAGCCGGGGTGATTGAGTCCATTGAGGAAAAGGAAATTTTGGGCAATAAGCAAAGCTATTATGTAGTTAAAATTCCTATAGGAGAAATGAAGGTGTTGATTCCTACAAAAAATGTAGGGGATATAGGTATTAGAGAAGTAATAAGTGAACAGGATGCTGATAAGGTTTTTTTAATGTTGGGAGCCAAAAATTCAGGTATGACAGCCAACTGGAATAAGCGCTACAGAGAAAATATGGTTAAAATTAAGAGCGGAAATATTTATGAAGTAGCTGATGTTGTCAGGTCTTTAATGCTAAGGGAAAAGGATAAAGGCCTTTCCACAGGGGAGAGAAAGATGCTTAACAGCGCGAAACAGATTCTTATCAGTGAACTGGTACTTGCGAAGAACATGAATGCTTTTGAGATTGAAAACATCATAAACAAGTTTTTAAAACCCTAAATAAGTTAATAACCTTGGATTATTAATAGTTTTAAAAATAAAGCTGTTTTATTAATGGCTTTATTTTTTTGACAATAAAAATGATTTCTTTTGTGGTATAATCTTATAAAGATTTTGATAGATAGAATAGACTTGGGAGCGTTATTTATGAAAAAGGGACAAAAGCTTAATATAAGCGTAGTTGTTGTGGCTGCAGGAAAAGGAACAAGAATGAATATGGATATTAACAAGCAGTATATAGAGGTCTGTGAGAAACCTGTTCTTGCCAGAACTCTGCAGGTATTTGAAGATTGTGACCATATTGGTGAGATTATTCTTGTTGTAAATGAAAGTGATATATTTTATTGTAAACAAAATATTATTGAAGCCTTTAGCTTTGATAAAGTCAAGTCCCTTGTAGCAGGAGGTGCACAAAGGCAGAACTCTGTATATAACGGTTTGATTGAAGTCAGTAAAGATACTGATATTGTTTTAATACATGATGGGGCAAGGCCTTTTATCAATGAAGAAATTATTATTGATTGTGCAAAAGCAGCTCTTGAATTTGGAGCTTCCACAGCAGCGGTTCCGGTAAAGGATACTATAAAGTCGTCTGATAAAGAAGGTTTTGTGGAAAAAACCCTTGACAGGAGTACGCTTTGGTCTATTCAGACACCACAGGCCTTTTTATATAATAAAATTTTAGGTGCTCATCTAAAAGCATTGGAAGATGGGTTTACAGGTACCGACGACACTGTGCTTACTGAAAGAATGGGAATAAGGACCAGATTGGTTATGGGAAGCTATGATAATATAAAAATAACAACCAGGGAGGATTTGGTATTTGCAGAAGCTATAATAAATAAGGAAATTAAAGAGTAGCGAAAGGTAGTGATTTTGACATGATAAAACTAGAGAATCTTACAAAACGATTCGATGAAGTTCTTGCTGTTAACGGGATCAGCTTTGAAATAAAAAAAGGGGAGATATTCGGGCTTCTAGGTGAAAATGGAGCGGGCAAGACCACAACGTTAAGAATGCTTGCTACCATGCTTAGACCAACATCAGGAACGGCAGTTATGGCAGGCTGTGACATTATGAAAGAGCCCGAGAAAGTAAGGGAGAGCATAGGGATTCTTTTTGGAGGGGAAAGCGGGCTCTATGACAGGTTAACCTGTGAAGAGAATATTGCATATTTTGGTCAGCTTAACGATATGGATAAGACCCATCTTAAAGATAGAATCAGGACCCTGACAAAGGTTTTCGGTATGGAGGATTATATAAAAAGGAGAGCAGGGAAACTTTCAAAGGGAATGAAGCAGAAGGTTGCATTTGCCAGATCAATTATTCATGATCCTGATATAATGCTTTTGGATGAGCCTACATCAGGTCTGGATGTCAGTGCAATAAGGGATGTTCACGAATTTATAATAAGCTGCAAGAAAGATGGAAAGACTATAATCTTTTCAAGTCACAGTATGAGTGAAGTGGAAAAGCTCTGTGACCGTATTGGAATAATTCATAAGGGGAACCTTGTTGATGTTGGAACCTTAGATGAGCTTAAGGCAAAATATGATGATCAAGACCTGGAAGAAATCTTTATAAAACTGGTAGGTGAGAAAAAGTGAATCTTAAACATGTGAGAATTGTTTTTACAAAGGAAGTTAAGGATATTATCCGTGATAGAAAGACGATAATTACCAGTATTGTAGTTCCTATGATTCTTATACCGCTTCTTAACATGTTGGTGGGGGGAAGCGTTGAGAAACTCAACAAGGATATTAATCAAAATGTGACAATAGCTTTGTCACAGGACTCAAACACCAATGAAATCAAGGATATAGTAATAAACGACATAATTAAAGACTTTCCCAATATAAGCCTGGTTGATGTTGATAGCCCCATAGATGCAATCAATGAGTCCAGGGTAAGAATAGTAATGGATTTTGAGGAGGATTATGCCTCAAAGCTAAAGGAAGGTAAACCTTTTACAATTAGTTTGATTTATGATAAGTCTCAAGCCAAGTCTGAAGGAAGTCTTGGAATTGTATGGGATGCAATTGAGAGCTATAATAAAAAGATTGTCACGCAAAGGCTCACAGATTTGGGGATCAGTACAGATATACTGACGCCTGTAAAAATTGAGAAAAACAATATAGCAAATGAAGAGAAGACCAGCGGAAGCATGCTTTCAATGTTCCTTCCTCTGCTGATAGTTATTTTAATGTCCGCAGGAGGTATTGCTGCAGCTACCGACCTTGTAGCAGGTGAAAAGGAAAGGAATACATTTGAACCTCTGCTCACAACCAAGCCGGGAAGATCTTCTCTTTTAGTGGGCAAGTATTTGACTGTAACATTGTTCTCCTTTATAACTGTTATAGCTACCATGATAGGTGTATTCTTAGGGTATATTATAAATCCAAGCTCTTTGACAATGGGTAGCGGAACCGAGATTTCAGGGCTTAATATTCCCCCTTTGGCACTTGTTTTGCTTTTGATTATGTCAATAACCTTGGGGATGACCTTTTCCGGGATTCAAATTGCACTAAGCACCTATGCAAAATCCTTTAAAGAGGCACAAACATATCTGTCCTTTTTAATGATTGGTGCTATGATACCGGGTTATTCCACTATGCTTATGCAGCCTAATGAGATACCTTCATACATGTTTGTAGTGCCGGTGGTAAATGCCATATCTGCATTCAAGATGGTTCTGGGGGCTAATATTAATTACACTTATCTGCTTTTGGCCCTTTGCTCATCAGTTGCTTATGTTATAGCTACACTAGGCCTGGCCGCTTCGCTGTTTAATAAGGAGAAGGTCCTCTTTAGGACATAACTGGCCCTTATGAAGGGGTTTATGTATAAATGTTAATATGTTTTGATGTTTAAGGAGCACCCGATAATCCGTGCTCCTTTCTTTATACGTGCAAGTCTCGTATATTCTTCTTATCCGTTCAATTTTATCATCACTTTATTGATTGTTTTTTCCGATATATATTCTGAATAATAGACTCATATGGGGGATTTGTCATATGCTCTTTAGACGGAATAAAATGCCGCCCGATATTATAAATGGCTTGGAGAAGGAGAAAATAAACACTGCGTGGAAGCTAAACCTTGGGTTTGCATTAATAGTCATCATATCTATATTTGCAGTTGGTGCAGTTTCCTTCGATATGATAGTCAAATCCATGATAAATCACGCTGAGGTTAGCTCTAAAGAGCTTATAAAGCAAACCTCAAAAAATCTTGAAACAATTCTGGCTGGGCTGGACGAGCTTGCTATGACCATATCAAGGGATAGTGTAGTTGCAGGGCATGTTAGTATACATGATAGAATGGAAGACTTACATAAGAAGGCTGACAATGGAAGACAAATTCAGGAAGTTTTAAATAATTATACAAAAACAAGAACGGATATAGTTGATATAGCTGTAATTACAAACAAAGGCGACTATATTAATACAGGAAATTCAGGAGCCCAAATTTTCCAAGACGTTTTTATGTATTATGCCATTAAAAAGTTTAAAGAAAGCAATAAACAGTCAATTTGGTTGGATACTTATATGACAGATATAGGCTCAACATATACTCGTTCCGGTAATGGGCAGGTGTTTTCCATAATGAAGGGCATATACACTTCAAGCAGTCTTAAAAGTCAGGGTATACTGCTTATAAATATAAGAGAATCATATCTTTACAATCTTATAGCAGATATTAAATCCGCTGGTAATGGGGAAATTTTTATTGTTGGCAGGGAAGGCAAATACGTATTAAACCCTGATAATAGAAGTGAAAACAGTAAACCGTTAAGCCTACCTTATATAGATGACATGCTTGGCAAAAAAAATGGCGGGGAAATTAAAATGATTGACCGAGAATTATATCTCTTAACATTTAATACTATAGATGAGATTAAAGGGACAGATTTAGGATGGACGATCGTTGAAATCGTACCGGTTGCGTCCATTATAACAAGTGTTAATAAAGCAGCAAAAAGGCTGCTTATTATAGGAATTGGATGCATTGTTGTAGGATTTATACTCACTGCACTAATTACAAGGCTTTATAATAGATTTATAGACAGAAGCTACTCGGAAAAGCACTCTATAGCAATGGAAAGAGAGAGGCTGGCATCATTGGGCCAGCTTATAGGTGGTATAGCCCATAATTTTAAGACCCCAATAATGTCAATATCGGGCGGCCTGGAAGCACTAACGGATCTTATAGATGAGTATGACAATTCTATAGGAGACAGCGAGGTAACCAAGGAAGACCATCATGAAATTGCAGCGGAAATGAAAGATTGGATACAAAAAATTAAGCCATATTGTACATATATGTCTGATGTTATATCAGCAGTTAAAGATCAGGCGGTCAACCTAAATGAGTCAGCCAATGTAAGCTTTACTGTAAGTGAGCTTTTAAGAAGAGTGGAAGTCCTTATGAGCCATGAATTAAAAAAATACAGATGCCAAATGAATATAGATCTAAAGGTGGATGGAAATACCCCGATAAAAGGTGAAATTAATAACCTGGTGCAGGTTATGAACAACCTTATTTCAAATTCCATCGAATCATATAACGGAGAAGAGGGTAGGATAGATGTTTTTTTACAGAAAAAAGGCAACAACCTGGAAATAGTTGTGAGAGATTATGGTGCCGGAATCCCGGAAAATGTAAAGAGAAAATTATTAAAAGAAATGATCACAACCAAAGGGAAGAATGGTACCGGATTAGGCCTCTATATGTCATACTCAACAATTAAGGGAAAGTTTGGCGGGACCATGGAAGTTGAAAGTGAAGAGGGAGAAGGGACTTCGATTCACATTTCCATTCCATGTACAACAAAAGTTAAAGGGGTAGGGGGATAAGAAGTGGTTTTGGATGGCAATAAAGGGTCTAAAGATATATTGAAGGAATCAGGCAAACAAGGAATAAATACCAGTTGGAGGCTGAACATAGCTTTTGTGCTGGTAATTATTCTGTCAATATCTGCAGTAGGGTTTGTCTCGTTTAGAATGATTGCACAGGCTGTTATAGATAATGCCAGATCAAATTCCAAGGAGCTTATTAAACAAACTGCTAAAAACATTGAGGTAATATTAAAAGCTCCTGATGATATATCTACCACAATATTAAGCAATGACAGCTTTAAGAATTTTGTAAAGATCCATAGCAGTCTGTCGGATCAGCATAAGAAGGCCCAAAACAAGAGAAGAATAACGGAGATTTTAGATAACTACATTAGAGCCAGGACCGACATAGCTGATATAGCAGTAATTACAAATAAGGGCGAATATATAACTTCAGGCTACGCCAGACCATCGTCTACCGATGATGCCCTATCATATTATGCGGTAAGAAGGTTTAGGGAAAGTAAAAAAGAAGCCTTGTGGCTGGATACTTATTGGACGGACGTAGGATCTACGGGTACACATACAGATAATTTTCAGGTGTTTTCAATTGTAAAGAATATACGGGATACCGAAAGTAACAAAAGCAACGGGATACTTCTGTTAAATATAAAGGAATCGTACCTTTATGGCTTGGTATCTGATGTCAAACTCCCGGACCATGGACAGGTATTTATAATAGGTAAATATGCCAACTATGTAACGAATCCAAAGAACAGGTATGCAAACGGTTTTATAGATTATTTCAGGTACAAACCATATCTTAAAGACGTTTTAAAACAAAAAAACGGATGGTTTATAAAAGAATTTAAAGAAAAAGACTATCTAATTACGTTTAATACAATAGATAAAATCAACGGTATTGATTTAGGATGGACGGTTGTTGGGGTGACTCCGGTAGAATCCATTACAGGGAGTGTTACTAAAGTCGGCATGAGATTGCTTATTATAGGGCTTGGCTGTATTATAACAGGTTTTATCATATCAATACTGATTACAAGGTTCTATAATAAGTATATGGATAAAAGGTACTCAGAAAAGCATGCAATAGTCATGGAGAGGGAGAGACTTGCATCATTGGGACAGCTTATAGGGGGTATAGCCCATAATTTCAAGACTCCT
>JBMOLK010000162.1:0-12208 GCA_049325575.1 Bacillota bacterium | reverse complement strand
TCTCCTTTTAAATTCAACATGTCCCTTAATCACTAAAAGGGCATAAAAATACCGTGATAGAGTAAGCTTCGAACAGAATAAATAACCTTAAAGTATCAAAGCACATTATAACCACGGCTTTTTGACAATAAAAAAACACGATAACCCATCGTGCAATCTGTAATAGCGTATTTGTTTTTACAGGTGAAGGTTACTTTAAAGGTTGACCACAAAAAGCATGCTAAATAAAGAGACTAATATACTTTATGCATTGCCCTTTTGGTCCAATATTCAATTATAAACTAAGCACCTCATAATTTGTTATTGCTGTCATTTTCAACACTCCTTTCACCTGATTTGGTAATATAAATCTTACCATAACATAATATAGTAGGACAAAGTATAAAGTCAATATCTGTAATAAAATTGAAATACAATTATAATGCTATAATAATATTTTACCATAGATTTCTATCATTAATTCTTCAACACGCTTGTAATCTGGTTCTTCTGGAAGGGAAGTATTCACAGCTGCTGATTTAAAACGCTTTTCATATTCATCAACCATTTCAAATATCTCGTTATAACTATACTTTCCGCTTCGTATATCAAGAAAAAGCCCTCGCTCCTTTTCCCTATAAGTGTTGACTCCCTTACCCTCAAGGATCTCCGTCCCTGTTGCCAGAAGGCGGATTAAATGCATGGCGTGCTTGTTAAGGCGGAGTTCATCCTTTTTGCTGTTCCTGTGATTCAGTTTGGAGTAATCCTTCACAATGTTATTCATGTCAGAATAGATATTTTTAAGGTCCCTTAGAGGATAGTGTTTCAGGTTTATATCAATAAATATTTCTGTATCCATTTCTTCCTTTTCAGATTTATCAATATATAAGCTGATTTCACTGTCTGTAAAGGTTTTGTAAGTCCTTTTCAGATGATCCATTTGGCCTGAAATGCTATTTAGAATATGTTGCTCCTTTTGGGCTTGGGGATAGTTATCCCTTGCAAGAGCGTTCTGCAGCCTTCTAAGTTGGGCTGTTGCATAGTTGCCAAAGCTCTGGATCGCCTTTTTTGATAAGAATAAATCAACATTATCCCTTAAAAGTTGGCCTTCTACTGATATGACAAGAAGATGTTCAGGCCTTGTACCCAGGATCTCCAGAACATTTGGGTTACTATTAAGGCACAGAATAATAAATTTCTTAAGCCCATAAACCACAGTGTCGGTTGCTCTGTCTTCGAACTGTTCAAAGCTTGACAATCCCATAATATCCTGTTTTGTTTCTACTGTGATGCCCCTTATATCAATATCGCTGGTATCAACATTTGTTCCATAGGCAATAGAGCCTGCTGTTGTAAGGATTAGTATATTGTTTCCAAGTTGCGGGTCTGTCCTTAGAAACTCATATTCGCTTGAATTTAGCTTGTCTTTTATACGCTGTATATCCATGTGTTTGCTCCTTTATAGCTATTGATCCCATTCCTTAAGCGCCCCAGACTTCCTTAAGTGTTTCATGAAACAGAACATTTAAAGCCTCATGATCGGACATTTTTTCTTTTCTAACTGTTTTAAGATATTGCTCATAGTGGTCTATTTTGCTCTTGAGGAAATCAATAATTACCGGGCTTTTTGGTCCAATATCAATTTCCAATCCGGCAGTCTTTTTCTCAAGCAGCTTGTAAATTTCATTAACCAGGGTGCCGTCCAGCTGCTGCTCCGCCATTAGTTTGCCAAACTCCATTGGAGGCGTATTATTGTTCTTTTCAATCCACATACACGCCAGGATAGGCCTTAAGATATAGAAGTATGTTTTGATCTTAGCCTGGTCTGTTCCCATGACCTCTTCAAATTTGTTTCTAGCTATATGTAGATAATGGTATATAGTAGGTACCGGTGAGAAGTAAGAAGACAATAATTCTCTCATTCTCTGTGCAGTACTGTAATTCTCTATGTATACGATAGGGGAACTTAGCCATTCCAGTAATGTAGGATTTGACTTTTTATACTGCAACAAAGCCTTTCTGATATCCCAGCCGTTTATATCCAATAGCTCATTTATTGGAACCTCAATAAAATCCTTTTTATCTTCAATAGAAAGATACCAGTCGGTGGGGTGGGTATATATAAAACGTACATCGTAATCGCTGTCTTTAGATGCAAAACCCCATCCTCTGCTGCCGGATTCAATTGCGTAGAGGATCTTGATATTGTTTTCTTTTTCAATTGTCTTTAGCTTTTCCAATATTTCTTGTTGCATAAACAATCCTTCTCTCATTAATAATTATTAATATTATAATAGTGCTTTCTGATATTTACAATAATACTATACAACTACACAACTAAAAGTAATTGACAGACAAGAGTAAAGTATAATAAAATCATTCCTATATTGAATAAAATATTGTTGTAATATGGAAGGAGGATAACTAATGTATAGAACAAACTGTTTAGAACTAAGAAAAAATAATAGGGCACTTCAGCTGATTCACGAACCAGGTATGAATATACATATACATTGGCTTAATCCTCTATTGTTAAAGCGTAAAAGACAATAATACCTTCATTACATCAAAAAATACGTGTATACATATGAGTGATAGAGTGGTTAAGTCAAACAAAAAGATTTAACCACTTTTTATTTTTAGTAAAAGTTTAAAGTTAAGGAGTTAATATGGAAGCTGTTATTTTTATTGGGATACAGGCAACAGGCAAAAGTACCTATTATAAGGACAATTTTTTTAAAACACACATAAGAATAAACCTGGATATGTTAAGAACAAGAAACAGGGAAGATATATTTCTTGACGCCTGCATAAAAGCAAAACAGCCTTTTGTTGTTGATAATACGAATCCGTCTGTTATGGACAGAAAGAAATATATTGATATAGCCCAAAGTGCTAAATTCAAGGTTATAGGTTACTACTTTCAGTCAAACATAGCGGAGGCTATAAAGAAAAATGAAAGAAGAGAGGGTAAGGAACATATTCCTTTAGCAGGCATTAAAAGTACATATGGTAAATTGCAGTTGCCTAGCTTGGATGAAGGCTTCGATGAACTATATTATGTTCGGATTAATGAAGAAAACGAGTTTGTTGTGGAGGAGTGGAAAAATGAAATTTGATGATCTTGATGTAAAGATGAGGGTATATGAGACAGCGCATGACTACTGTGTTGTTCCTGGAGTATACATGGTTGCACGAATAGATGGAAGGAATTTCACCAGGCTAACAAAGGAAGTCCATCAATTTGAAAGTCCTTATGATATACGCTTCCGGGATTATATGGTTGCAACAACAGAACACCTTATGAATTGTGGTTTTAGGGTAGTTTATGGATACACACAGAGTGATGAGATATCACTATTATTCCACATAGATGAAGGTGCATTTGGACGGAAGGCTCGTAAATTTAATTCAATATTGGCGGGTGAAGCAAGTGCAAAGTTTTCCGTTTTACTTGGTGATGTGGCTTGTTTTGATTGTAGGATATCAGAACTTCCTAACAGTAAGACCGTTATTGACTATTTCAGGTGGAGAAATGAAGATGCACACAGAAATGCTTTAAATGCTCACTGTTATTGGATGCTAAGGAAGAAAGGGAAGTCTGTTCAAGAAGCAACTGATTTTTTAAGTGGAATGCCTGTTAGCGAAAAGAATGAGCTTCTATTTGAGAATGGAATTAATTTTAATGATATTCCAAATTGGCAGAAACGAGGCGTTGGGTTATACTGGGAGGTTTATGAAAAACCTTGTATCAATTCCAAAAACGGCAGTGAAGTGATTACCAACAGAAGAAGGATAAAGTTAGATTATGATTTGCCGATGAAAGATGAGTACAGTAATTTTATATCTAATTTTTTATCAGATGGAGACATGTAATTTATTTAAAAATGAAAGCTAAGAGGTGTAATCATGTTACTTACAATTACTTATACCCAGCCACCTGCAACGGATTTAGGGTATCTATTATATAAGAACCCGTCAAGGTCACAAACATTTGAGCTAAATCACGGAAAGGCTCATATATTCTATCCGGAGGCTACAGAGGAAAGGTGTACGGCTGCATTGGTCCTTGATATAGACCCGATTGATCTCGCTCGAGGTAAAAAAGGTTCTACAGGAGAAGGTGGGTTGTTTGACTATGTAAATGATAGGCCTTACGTTGCATCTTCGTTCTTAAGTGTAGCAATGTCAAGAGTGTTTGGAACTGCAATGTCCGGTAAATCCAAAGATAAGCCGGAACTGGCGTCGATGGCATTACCGCTCCAAGCAAAAATAATGATGCTGCCCTGCAGAGGGGGAGAAGGGATTATAAACCGGCTATTTGAGCCCTTAGGCTATAAGGTAGCTGTCGAAGGATATATGCTGGATGAGAAATTTCCTGAATGGGGCAAAAGTAAGTACTATACGGTTACACTTGAGGGGGAAGTCAGGCTTCAGGATTTATTAAACCACATCTATGTTCTTATACCGGTACTGGATAGCGAAAAGCACTATTGGGTTGGAGTGGATGAGATTGAAAAACTGCTACGGCATGGAGAGGGTTGGCTTATTAGCCATCCTGAAAAGGGTCTCATAACCGGTAGATACCTGAAAAGAAAGAAGAGTCTTATTAACCAGGCATTTGAAAGACTTGTAGAAGAAAGTGATGTATTAGGGGAGATCGGGGAACCGGATGAGTCTTTACAACATGAGGAAGCGGAAAAGAAACTCAATTTAAATCAGCAAAGACTCGGGACAGTAGTAGCCGCATTAAAAAGTGTCAACGCAAAAAGAGTCATAGATATTGGATGTGGAGAGGGAAATCTGCTTTCCTTACTCTTAAAGGATAAGAGCTTTGAACAAATTGCGGGTGCTGATGTTTCATACAATGTTCTTGAAAGGGCTAAGGACAAATTGAAAATTGACAGACTGCCCGAAATGCAAAGGAATAGGATTAATTTGTTTCAAGGTTCATTAACATACAGGGATAAGCGGTTCTCCGGATATGATGCAGCGACAGTTATTGAGGTTATAGAACACCTTGATGAAAATAGACTGGCAGCCTTTGAAAAGGTACTTTTTAAGTTTGCAAGGCCGCAGACGGTTATTGTTTCTACTCCGAATAAGGAGTATAACATGCGTTACTCAAATCTCTTTGAAGGAGATATGCGCCACAGGGATCACCGCTTTGAATGGAGCCGTAGTGAGTTTGAAATGTGGGCTGCTAAGGTTACTGAGAACTATGGGTATAATGTGAGATTTGTACAAATAGGTGACGTTGACAATGAATTTGGAAGCCCTACGCAGATGGGAGTGTTTACATTATGAAATTAACTATACCAGAATTATCTTTAATAGTATTAATAGGTTCTTCGGGCTGCGGCAAGTCTACTTTTGCCAGGAAGCACTTCAAGCCGACAGAGGTAATATCCTCAGACTTTTGCAGAGGATTGGTATCCGATGACGATAATGATCAGACAGTTACCAATACGGCTTTTGAAGTTTTACACTATATAGCCTCAAAAAGGTTACAGTTAGGCAAGCTTACTGTTGTTGATGCGACAAATGTACAGGAAGCTGCAAGGAGGCCTCTTGTACAGCTTGCCAGAAATTATCACTGCCTTCCGGTGGCCGTTGTATTTAACTTACCGGAAAAGGTATGCCAGGAAAGAAACAAAAACAGAACTGACAGGCAGGTAGGAGAGCATGTAATTAGGAATCATACACAGCAAATGAGGAAGTCAATCAGAGGGCTTCAGAAGGAGGGCTTTAGATATGTGTATGTACTCAACTCTCCAGAGGAAGTCGATGAGGCTTCGTTTGAAAGACAGCCTTTATGGAATAACCGAAAAGCTGAGCGTGGGCCATTTGATATCATAGGTGACATTCACGGCTGCTATGATGAGCTGAATATACTGCTTCAGAAGTTGGGGTACAGTGTTGAGAAAGCTTCAGACGACTCTGTGAGTGGCAGTTACAGAGTAACACATCCCCAAGGAAGAAAAGCATTGTTCCTTGGTGACTTGGTAGACCGTGGCCCCGGAATTACTGAAGTCTTAAAGCTAGTAATGAGTATGGTTAAATCGGGAAGTGCACTTTGCGTACCTGGTAACCATGATATCAAGCTTTTAAAGAAGCTTAAGGGAGGTAATGTTCAGATCACTCATGGTTTGGACAAAACTTTGGAGCAGCTTGAAAATGAGCCTCCTGAATTTATTGAAGAAGTGAAAGTCTTTATTGATGGTCTGGTCAGCCATTATGTGCTGGATGATGGAAAGCTCGTTGTGGCGCATGCAGGGATGAAGGAAGAGCTTCAGGGGAGGGGCTCTGGTAAGGTCCGTGAATTTGCCCTTTATGGGGAGACTACGGGTGAGACTGATGAATATGGCTTGCCTGTAAGATATGATTGGGCTTCTGATTACCGTGGTAAGGCTACGGTTGTCTATGGACATACCCCACAGGCTGAGATCTTAAAGACTAACAATACAATCAACATTGATACCGGTTGTGTTTTTGGCGGCAAGCTAACAGCTTACCGGTATCCCGAAAGAGAATTTGTGGAGGTCAAGGCCTTAAAAACCTATTACGAACCAGCTAAACCTTTTCTCCCAGAAGAAAAGGTTGATGGCTTTGAAGCTAGGAGAGATAATGACATTCTAGATATAAATGACGTTCTTGGTAAGAGGATTATTGGAACCAGACTGTATAATAACATTACCATACAGGAGGAAAACTCTATTGCCGCTTTGGAGATAATGAGCAGGTTTGCTGCTGACCCTCATTGGCTTATATATTTACCTCCTACAATGTCACCAAGTGAGACCAGTAAGGAAGAAGGGTTGCTGGAACACCCTACAGAGACATTTTCATACTTCCGTACACGGGGAGTAGATAAGGTAGTGTGTGAGCAGAAGCATATGGGTTCCCGTGCAGTGGTGATCGTATGTAAAGACAACCAAGCTGCAGCAAAAAGATTCGGCGTTGTGGACGGATCTACTGGAATATGTTATACCCGTACAGGAAGACATTTCTTTGATAATATTGAACTTGAGGCGTTGCTGATTGACAGAGTAAGAAAAGCTTTAGATAAATCAGGCTTCTGGAATGACTTCGATACCGACTGGGTATGTTTTGACTGTGAGTTAATGCCCTGGTCGGCTAAAGCACAGATGCTGCTTAAGGAACAATACTCGGCTGTAGGTGTTTCCGGTAGGGTAGCACTGGACGAAGCAGTAAAGCTGCTTGAACAGGCGTCCGGTAATATAACGACTTCCTTTAATGTGAGTAAGCAAACTTCGGGACAGAATGCAGATATAAACGCACTATTGCAGAGATTCAGTGAACGTTCGGAAATGATGCACAAGTATGTAGATGCATACAGGGGATACTGCTGGCCGGTAAACTCGATTGATGATTTAAAGCTGGCACCCTTCCACATCCTCGCCACAGAAGGGCGAGTACATTCAGATAAAAACCACCTATGGCATACGGATATGATTGCTAAATACTGTACTCATGATGACAAGCTAATAATGGCAACAAACCATATCACAGTTGATGTTACCGACTCGGAGAGCGTAGCCAAGGGTATTGAGTGGTGGGAGAACCTGACTTCTTCAGGGGGGGAAGGAATGGTTGTGAAGCCATATGATTTTATAGTCAAGAATAATAGAGAACTGCTGCAACCAGCTGTAAAATGCCGTGGAAAAGAATATCTCAGGATTATTTACGGGCCAGAGTATTCCATGGATGAGAATATTCAGAGGCTAAGGAGCAGGTCTCTTGGAAAGAAACGCTCGCTGGCTCTTAGAGAGTTTGCGCTTGGAATGGAATCACTAGAACGTTTTGTAAGAAATGAGCCACTCTATAGGGTACATCAATGTGTATTCGGAGTACTGGCACTCGAAAGTGAACCGGTAGATCCGAAACTATAGATTTTTGAACACATAATGTACAATAGGAAGGTTTGGTATGGATAAGTTGGATTTTGATCTGTTTATGGATTTACACAATCATACAAAATGGTCTGATGGGGCTGACAAGCCGGAAGATATTATACTAAACGCTATAAGTCATCAGGTGGAAGTGGTTGGGATAACTGACCATTTCTGTAATGATGATAAATACTCTTTAGGGTTTGATAAGCTAAAAATCTATCTGAACAAGATAGATAAGTTAAAGACTAAATATAGTAATAAAATAAAAGTTTTAATTGGAGTTGAAATAGCATACTCATACTTATTGAAGAATTACAGGATATTACCCTATGATGTGCTGAATCAGCTTGATTTTATTCTATTAGAGAACCTTGATTACATTCCTGCAACTACAAAACTGGAGGATGTCGCAAATTTACTGGATGGATTCAAATGCAGCAAGGGTTTGGCTCATACTGATTTAGTTAAGTTAGCTAAGAAGTACGAGGGTAAAGGTGAATTAGACTACATCCTGGATTTTATGAAACAAAATGAGCTATTCTGGGAGATTAATACTGATTCGGCACATGATATCTTCTTAAATATTCTTCATCCAAGTAGGAAAGATGAAAAAACCAAATTATTATTGGAAGGTATTGTAAAAAGAAAAATTTGTGTATCTGTTGGTTCTGATACTCATAGCCTGGTTCAATATGATTATGGTAGGTTGAAAGCAGCTAATGAGGTGGCAAAATTGTTGAATTTAGGCAGCTATTAATATTTTATAAGCGGGTGAAACGATGTGAAGGTAGCTTATACTTCTGATATACATGCTGATATCACTACAAATAATAGACTACTTGTACCGTACTTGGTTAATCGGGTTAAAGAGATAACCCCGGATGTTTTTGTAATCGCAGGGGATATTTCCAATTCTCTTGATAGCTTAGATAGTACATTAAAGCAATTCAACCAATTACAATGCCTTAAAGTTATGATTCCAGGTAACCATGATGTATGGGTGGAATCTAATAATTCAGTACGAAAGGGTAAGGACAGCTTTTATAAATATAGGCAAGCTATCCCACGGGCATGCAAGAGTAGGGTTACAGTGTCTTCAGGTAAAGTTACTAACATTGAATTATTGAAGAATAAAGAGAATCAACCGCTTGAATTCACAAATAGATTGTTCAATAGAGTAATCGAAGCACAGTCGCTGAAAGTGGACACAATCAGCGGTGCAACTCTCACCTCCAAAGCCTATCTCCAAGGAGTTGAAAATGCACTCGAGCAGGCTCAAAAATAATTCATGAATTATTTCTAACTGCTTATAGATTATAGAAAATCATAGTGTTTAGGTAAACATAACTGAAAAGGCTATATTTCAGGCAAAACAGGGCAAAATTTGTTCCGTAAAGGAGAGGATATTGACAAGAAAGTACAAATGGTAATATAATGATATTAACAAAATGATAATATCAAGCAGTAAACAACAAATTGTGGGTAATGTCAATGGAGAAGTGGTTATGGTAGGTAAATTTGAAGTGATTAAAGGGGTATATAACAAGGCAGAATGTAGATGCAATAGTAAATGCGGCCAATGTAAAAACCATAGCCTTTCCGTTAATAAGTACGGAGCTATAGATTTCCTGTAGATAGAGCAGCAGTGATAGCGATTAATGAGATTAAGAGGTTCCTTGAATCGGATTCAAGTATTGAGAAAGTGTTAATGATTTGTTTTTGATGAGGACCTAACAAACTGGAAGAGGGTGAGGTAATATGAACGTAAAACAAATATTTGAAAATGGACTGCTGTATCATCATTATGCAAATACAGCATATCCTTTAACTCCAAAATCATTTATGCAATATCGTATTAATGATCCATCACAAATACAGGATTTTATGGCTTTGGAATGGACAAAGGCAGGCGAGTTAAGTCTCTATGTGCATATACCATTTTGCAAGGTAAGATGCAATTTTTGTGAATATACTGTCTTGCAGGATGTAGATACAAGTACAGAGGATTTATATGTTTCTTTGTTACTGAAAGAGATTGAAATGTATCAAGCAATATTAAAGGATAAAAAGGTTGTAGGATATGACATGGGAGGTGGAACTCCAACAAAATTGTCGGTAAAGAATTTGAAGAAAATTACAGAAGCCGTTACAAACTCATTCAATATACAAGATAACGTGATTTTTAGTATAGAAACAACCCCGGTCATAGCTGCCAAAGAACCAGAAAAGATCTCAGAAGTTTATATTATGGGATATAAAAGAATTAGTATGGGTATTCAAACTGTTTCCGAAAAACTGTTAAACGAGTTGGGAAGAGAAGGAACCACCCACATATACGAACAAGCTGCTCAAAATATCAGAAAAGCTGGGTTTAAACAGTTCAATCTGGATCTTATGTATGGTTTTTTGCACCAAAGCAATGAGGAATTTGAAAGTACAATTCGCTATGCAATTTCTTTAAACCCGGAGTACATCACACTGTATCGTAACCGTTATAAAGGTACAAAATTAGAAAAGGAAGCAGAAGGCGTATCGTTGTATAAGATAATATCCCAGTACCGGCTTGCATACGAGATATTGCTGGAAAACGGCTATATGGCAAATGTGGGTAAGAACACATTCAGCAAAGTAAAAGATGATTATGGAACTAGCGATTACCTCACAAAGCGTGTGATTTACGGAACACCATATGTGGGAATGGGATTGGGGGCTCAATCGTTTGGAGTAGATTATCTAGCATACAATGAGGGTGCTGCTAACAAACAGTTAGCAAAATATCAGAAGAAAATAGAAAGCCATCAATTTCCTGTGCAGGATATTTATAAGTTACCTAAGGAAGAATCCATAGCCAAAATGGTATCAGTCTCCTTCTATTTTGGATTTGTGGATTTGGAGGCATTTCAAAATAGATTTGGGCTCTCGTTTTTGGAATGCTTTAAAGATGAAGTTGAATTCGTCACGCAGAAAGGATTAATGGAAATAAAGCAAAACAGGCTGCTTTTAACAAAACGAGGTGCAGATTATATCAATGGTGTAATACCGCTCTTTTATTCGGATAAATCGAAAGCAGAGCTTATAGAACTTTCCAATAAGATACCGCAGCGTTCAGATGGTGAAAAAGAGTTTTTAAAGGCTTACAAAATAGACAATTATGAAAGGCCATCTCTTGCAACAGATATAGTAGTATTTGCATTAAATAGTGATAAGGCAGATGATTACAGAAAATTGTCAAAAAAACAGCTTTCTGTCCTAATGATAAAACGCGGTGAACACCCGTACATGAATGACTGGGCTTTGCCAGGTGGATTTGTAAAACCCGGTGAAACGGTAGAGCAGGCAGCATATAGGGAACTTCAGGAAGAAGCAGGAATATCGGAGGTTTGCCTGTCACAACTTCAAGTATTCAGTGAACCAAAACGTGATCCTAGAGGTTGGATTGTATCCTGTTCATTTATGGCATTAGCTGAGAAAGAAAATCTTCCTTTACAATTCGGTGAAGATGCTATTGATGCACAGTGGTTCGATATTCAATATAGGAAACTCGATACAACTGCAGAAGAAGTAAAAAATGAAAACACAAAAAGAGAGCAATACAGCATGGTACTTACGAATGATACTTCCAAGCTCACTGCCATCCTTGATGTAGTAACAAAGGTTTCGCTGCATAACAAAAACGTAGAATATAATATTCTGGACGCCAAGGGCATTGCCTTTGATCATGCTAAAATACTGGCATTTGCTATCGAGCGTATTTGTGGGGAGCTTGATTGATGTTACAAAAATATTACAATTTAAAATATTCCTTGACGGGACATGTTTACCTGTGATACCATACAATTACTGTGCCTAAAAAAATGTTGTTGTGTTAAAGCAATTACATATCAGGCAAAGAATAATTGATATTGACTTTTAGAAAGGAGGATTACAATGTATCATTCGAAAAATTATAATCTCGAACAAGATAATATTGCGTTAAAATTATCAGGGAAACCAAGTAAAGATATGAGTATACATTGGCTTAATCCTCTGTTTATAAAGTGTAGAGATAAACGATAATCATTTAAGTTTCTTACACAGTTTATAAGAGCGGTTAAGTCATAGGAATTAAGACTTAACCGCTTTATGTTTTTAGATATTTTTACTCGAGGTGCAAGGAAGACTACATGGTATTCCAAATACAATAGACTCGCCGTTTGTCAAGACAGTTGTCGTGTAACTTTTTCACATACGAGTTGAATGATTTATATTCCAATTTAAATAATCAGACCTCTAATTAAACGAAATAATCATTTCGGTTGCCAAGAACTTGAGTC
>JBMOLK010000161.1:0-1533 GCA_049325575.1 Bacillota bacterium | reverse complement strand
GCCGTTATACATATAGTAGTAGGATTGGCCACCGGTGGTACGCATCAGGAGGTTAGTGCCATAGATGTTGCGGCCTGTTTGATTGCCTACGGAGTCTAATTCCAGCACGACTTTATCGTACTCATATTCCTTAACTGTTAAAGATTTACATCATTATATATAGGCACCGTTTCCAGTGCCATGTTTTCAAGGTACAGTTTTATATGTAATTATATCATGATTCCAATTTTCTGGTAGGTGGGTTTTGATATTCCGTTTTGTTTTTCATCATAGACCAGATTATATTGATGAGCCTTCTTTGGACACATTTTAAAGCCTGCTTGCTTGTCTTGCCCTCTGATATTTTCTTTTTATAGTAGTCATAGAAGATGGGATTTGTAATTCTTTTGTGCTTTCCTCCAGTGTTACAGAGGGTTACAGCTATTTTAAACAATATACCGTGTAAACGCCTGTTACCACGTTCATTGGCAAACTGCAAATCTGTTTTACCTGATGAATAACTAACAGGGCTTATGCCAGCGTACCTACTTAACTTTGCTGCTGTTGGGAAACGCTCAATGTCACCTATCTCATTTATAAGGTTGGCGGCTGCAATATCGTCTATTCCTCTCATGCTTTGAAGCTTGTAGCCAAACTTGGGAAGGAACTCCCTTATCAGCTTTTCAACTTCCTTTGTCTCTTCAATAACAGTTCTTAATTCCTTTACTGTAGATACAATCATTTCATCAATAAACTCCTGATGCTCTGCTTTTGTATACCCATCCTTACGGACACATTCAAGGATAAGGCTTGCTTTTTTCTCCTTGGAAAACAGCTTCTTGCACTCTTTGTAGAATAGTTCTATAATATCATCCTCTGTGATTCCTTCTAGTTTTGAGGGGGAAGGATATTTTTCAAAGAAAGCTAAGGAGCTTTTGGCGTCAATATTGGGAAACCACTTTTTATAGCTTGGATAATGCTGCATTACATAGTCATGAAGGTGGTTTTTTAAAGACATACCGGTTTTAACAAGACAATTTCTCCTTCTTACAAGCTTTGAGAGTGTCCAGAATTTATCGTATGGGCTAAACTCCGGTAGATTATCAAGCCTGTTGATTAAGACCCTTGCAGCACATTCACCGTCAAAGTTATCAGACTTATGAAGTACATTCATGGACTTTCTTTCATGTGCTACCAAAGATGAGTTTACATGTCTTACGGAATAGCCCTTGGAGTTAAGGAAAAGAGCAAGATTTCTACCGTAGGCACTGACATCTTCAAGACCGAAGATAATTGAAATGTCCTTGGATTTATGCCTATTTGCCCTGATAAGGAAGGATTCAAACTCCGAGGGTACATTTTTAAAGGTGATTTCTGCAAGCTTTTCAAAGAAACAATTTAGTATAACAGCGGTATGGGTGTCTTTGTGGCTGTCTATGCCACAGTAAACATACCTCATTTTAGGGTGTTGGAACATAATATCATCCTCCATATATATGTATTTTTCAAAGAACCAAATCCCTTTTAAACATCCCTAACAACAGCGTTATGACC
>JBMOLK010000160.1:0-12258 GCA_049325575.1 Bacillota bacterium | reverse complement strand
TTGTTTTTAACAATGCGTTCTTGTGTTGTCATAGTTTCAATCTCCTCCTTACAATTTTGATTATTGCCAGGGGAGGTATTTCCCAATCACCATTCACACACTGTCAAGTCAAGTAAATTCTCTAACAGATAATTTTCTTACTCCGTTAGCAAAATGTTAGCAAAACCCCACAAAGCAAAAATCAAGGGTTTTAGCTAATCGCTAAAACCCTTGATTTTTCTGGTGCCGAAGGCCGGACTCGAACCGGCATGTACTCACGTACGCTGGATTTTGAGTCCAGTGCGTCTGCCAATTTCACCACTTCGGCATAATGACTGCCATACGACAATATTAATGTGAACAATGAATTTGCTGTTCACGCAAAGAGTATTATACAACAGTAGCACAATGATGTCAACGAATTTTATAAAGATTTTTTTGCCAGTTAAATTATGCTTTTATCTTCTTAATGAACCGTGAAGCAGCAATCACAATCAATCCTGCCAAAAGTAATGTTGTACCTACAAGCAACTGAAATGGGGCACTTCCAAGCCTGTCAAAAGGGAAAGAGCGGCTTATCAGCCATATGTATCTTTCAGAATCCCCATGAATAGACCAGTACAGCAGTAAAGGACTGAACAGCAAAAAAATTCCTAAGCAAAACAGAATTCTTGACAAATTCTTCAACAAATATCCCCCTCTCAATCATTGAAATCTTCTAATTTCATCTCACCAAAAGTAAAAGTGTTCCGCCCTGCAGGACACCAACGTAAAACACTTCCCCCAAGTTAAATTTACTGCCGGAAGAACACATTTATTACAGGACTTAAAACAGTTTTAATTCTTTAACATCAGTTTAGTGCAATAAGGATTCTTCGTGTAAGTAAAATTTATTCATAAAGAGGAAAAAATTTAATTAATTTTGTTATTGACAACATCTTATTTTGCTCTTATAATATATAAGTGTTCGGTAAGACATGCGCCATTAGCTCAGTTGGTAGAGCAACTGACTCTTAATCAGTGGGCCCTGGGTTCGAGTCCCCGATGGCGCACCAAAACAAAAAAGCAAAAATCCCTGAAACAAGTGAGTTTCAGGGACTTTTGCTTTTTTGCATAACTAGACACTTTGTAAACCTATGATCTTTTAATTGATATAACTTATTAGCCCTTAACCAATAGCTATAACATCCTTAGGAAAACGGTCTATGGTTTTTAATAGAAACCTCTTTAGCAAAGTATAATCTGTAGAGTCTACAGATCCATCACCATTTAGATCAGCGGCTTCAAAATAATCATCAGGCCAGTATATAATACGTAATAAACTCCTCTTAAAGTATGTATAATCTGTCGAGTTTATCTCACCATCCCTATTAAGATCACCTGTTAGAGCACTGGAATCACTTATATACCAACTAGTCTCCGATTCCAGACTAATTGCAACAAAACTGTCGCCTTTATAAGAAGTTATTGTACTGAAAAACGGGTTCATGTTGCCTACATTACGCAAGTCAAGGTTAAACCCCCTGTTGCCATTAATATCAGGCTGTCCTAAAGGGATATTTGTCTCTCCTAAAACTACACTATCTGCATTTGTTCTTCCGGATAAAACATAATAAAAGCACTCAATACTCCACTCACCACTCGAAAGAAACTCCCGGTACTTGATAAGAGTTATTTGAAGCTTGATACCGTCCCTTTGAATATCACAGTGGTAGGCTTTATCAATGGTTGTAATAGCACCTACAGGAATTGAAATAAAACAGACAAGGACAAAAACCAGTATTGCAGCAAACTTCTTCATAATAGTTATCCCCCTTAAATAAAAAATATGTCTAATATATTATACGTACAAAATACAATTTTTGAGAGGGTTGTTGATTTATGTTTATTTTTCCATCCTACTTTTATTCTGTTCCATCACACCACCCACATTCTTTACAGTGAACAAAATAGTACATCCTATCATGCTCTTCATCTTGCAGTGATTCCCATTCCAGTTCGGTATTTCCGCACTGCCGGCATGCTTTATAAGGTAGTGGATTTTTGCCAATACTATCTTTATCAATTATCTTCTCCTCCAAAAGGCTGTTTAGCTCTCCCACTGTAAGATTATCTTTTTGCGCATTAAGTATAACCTCTTTTACTTCTTTTGACAGTTTTTTACCAAGCTCCTCACCCTGCTTCTTTTGTTGTTTACCAGCAATTTTATAATATAAATGAGTAATAACCCAGGATATAATGCCTCCACCAACTATTCCGATTATAAGCTCCACTTAACTTCACTCCCTCCATTATCTATTCATTATATCTCCATTAAAGATAAAAATTATAACCCCGGGTAATTACCATAATGCATATGCTAAAAATCCAATTATCCTCTCTGTATTCCTTTTTTTATTATTTGTACCTACACTATTAAGATCCCTTCTTAATATTATGTATATGAAAGCCTTTTAACCAACTACTTTTGATAGCCGAATATAAACGTGGCTGTACATAGAGAATTATGATAAGAGGTGTTTTTAAATGAATGACTTACTTACTTTTATATTTGCTGCATTACAAATAACTTTGCTGGATTTGGTTCTATCAGGAGACAATGTAGGCGTTATAGCACTCGCTATAAGAAACCTTAATCCTAAGGATGCAAAAAAGGCAAGCGTTATAGGTGTTACATGTGCAGTATGCCTTCGGATTCTATTCGCGTCAGTAATTACAATAATAATGGGAATAGAGTGGCTTCCCATAAAGCTTATCGGCGGAATTCTTCTTCTTAAAATAACCTGGAATCTTATAAATGACAATTCTGACGATGAAGGAAGTATCAGAATTAAAAATACAAACAAGTTTGGCAAGGCCGTTCTTAGTATTATAATTGCTGATGTGAGTATGAGTCTTGATAATGTGCTTGCCATTGGTGGAAGTGCCGACGGACATGTGGGTCTTATAGTATTCGGAATACTTTTAAATATTCCCATATTACTCCTGGGAAGCCAGTATGTAGCCAAGATAATGAAAACTTACAGGATTGCAATTTATATCGGAGCAAGTATACTGGTACATACATCTTTATCAATGATACTTGAAGATAAGCTTGTGTCTCAGTATGTAAACCATTTGTTCGTAATAATATCATCCTGGTCGGTTGCCGCTTTTGTAATAGTATTGGGCTTATTTAAAATGAGAAAGAGTTTTCTTTCAAGCAAGGCAGATACTTAAAAAGGTCGAGTCGGATCACTCACCCCCCTTCTATCAACCCGTATTGCAGCCAAAAATGCTGCAGTACGGGTTTCATCTCAAACTGCTACTTATTATTTATTAAGCTTATTCTTTCACGTATTAATTTAATTAACTCTGCTGCTGCATATGACAGCTGTCTGTTTTTATGATAAATCAGTTTGTATGGATACCGCCACTCCTTGCCATTTACCCTAAACTCCTTCAAAAGTCCGAACTTCAGCTCGTTTTTTATTGCCGACCTTGGAATTATACTTATTCCCAGTCCGGCAGATACAGCCTGTTTTATTGCATCTATGCTGCCCAGTTTCATATTGATATTTAAAGGAAGGTCAAGCTCATAAAGTATATCTTCTACAATCTTATAGATCTGTGAATTCCTTTCATGGACAATATACTTGCAACCAACAAGGTCAGATATTTCAACATTTTCTAGCTCCAAAAGCCTGTTTCCAGGTGATGCTATAAACACCACTTCATCATCAACCAGCTTTTCTACACACAGTACACTGCTGTAGAGAATTTCTCCGCCATTAACCGCGAAATCAACACTGTTTTCAAAAATCAGCCTTTCTATTTCATAAGTATTTGCAATATGAAGGTTTGCATCTACTTCGGGGTACATCTCCTTAAACTCCCCCAAGATCCTTGGCAGTATATATGTTCCCGGGGTATTGCTGGCACCAATATTTATAGTTCCTTTTATCACTCCGTTGCTGCTGTAAATATTTCTTTCAGCCTCTTCAACAAGGGTGAAGATTCTTCTGGTATACTCGTACAGAAGCTTTCCGCTTTCACTTAGATAAAGGTGTTTGCCCACCTTGTTAAAAAGCTTGCACCCTAAGTCATTTTCCAGCTTTTTTATCTGCATGGATACAGCTGGCTGACTTATGTAAAGCATATTTGCAGCCTTTGAAAAACTTAACTCGGCAGCAAGAACATTAAAAAGCTTTAAGTAATGCAGGTCCATAACCATCCTTCTTTCTATCAATGCTTAAGCTACTCAAAAGGATTCCCCTAATTATATACATTAACTGAATAATATACCTATAAGTTAAAGTTATAATTGTGTTAACGTTTATATATTTGAATTATAAGCATTTGATCCCTATACTGTAAAGTAGATAATTTTGATAAATATATAACAAGGGGGACAAAAGAGTGCAAGAACTACTAAAGGGATTGCTGGGTATTCAACCGGAAAACCTGATTATGTTTGCCATAGCTGGCATATTAATATATCTTGCCATAGCCAAGGAATACGAACCGACACTTCTGCTGCCTATAGGTTTTGGAGCCATACTGGCAAATATACCATTCTCAGCTGCAGTTGGCAAAGACGGTGTATTAACAATACTATACGATTCCGGGATAAAAAATGAACTTTTTCCTGTCCTGATTTTTATAGCAGTAGGTGCAATGATAGACTTCTCACCACTTCTTCAAAACCCATTTATGCTTTTCTTCGGTGCAGCTGCACAGTTTGGCATATTTGCAACCATGATGGTGGCCCTCTTTATGGGTTTTGATCTAAAGTCCGCAGCTTCAATAGGCATCATTGGTGCAGCAGATGGACCTACTTCACTATATGTTGCCGGACAGTTCGCAGAACATTTGTTGGCTCCCATATCGGTTGCTGCATACTCCTATATGGCTTTGGTGCCCATAATTCAGCCGCCCGTAATAAGACTTCTCACTACCCGTAGTGAAAGACTTATCAGAATGGAATATAAGCAGATTAATGTACCTAAAACCGTTAAAATTCTTTTCCCCATTGTTGTGACTGTGATTGCGGGTATAGTCGCACCAATAAGCGTGGCACTGGTAGGATTTTTAATGTTCGGTAACCTCATTAGAGAATGCGGTGTGCTGGAGAGGTTATCCAAGTCCGCACAAAACGAACTGGCAAACCTGGTTACAATCCTGCTTGGCGTTACAATAGGTTCTACAATGGTAGCGGACAAGTTCTTGCAGAAGGAAACTCTAATAATACTTGGAATGGGTCTTGTAGCTTTTATTTTTGACACTGCTGGGGGCGTACTTTTTGCAAAGTTCCTTAATCTCTTCTTGAAGCAAAAAGTCAATCCCATGGTCGGCGCAGCAGGTATATCTGCCTTTCCAATGTCAGCCAGGGTGATTCAACAGATGGCAAAGAAGGAAGACCCCTCAAACTTTATAATCATGCAGTCAGTTAGCGCTAATGTGGCCGGACAATTGGGTTCAATAGTTGCAGGCGGTTTACTTCTGGCACTTGTTCCAATAATTCTAAACATGGGGTGAAATTATGTTTGACAAAATAATCTATCAAGGACTTCAGGTATCGGCCATTGGATTAGCTGGAGTGTTTACTGTACTGATACTTTTCTATGTTGTAACAAAACTTATGGTAATTATTTTTAACAATTTAAATAAGAAAGAAAATTCATAACTTGTCTATTTATTATAGATTTTAGAGATTTGAGATTTTATTAGTAAGAGGTGGTTTCTTTGGATAGTTTTTTAGTTTTTATTTTGGCTGCACTGCAAATTACTCTGCTGGATATCATTTTGTCGGGAGACAACGTGGGGGTTATTGCTCTTGCAATAAGAAATTTAAACCCTAAAGAAGCAAAAATGGCGAGTATTATAGGTGTTTCGGGAGCAATAGGTCTTAGAATACTGTTTGCCTCCATTATAACAATCGTTATGAATGTAGAATGGCTGCCCATCAAACTGGTGGGAGGAATTTTGCTTCTTAAAATTACATGGGATTTGGTAAACGCAGGGTGTGAAGACGAGGAATGCACTGTCAAATCTGGAGGAAACTTTTGGAAGGCCGTCTTTAGCATCATTATTGCAGATGTCAGCATGAGTCTTGACAATGTTCTTGCAATTGGCGGCGCCGCAGACGGGCATATTGGCCTTATAGCATTCGGAATCCTTCTTAACATTCCAATTATATTCTTTGGAAGCCAATATGTAGCTGCTTTAATGAAAAAGCACAAAATTGCAATTTATATAGGAGCTGCAATACTTGTTCACACAGCAGTATCTATGATTTTGGAAGACAAGCTGCTGGAGCACTATTTCAGCCATGTATTTGTTATATTTTTCTCATGGTCTCTGGCTGCTTTCACATTGCTCTATGGATTTATGAAGGTAAGGAAAGTAAATATACCATCAAAAGCCGATGCATAATCGGCTGTTCCTCAAAAAGCGGAGTTATTGCAATCTCTCCGCTTTTTTTTATGTTTACATCATATTTATGAATAATGTAGCAAGACCTAAAAAGAAGAAAAATCCCAGAACATCTGTAACCGTTGTTACAAAAACTGCTGAAGCCAGGGCAGGGTCAATTTTCATCTTCTTTAGCATGACCGGTATGACATAACCTGAAAAAGTGGCAGCAACCATATTAAGGAGCATGGCCACTCCTATGACTACTCCAAATATATAATTTCCCTTCCAGATAAGTCCAAGGAGCGCTGCAGTCACTCCTATAGAAACCCCTGTGAATATCCCTACTCCAATTTCTTTCACTAAAACTTTCTTGGCGTTTTCAAATGTCAGCTCCCCCAGTGCAATTGCACGTACAATAATTGTTAGTGTCTGTGTTCCCGTATTTCCTCCCATACCTGCCACAATAGGCATGAATGTGGCAAGAGCTACTACTTGCTGTATTGTCCCTTCAAAAAGACTTACAGTAGCTGCTGCCAAAATAGCAGTAACTAAATTCACATAAAGCCATGGAAGCCTCCTTTTAACCGAGTCACCTACAGTACCTTCAACTCTTTCCCCCTCGCTTATACCGGCCAGGCGGTATATATCCTCGGTATCTTCATCCCTTACAACCCTTATTATGTCGTCAACCGTGATTATCCCCAGCATTCTCCCGTCCTGATCTACAACAGGTATAATGAGAAAACCGTACTTTTCAAAATAATGTCCTACTTCCTCCTGGTCCATGTCTACCGAAACGCTTATAACATTTTCATTCATAACCTGTGATACCACAACATCAAAGCTGTTTGATACAATATCCCTTAATGACACCACACCTTTTAAACTGCCCTCATCATCAAGAACATACACATAAAAAGCTGTTTCAGCACCCGGGGCCTCTTTTTGAAGATACCTTATTGTTTCGCCTATTGTCATGCTCTCTTTTATGGATATAAACTCGGTAGCCATGATTCCACCAGCGGTATGAGGATCATAACTCATAAGCTGCTTTACTTTTAATGCATCTTCTTCATCAATTTTCACAAGAAGTTCATTGGCTTCTTCGGGCGATACAGAGCCAAGCATGTCTACAAGCTCGTCAGATGACATTTCGTTTATAATTCTCTTTTGAACTGCATCGGGAAAAAGCTCCAAAAGGCCAGCCTTCTCCTCATCCTGGGCTTGGTCAAGAATAGACACTACAATATCTTCCGGAAGGTTCTTTAGTATAAGGGACTTATCTTCCTCATAGTGCCTTATGGCATCCAGTATATCTTCCGGGTGTATGTCTTCCAGAATCTCTGCTATCTTGGCCCTGTCATATTTTAGCAATATATCTATTATCTCTTTTGAAGTCAGCTCAACCGACATACATTATGCCTCCAATCAACCTGTCTCTATATACTGTATTATATAAAAAATCCCGCTTAAGTACTATACTATTATACCATTATATCCGTCATTATATATATGAAACAATTTAAAGAGATCGAACTGTAACATGTATTGTTTTAAGACACCTTTTGCACTTTTAGGAAAGTGTAAATAAATTGCGGTTATACTTGAAATATAAACATAAAATAAATATACTGTAAAGGATGATAACTAATAACCTATAAGGAGGACTGTCTGTGCAAGAGCTTTTTAACGGTGTACTGAATTTTCAGCTTGGAAATTTATTTATGTTTTTAGTTGCAGGAGCACTGATTTATCTTGCAGTGTCAAAGGAATATGAACCAATGCTTTTATTGCCTATAGGGTTTGGCGCAATCCTTGCAAATATACCCTTATCCTCTGCTATTGAGGAGGGCAAAGGAGTTTTATCCATATTATATAACTCCGGTATTCAAACAGAGCTTTTTCCTGTTTTGATTTTCATTGCAGTGGGTGCCATGATTGATTTTTCACCCCTTCTGCAAAACCCTTTTATGCTGTTTTTCGGTGCTGCTGCCCAGTTTGGCATTTTTGCCACAATGATAGTTGCCATCTTGCTGGGATTTGACCTATATGATGCTGCATCAATAGGAATAATCGGTGCTGCCGATGGTCCCACATCCATAGTAGTAGCCAATAAGTTTGCCGGAAAAGATCTTGTGGGTCCTATTACAGTGGCAGCCTACTCATACATGTCCCTGGTTCCTATAATACAGCCTCCTGTAATAAGGCTTCTTACCAGCAAGAAAGAAAGGCTTATCCGTATGGATTACAAGCAGGTAAATGTTCCAAAATCGGTTAAAATTTTGTTTCCTATTGTTGTTACTATTTTAGCAGGCATTGTTGCTCCGGTAAGCGTATCACTTGTAGGCCTTTTGATGTTCGGTAATCTTATAAGGGAATGCGGGGTTTTAGAGAGGCTTTCCAAATCGGCTCAAAACGAGCTCGCCAATCTTGTAACCATATTACTTGGAGTTACAATCGGCTCTACAATGGTAGCGGACAAGTTCTTGCAGAAGGAAACCCTAATAATACTTGGTATGGGACTTGTGGCTTTTATTTTCGATACTGCCGGTGGAGTATTATTTGCAAAATTCCTTAACCTCTTTTTAAAGAACAAGGTGAATCCAATGATTGGAGCAGCAGGTATTTCTGCTTTTCCAATGTCTGCAAGAGTAATCCAGATGATGGCCAAGAAGGAGGACCCTACAAACTTTGTTATCATGCAGTCTATCAGCGCAAATGTTTCCGGTCAGCTTGGTTCAATAGTGGCAGGGGGATTGCTGCTGGCTCTTGTACCCGCAATATTAGGAGGATAGAGGTGATTTTATCATGAATATTGATTGGAATATGTTGTATAAAGGTTTAAATGTGGCCTTATACGGACTTATCGGAGTCTTTTCGGTACTGATTCTCTTTTATATAGTAACAAAGCTTATGGTTATAGCTGCCAATAAATTCGATAAGAAAGATGCCAAACATTGATAAATATAACTCATATGAATTTTAAGAAAAATATTACAGACTCCTAAGGGTTCTGTAATATTTTTCTTTTATGCCTTCACTCCCATACCTACGGTAAAACGGTATATGAAGTTTCAAGTCTTTGTCCGCCCCCTGTAATTATAATAGGGTAAGTTCCGGGTGTAGTATTGGACCTTACTCTCCAAATCCAGGTGGCCACACCGTCATTTCCTGCTCTTCTCTTCTCAAATGCAGTTACACTGTCTCCTCCCCACTTATAATTTGAAGTTATACTGTATGTTTCCCCGGGCCTTCCCTTAATACTTATACTTGCGTATTCCTCGTGTCCTACCCTGGTATTGGACTCTATAACTCTTAAAGTATCAGACTTGTCTGTACTTTCATCCTGAATCCTGGTAAACTCGATTCTCTCACTGCCTTTATTATTGATATTTTGGCCGCAGCCTGTCAACAAGGCTGTTATAAGTAACGGTATTAAATATTTTAATTTCATAAATATCAACTCCAAAGTTGTTTTGTTTTTTAAATATATAATCTCCCATTTCAAGTGATAATATGATAAAGTTTAATAGTACCTTTAAATACATTATAAAAATCCAATTTTTGTTACATACTAAAATGAGAAACCATAAGTTCAAATGCAAATTATTATATAAAAAAGAAAGAAGAGAAAATTATGAACTACATAGTTTATGATCTGGAACTTAACAGCAAACCTTTTAAAAGCAGTCTTCCCAATGAGGTTATTGAAATCGGTGCAATAAAGCTTGACAGCAGTCTAAATGAAGCCGGAACTTTTCAATCCTTTATAAAACCCAAATACTTTAAAAAACTATTTCCTGTGGTAAAAAGAAAAACCCAAATTTCACAGGAGGATGTTGATAATGCCGATTGTTTCAAGGACGTTATAACCCGTTTCAAACAATGGATTGGAGACGACTACATACTAATCAGCTGGGGACATGACGATATACATCATTTGAGCCTCAATTGCAAATATAACCGCATGAAAATTGACTGGCTAAAAAGTAATGTCGATATTCAAAAGCAGTTTTCAACCATATTTGATCTGCCGGCAGGTCAACGGATAAGTCTTGAAAATGCTCTTTTGCTGCATGGAATACAAGTTGAGGGTGAACTTCACAGGGCCCTTATTGATGCTGAGTATACTGCCAGGATCTTTGCCGTTATATTTGACAAGTTGAATTTAAAACTGTTTAACTCTGCAAAGATAAAGCGTAAGCATAAAAACAACATTAAAAGACTATCAAAGCCAAAACAAAAACTAAGCTCTAATAATTCCTAGTGCTTTTTAATATAACAAATTTACGGTTATTCATAATGTTAAGAATGCACTTCCTGATATAATTTTTTGTTTTATATATCTTTTTAGTGGTATAAATATAATACAATCCTTAAGGGTTGGACGGCTTTATCAATAAAAACAAAAGAAGGACTGGTTCCAATGTGGTACTTTGGAAAAACAGGAGAAAGGCACAAATGAATTGTAAAAATGGAATAAGGTTCTTAGACGAAATTTATCAACCGGCGGGAAATAAACTTATAAAGTTTAATGTTCCCGCCGGTTGATTTTACTGCACACCCTGGTTATAAGCTTAAGATTTCTTTCGCCCTCTTTAGCTCTTCTTGAGTAGGCTCCTTTACTCCCTGAAGCTCATACTTCTTCCCCAGCTTTTCCCACTTGTAAGCTCCCATACTGTGGTATGGAAGGACTTCAACCTTCTCAACGGTTTTAATCTCCTTGATGAATCCGGCTGCCAGCCTTAAATCCTTCTCATCATCAGTCAAGCCTGGAATAAGGACATACCTTATCCAGACAGGTATGCCTTCATCAGACAGATACCCGGCAAACCGTTTTATCTTTTCATTGCCTACCCCGGTGATTTTCTTGTGCTTTTCTTCATCTGCATGCTTTATATCAAGCAAGACCAGATCAGTATAACTTAGAAGCTCTCTAACATTTTCAATGTCGGCAAAGCCGCTGGTATCAAGTGCAGTATGAATATTTATCTCTTTAGCCAGCTTAAAAATCTCACTTACAAACTCTGCCTGCAGAGTCGGTTCCCCTCCTGTGACAGTAATTCCTCCCCCGGAAAACCTGATATAGTCAATATACTTTTTCATCTCTTCAATTATTTCATTAGGAGTATATTCCTTCCCCCCTGCCTTATCCCATGTATCCCGGTTGTGACAGTACAGGCAGCGCAGTGGACAGCCCTGCGTAAAGACGACAAATCTTATACCTGGTCCATCCAGCGTTCCAAAAGACTCAAAAGAGTGTACCCTACCCTTTACCGGCATGGTCCTCACCTCACATCTATATTTTTTCGTGAATGGTTCTGTTAATAACATCAAGCTGCTGCTCCCTTGTAAGTTTTATAAAGTTTACTGCATAGCCTGACACCCTTATTGTAAGCTGCGGGTATTTTTCCGGGTGTTCCATGGCATCAAGCAGTGTCTCCTTTTCAAATACATTTATGTTTATATGATGGCCCTGACGCTTAAAGTAGCCGTCAAGCAATGCCTTCAGGTTGTTTATCCTTGTATCCTCATCCCTTCCTAATGCCTTTGGAATAATGGAGAATGTATAGGATATTCCATCCTGTGCATATTCATAGGGAAGCTTAGCTACACTGCTTAAAACCGCTAACGCTCCATTTACATCTCTTCCGTGCATTGGATTTGCTCCAGGTGCAAGGGGTTCACCCTTCTTTCTGCCGTCTGGAGTGTTTCCGGTTTTTTCACCGTATACTACATTTGAGGTTATTGTGAGTATGGACAGTGTAGGCATTGAGTTCCTGTATGTCCTCTGCTTGCGAAGCTTATCCATAAACTTCTTTACTATACCGGTAGCGATGGAATCAACACGCTCATCATTATTGCCGTATTTAGGGTAATCGC
>JBMOLK010000159.1:0-12263 GCA_049325575.1 Bacillota bacterium | reverse complement strand
CAAAATGTCCATCCATCCCATTTCCGGAGATTCTATCGTAGTTTGGCCCATATCCGTAACCTCCGCTTCTGTTACTTACATTCTTCATATATGCTACACCGTCAACACCAGCATGAGGCATTCCTGATAGGGAAACTGCAAATTTTCTTCCGTTATACTCTAAAATAAACGGTCTTCTATTCCAGGTCCAATACCCGCCAAAGATCCCTTTCATAATCTGTGTATCCTGTGCGGATAGAGTTTCGCTGTCTGCATGATTTGCCCCCATAGTCCTTTTTATCATAAAGCTCTTACCTGTTTCAATATCAATTAGCTTTCCTACAGCTCCTATTGGAAATACATACTGTGCTTCACCAAACCAATCCAAAACCTCTCCATAGTTTGGCCCGGATGTTTCTTTTACAGGAATGTGGTGTACAGGAACTTTAATTACCTGGCCTATATAAAGGCTGGCTTGGCTTAGTGTCATATTATTCGCCTGTGCAAGCTCATAATCAGGTACCCCCATCTTCTCCGATATGCTCCAGATGGTGTCACCCTTTTGTACAGTATAGCTTTTATATGTCACATAGTTTTTAGATGTGTCTACAGGTATCTTACTGTCAAAATACCGGCTGTCAGGATTGTTATCACTAATATCCTGCTTTATCCACATTACACTCTCATGTATATACCCGCTTCCAATCAAGGTTATAACCCTATACCAGCTTCCTTCCTTCCCGGCAACACTTACCTGTGTCCACGGCTTAAGATAGCCCACAGCCGGAACATTAAGACTTGGTCCGCTGCTTAGTGTTGCATAATTCGAAGTATAAGCATCAATTAATGTTTTATCTATTACAATATCCTTTATCAAAAGCTTTTGGCCTACATATATGGAATCGCTTGCCAGCCTATTAAGTTGTTTTATGGCTGTAATTGTAGTATCAAATACATTGGAAATAACCCACAGAGAATCTCCGGACATAACATTGTATACAAGCTTGTCCCCGGTAGGCTTATATACCATCAGCATATCCTTATAAGAGTTTTGATATGCATCTGTGCCCAGTTTACTATAGCAGAACATAGCCGGAACCATAAAGCGCAAGCTCATTATTTTCATTGGCGAGGGTGCTTTAACATACTTTCCGTTATGCTTTACTATGCTGTTGTCCAGCCGAAAAACAAGTTCATTTTCTCCATAGCTTAATCTACCTGTCATCGACTTTCTGTCATAATAGAACTTTCCACCGATAGATTCGGCAAGCTCCTTTGCAGGAATCAATAAAACGCCGTTTTCAGAGCCTGCGGCCAGCCTCCCATACAACACCTGATTATCAACAGCAATTCCTATAGTATCCCCGGCTGCTGCCATAACAGGCACTATGGCTGTAAGTATTATTACAGCTAAGATTACTGTCGTTATAGCTAGCTTTCTCTTTTGCATTCTCAAATCCCCCTTATAAGTTTACATAATGTACTTATATTATATAGCTTTTCCCATGTTAATTCAGTGTTTAATTTATTTCATCATAATTAAACAAATGTATAAAAAGCCGGAGAGTTGTCGTCTCTGGCTTTTTATACTGCATAATAAGGCTGTGAAATACCAGGAGTATGCTGCATCAGGAAGCAGTAGTATACCCGCCTAGTGAGTGAACATGTCTGTCATTTACCGCAGTTACACCCCTGTAATAATGAATGTGCCCTCCATCTACTCTGACGGAAGGTCCTGTTGCAACTCTGTAATAGTGTACATGCCCGTCATCAAATGTCGTATATCCCACAATATAGTGTATATGACCGGGTGTATCGGGATTTGCACTTGTTGTGCCTGAATATCTGTGGACGTGTCCATCGTTGTAGGTGGTAGTTCCACTATAGGCATGAGTATGCAGTCCTTCCCCCATAAAAATCACCCCCGCTATATATTATGTAAACTTAGCAAGGGTGTTACAAAATTTTAATTCATTCATCTATAAATATATATTATCAACAATATCTTACTCCCCATAATATCCTTTAATTCCTTCCTTTATAGCCAAAGCCAGCTTTTCCTGATATTCTCTTGCAGCTAGCTTCCGCTCCTCTTCCTGGTTTGACAAAAATCCGCACTCAACTATAGCGGTAGGAACTTTCAAGTCCCTTAAAATTATTAACTTTGCATCTTTGACCAGGGCTTTACGTTTATTTTCCGGGTCAATAATTTCCTTTAATGATTTCTGGAGGCATTCAGCAAGCTTTTTGCTTTCCTTTGACCTCGGAGGAAAAAAAGCTTGAGCTCCATGGTACTGTGTCTGCCCAAACTTATTTAAGTGTATGCTTACAACAATATCAGCCCCGGAGTTGTCTATCATTTCTTTACGGTTTATCAAATCCTGCATCCTCTTCTTTGTATAGCCATCTGTTCCTTCTCTGTATATAAGAACATCCTCCTCCCTGGTCATGATAACTTTATAGTTTTCTGCTTCCAAAAGCTCCTTCACTTTCGTAGCTATGAACAGGTTGACGTCCTTCTCATTCAAATCACTATAATCGCTGACTGCTCCAGGATCCTCCCCCCCATGCCCCGCATCAATAATTACTGTTTTCTGTAAAGTACTGCCTGTTACTTCAATTGCAGTTGAGTCTGCACCAATATTAAGGCTGTAAATTGTTACTGAAAGCAAAAAAATTAAAGCTATTAAGGCTATTTTGTCTTTTCTCAATATAAAAATCATTTGGCCTCACCCCTGTTTATGAATCTACAATAAGCATATTCAACAACAGGTTGACCATATGCAACTCGTCACAAAAAACCACCCCTTTAAGCAGACGAATTAAATACCGTCTGTCTTAAGGGGTGGTTTAGTGCTTCTTTGCTAAAACCTCTGTGATGTTAATACCCTTATCTGAACCTGTACCATGAAAAATGCTTTGCAATAACTACCTGCGGCTTAATATTTACATAAACATTTTCACCTTTGTCTTCATCATATAGGTATCCACTATACTTATTTACCTTTATAAGTACAGGCTTCAAAAACTTTTCTACATCAGGTGTAGCTTCTATTCCAGCTTCTCCGTCTTTTACATAGATCTTGAAATTGAATGTTGCAGGTAACTGATCTTCAGGTAGACAATCCTTTAAAAAGTGAATGGTAATAAAGCCTATATCATATTTACCGCCTTCTTCGGTAACAGTTATTGTGCCTTCAAATATCACAGGCTCCTCATTTGCAATATCAGCTGTACTCTCAACAGCCAAGGTCTGCCCTTGTGCCATTACCGGTATGCAGGTAATCAGTAACACAGTTAGTATTAGTACAGTTAAAAGCCTCTTATACATAATAAATACCTCCTTGGTTTTTTAAAGCCAGCCAAAATTTCTTTTCACTATATTAAAATGCAAGAACTGTGCCAAGCTAAAAAATTTATACAGAGAAATATCAATTTAGTCACATGTACCTACAAAAAGGCTCAACTATATAGTACTACAATCCCAATTCGATATAGGACCGGTTGCCTCTATACATAAAGATCTGTTTTATTCAGGCGGAATATTAATAGTCCCGTCTCATTTTTCTTCCGATATTTTATATAACCATATAAAATATTATACCGATATATAAATACAGGGAGGGATCTTCTATGAATCAAAATTCCTTGTTTGAAAACTTTAACATAGTAGGAGACAATACATTAAAACTTATCAGGCGTTTTGAAAATGTATTAAATATAAACTCCAGTATCCTTATTACTGGCGAAACAGGCACAGGTAAAGAGTTGGCTGCAAGGTGGATACACTTTAACGATATTAAAAGGAAAAATAAGCCCTTTGTCAAAATTACCATTCCCAATATAGGTGAAAACATATTTGAAAGTGAAGTTTTCGGTTATGAAAAAGGGGCTTTTACGGGTGCTGCAAGCTCTAAAAAAGGTCTCATTGAGATCTCTGAAGATGGCAGCATATTCTTTGACGAAATAGAAAATGCCTCTCCTTCTATACAGAGTAAACTGCTCCAGCTTTTAGAAGACAGGTTGTACCGCAAAGTAGGAGATACAGACTATAAAAAAACCAATTCAAGGTTTATTGTAGCTACCAATAAGGACCTTTACGAGGAAGTACAGAAAAAAAACTTCAGAGCAGACCTGTATTACAGGCTTGCTGTCATAGAACTAAAACTGCCTCCATTAAGAGAAAGGTGTGAGGATATTCCTTTAATAGCAAACTACTACATAGAAAAATACTCTGCTGAAACAGGAAGAAAGGTAAACCTGCTTAAAGAAAAGGACTATAAATATCTATTATCGTACAGCTGGCCCGGAAATGTTCGAGAGCTGAAGAACTTCATAGAAAGAGCAGTTATCTTCTCCGATAATGGAAATATTAACTTCTCTCTATTGCCTAAAGATACCGAAGACCCAAAGTCCCAGGGACTATCAGAGTATTCTTATAAAGAATTCATGAGTCAAAAGGAGCATGAGCTGATTGAAAAGGCCCTGCTAAAATGTGGTGGCAATGTTGAGCAGGCTGCCGCACTTATTAAAATGTCCGTTCCGTTTGTTTATAAAAAAATAAAAGAACTTGACATTAAGATCTAGTATAACCTTCTATAATTTCACTCAATCTGCATCTATCCACCTTGGATATGCATTCTTTTGCCAAAGCCAAGTCAGCTTCGGCTTCTTTTGTTTTTCCCAGCTGTTTATAAATTTCCAATCTTCCAAGATAACCTTTAGCAGCTTCATAGTCAGACTCAAGTTGATGGGATAGAGTAATAGAGTTTGTAAACAAGTCAATAGCTTTATCAAATTCATGAGTACAAGTAAGAATATTAGCCTTTAATCTCAAAGCTTTAAGCAGCCTGATATCACTTTTTATTTCCTTCGAAATGGAAATAGCCATTTCGCAATCCTCCACAGCTCCATCTACATTCCCTGTAATAAGAGCATATAGAGCCTTATACCTGTGATAGTCACTTAAATACGTTATTTCACCAGCCTCATGGAAAATCTCCCGCGCTTTTTCAAGCATCTCCTGTATTCTATCATTTATATCCATCTCAATGTACAGCCTGGCACTGCTTATATAATTGATACCTTCACCTATAGGAACATTTATTTCTCTTGCTATATCAAGAGACCTGTTGTAGTAGTCCAGGGCCTTCTCCGTGAAGCCCCTCTCGTACATTATATCGCCTATATTTGTCAGCGATATGCTCTCATTAAGCCTTGAAGATATTTCACAAGAGATTTCTATTGCTTCGTTAAACAAAACCTCTGCATTATTAAAAAAACCTTTGTCCATATATAGTATCCCAAGATTTATACATCCTGCTATATAGCCCTGCTGGTCGGATATTTTCTTTGAAATATAGATGGATTTGTTAAAGAAGTCCTGGGCTTTGGATATCATACCGGTAGCATGATAAATTGCCCCAAGGTTACCCGATACTTTTGCCATAATAGCAAGGTTATTTATCTTTTCAGCATATTTATATGACTTGTCCAAACAAAACAGGGAATTGGTAATATCTCCTTTGGTATAATATATGATTCCTGCCTGGTTCATGGTTTCCGAAAGGTTCTCATAGTCCTTTATTTTTAACAGTAGTTTTTCTGACTTCTTAGCAATATTCAGCGCTTCATGGTTGCCGGTAACTCTTAGAATACTGCATTTCATCTGCATAAGCTTTCCATAGAGAATATTCTCCTCTTTTATCTTAGGCTGAATTTCTTCAAGTATGGAAAGAGCACTGTCATAGATGTCCTGTTCCTTGTATATGGCTGCTATCATAAGCTTAATTGAGTAAATATCATCGTATAGCTTTGCAATTTCAAGAGCCTTGTTTAAATTTACAAGTGCCTGGTCATATTCAGCCATAATGAAGTTTATATACCCCATATCCATGTATGCGTATAAAACCTTTGAATCACTTTCAGGCTTAGCTTCTTCACCAGCCAGCTTAAGAAATTCACTGTAGTGTGCAAGTGAACTTGCAAAATTATAGTTGTTTTTATTCTTTATTGCCGTCTTATAGCTGTAATCTGCAGCTTTCTTATTCTGACCAGCTTTTGCAAAGTGGATAAAAAGAATCTCGTAATAGTCCTCTATTTCCTTACTATGCCTTACCTCTATTATCTCGCCGATTTTCTTATGAAGCTCTCTTTTATTCTTGTTTAAAATACTGTCATAAATTACTTCCCTCTCCATCTCCTGATTAAATACAAAGACCTTCTCAACTACACCCGAGGCCGTATATGCAGTCTTTAGAGAAATCATATTCATATGGACCGGAAGCCTTAAGAGGTCCCCCAACTCATCATTGCTATATTCAAGGAGCGTTCCTACAATGGAAAGGTTAAATTCACTTCCTGCAACAGAGGCCACCTGCAGAAAATTCCTTGTTGCATCACCAAGTTCAGACAAGTTTGACAGGATAAGACTCTGGATATTAGTTGGCAGTGATGTTACTTCAGCGGCATCTATATAGCCTATACCATTTTTTATAGTAAAACTGTCCGACTTCCTGATGTTTTGGACGAACTCATTTATATACAGAGGATTCCCATTGGTAAATTTAGCAACCGCACCAAGAAGCGTTTTGTCAACGCCCTTTAGACCAAGAAGCTTGCAGATCAGCTCTCTTATACCTTTCCTATTGAGGGTACCAAGCTTTAAGGTATGATACTTCAAATCTTCCAGGCATTTAAGTTCCTCCACCTCGTATCTTGAAGAAAACACAAATGTAATATTAACCAGCGAGAGAGTCTGAATGAGCTCACCTAAGATGTGAAGTGAGTTTGTATCAGACCAGTGGATATCATCAACCACGATTACCAACTTATATTTCTTGGAAAGATTTATAAAGAAAACCGAAAGCTGCTTTACTATCTCTCTTTTAATATTATCAAAGCTCATGGAATTAAGTACATTCTGAAACTCGTTATCTCTGCCCAGACCTAACACAAGGCTTATAAAGTCAAAATTTCTTTTTATATCTTCTTCACTAAGATCAACAAGTATATAATCCAAAAATGACATCAACCTTCGCTGCTTAACACTTGTGCTGTCTCCGGAATTAATATTCATAATGTTCATAAGTATACTTGATATAGTATAATAAACCCTGTTTTGAGACAGTGAACTTAAACCAACCCAGATTTTCTTGATGTCATTGCTAAGTTTTGAAGAAAGCTCCTTTATAAGACTGGTCTTACCTATACCAGCCTCGCCGATAACATTTACACACTTGGCACTGGTATTTAGAGCACTGTTATAAATGGATACAAGAAGGCCCAACTCATTTTCTCTTCCAACAAATGCCGAACTGCTTCCATATTCGTGCTCAACATTAACTTCTATTGGAGAGTAACACCTTACAGGCTTCTCCTTATTTTTCACCTTTATCTCCATAGGCTTTGAATAGTGAATTATACCTTTGGTTTCTAAAAATACCGACTCCGATACAAGGATACTTCCCCTTTGGGCATTTGACTGAAGCCTCTGCGCAGTATTTACAATGTCCCCCATAACGGTATAATCCTTGTCAAAAGTATTTCCTACACTACCGGTAACTACAAGCCCGTAGTTTATACCTATTGAAAGGGTGAGTGACAGATTTCTGGATGCGAGTCTTTGTTCTGAAAATTCCCTGATGAGAGTTAACATCTTCATAGCACACACTACTGCTCTTTTAGCATCGTCAGTGTGAATGTACTTTGCTCCGAAAAGAATCATTACACAATCGCCAATATATTTATCTATAGTTCCTTCCAGTTCATATACAGGCCTTGTTATATAACTAAAGCACTCATTAATCAATTCTCTCACTTCTTCAGGATCCATTTTTTCCGAAAGGGCTGTAAAGCCCGAAACATCAGCAAAAATAACCGCAACATTCCTGCGGTTCTCGGATAAGGTATCATAGTTTTGAACCGAACTCTGTGATTCAAACCTGGCAAGCTTTGTCCCACAGTTAAAACAGTATTTGCCCATACCAGGGTTTGGGAAGTCACAGGACGGACAAACCAGAGCAAATTTGACGCCGCATAACTGGCATTCTTTTGATTCGTTATTGTGAAGATTTATACCGCAGTTAAAACAGATCATAAACAGCCACCCGGTTAAAATTTTTTTCACCCGTTTGTATTTAACATAATTATGATGTATAATATATATATCGAATATCTTATACTTCTATTTTAACGTTTTCAAAAAAAATGAGTAAAGTCCGTAAGTCATATTATAAGGGAGTAACAAAATGCTAAATGAAAACGTGTTATTACTGGGCAGCTCCACTGATTCTGAACACGGCGCTTTTATTAACTTGTTAAAAAATAACTTATTCAATATTAATTTTCTCTCAAATAAAGAAGAGTTTATCAGTTGCATTGAATCATTTTTGTCAAGCTGCTCAAATACAGAAGCTTCTTTATTGGTTTTATTTGTTGAATTTCCTTTCTTAAATGAAATATCCTTGTATCTTGGTAACATTTCCGGCGGGCTAAACTACATACTTACAGCATACAGTTCCAGGAATCAGGAATCGGTAACCCGCTATGACAACTTATTTGAATTTATAAACACAGATAATTGTAACATGGATTTCTTTTTTAAAAAGCTATCAAATGAAATTGACAATAAAAAGAAAATATCTTTTTTAAAGGATGAAGTAAAGGAATTCTATGAGATTGGAAAATCCTTGTCTTCAGAGAAGGATACTGTCAAGCTTCTTGATATGATAGTGACAAGCAGTATGAATCTTACTTCTTCAGACGCTGGTACTATTTATCTTGTAATAGACAAAGATACGTTCAACTGGACCTCAGTAAAAAATAACAACTATGACGATAAGATACTAAAATTTGTTATCGCTAAAAATACAAGTCTGGATGTGAATCTGGAGACCTTCACTTCTCCCATAACACGGGAGAGTATTTTCGGTTACTCGGTTATTACAGGGGAAGCAGTTAGAATTGATGATGTTTACAACTTAAGCCCTAATCTTACCTATCGTCATAACAACAGTTTTGATTTACATACAGGATATATTACCAAGTCTATGCTTACTATACCCATGAAGGACCATGAAAACAATATCCTGGGTGTAATACAGCTTATTAACAAAAAGAAGTTTAAAGATGAAAAAATCGACTACTCCAATAAAGAATCCCTAAACAGCATTATTCCTTTTGACTGCACAGATGAACTGATTATGAGTTCCCTTGCCGGACAAGCTGCTGTAGTACTTGAAAACAATCTTCTTTACAGGGATATGCAGAATCTTTTGGAAAGCTATAAAACGCAAAATAACGAACTGGAGGTATTGAGCAAAAAAATACTTAAGGCCCACGAAGAGGAAAGAAAAAGGATTGCGAGAGAAATACATGACGGCCCTGCTCAAGCTGTTGTAAACCTTTCTCTTAAAATCGAACTGACAAAGAAATTTCTACAAAACTCTATGTATGAAAAGGGCTTTGAAGAATTGGATAGCCTTAATACTGCAGTAAAATCAACATCAAAGGAAATAAGAACCATACTTTATGACCTAAAACCTTCATATTTGGAGGATGGTCTTATTAGAGCCCTTGAAAACAGATTCGGCATTTATGAAGAAAGTACCGGGATCAAAGTTGCTTTCAAGCACTCAGGTGATGATACGAAAATAGAGTATTACCTGTGCTCCACCATATACAGGATGGTGCAGGAATCACTGTCTAATATCCACAAACATGCAAAAGCCAGGAACGTAGTTGTAGATTTTAGTGTTAATGATGATACAATTTACGTTACAGTAACGGATGACGGCGTAGGCTTTGACATGGACCAGCAGGCTAAGAAGCATCAAAGCCTTAAAGGCGGTTTTGGTCTTGGAGGGCTAAGGGAGCGCGCAGAACTTGTTAAAGGTAAAGTATCCATAAAATCTGCACCGGGCAAAGGAACAACTGTATCTATTTGCATTCCGTTGTAATGGTGAGAAAGCTTATAAATTATTTGCCGGTATAGTGGCATGCTGCAAAATGTCCGCTGCCATAGTCATTTAGTCCAGGCACTTCGCCAGCGCATTTGAGTTGTGCCTTATCACACATACCATATAAGCTGCAGCCATTTCCACGATGGTTAGAACCGGCTCCATCAATATGTGAAGGTATTTGGTCCAGGCTATATGCTGCCTTTATTAATAAGTCTGTATAAGGGTGAAGCGGGTTGGTCATTATATCCTGCCGCTTCCCGAGTTCAACAATTCTCCCTCTGTACATAACTGCTATTCTGTCACTGATACTGCTTAAAACCTTCATATCATGAGTTATAAAAAGATAGGTGAGTCCCTCCTCTTCTTTTAACTTCGCAAAAAGGTCTATTATCTGGGCTTGCGATACCCTATCAAGGTAAGATGTGGGCTCGTCACATACAAGTACCTTCGGGTTCATTATTAGAGCCCTTGCTATGCTTGCTCTCTGTCTCTGTCCGCCGCTTAGCTGGTGAGGAAACCTGTCCTCAAGACTTATATCAAGTCCCACTTTAGTTAAGAAGTCTCTTACCAGTTTACAGCGTTCATTTTGTTTAACCCTGCCTGATACTGATATATCAATTCCTTCAGCAATAGAATCTACTATCCTCATTTGAGGGTCCAGGGAAGTAAACGGATCCTGAAAAATCATCTGAACCTTTTTAGCATAATTCTTCAGCTTGAATATATCCATATTGTCGTACAGAATTTCTCCCTTTGATGGTTTTACAACCCTGGTTATAAGTCTTGCAAGGGTTGATTTGCCGCATCCGCTTTCTCCAAGCAAGCCCAAGGTCTCTCCATCATACAGTCTTAATGACACCCCGTCTACGGCTTTAATAATGCTGTTGCTGCAGTTTTTATAGTACTTGTTTAAGCTTCTGATTTCTATGATTGGAATAGCTTTTGAATCCTCTATCTTTTTATTATTCACGGCCTTACCCTTTATTCCAGAACTCAACAGCCCCTTGGCTGCCTTAGACTTGGGATTATTAAAAACCTCTTTAATGTCTCCTTGCTCCACTATGGTTCCTTCACTCATAACTACAGCTCTATCAGCTATCTTGCCTGCAAGCTCCAGGTCATGGGTAATAAAAATAACAGATATTCCATATGATCCTGACATATCCTTTAAAAGATTTACAATTGACGCCTGGGTGATGGTGTCCAAAGAGCTGGTAGGTTCATCAGCTATGATAATTTTGGGAAGACAGGAGGAAGCCATGGCAATCATGCCCCTTTGTGCCATCCCTCCGCTAAGCTGGTGTGGATATCGTCTCATATAGCCTTCAGCATCTCTTATCCCAAGCTTGTCCAGCAGATCTTTTAAAGCCTGGGTCGCTCCATTCCTGTTGGCACTATTATGCTTTATCAAGGGTTCTGTCAGCTGGCTTTTCATCTTTAAAGTAGGATTTAGATATGATAAGGGTTCCTGAAATATTATTCCTATATTCCTTCCTCGTATTTGGGTCAATTGGTTCTCTGGCAGCAAACTTATGTCTTTACCCTCTAAAAGCATTTTTCCCTCAAGCTTAAACTTGTCCGGATTATTCAGCCTTAGTATTGATCTTGCAAGCATGCTTTTGCCACTGCCCGATTCACCCACTATGGCGAGAATTTCTCCTTCAAAGACATTTAAGTTTATACCGCTAAGTATCTTCCTATCCTTAAAACGTAATGAAAGATCATAGATTTGAAGAAGTGTATCCATAGAAAAAACCACCTTTTAAGACTTTGAATCCTGTGCATCTTTTATGGCATCTCCTAATATATTAAAGCTGATCATTGTAAGACCTATAAAGCATAAAGGTATTAGTATAACCCAGGGATAGTAGGTAATATTGGAAAGACTAAAGCCCTCATTTACCAAAGTGCCCCAGCTTGCTCCGGGAGGCTTTATCCCCAGCCCGAGAAAGCTTAATGTGCTTTCAGCAAAAATAGCACCAGGGATCCCAAGCATAAAATTCACCAGGACAGGTCCAAAACAGTTGGGGAGGATATGTCTGGTCATGATGCGAATCTTACCTGCACCTAAGACCCTGGCTGCCTGGATAAATTCCATTTGCTTCAAAAGCAAGGTCTGCACCCTTACTACCCTGGCCATTCCGGTCCAGTCGGTAATTGAAAGAGCAAGTATAATAGCAAGCTGGCTGCTTCCCATGACCATAGAAAGAAGTATAATAATTATGAGGTTTGGTATTGAATACATAATATCGGTTATTCTCATTAAAATTTCGTCAATTAAGCCTCCAAAAATTCCGGCAGTTCCACCTATTATAGTGCCCA
>JBMOLK010000158.1:0-1541 GCA_049325575.1 Bacillota bacterium | reverse complement strand
GTAAGCCACACGGTGGATTAAAACTTAGGGATAATAGATGCCCTAATAAATGGATTCAAAGAACTCCATTAATGGCTGCGGGAAAGACTAACCATAAATGGACTCTTTTAGATCTGGTAACTTATAACCTAAATTCCCATGTTTTATATAACTATGGTGATTAATTCTTGAATTATCAAAGAAATTTACAAAAGCATACTTATAGTACTATTATAACTATGCTTGACATTTAACTCTTTACTTTCAAACAACTTATAAAATATAGTTGTAACTCTTTCGGGAATTTAGGTTATAAAATATCGCCTGTTCATCGTTGTTAAATATGTTAGGACACGAAGAGAAAATCAGGAGGTTAAAAAATGTTATTTCCTTAGTGGATGAGTGCGAAATGTAGGATGAAATTAAAGGATAGTATCTTTTTTCCTGCCGATGAGGCCGATATTGCCGGCAGGAATACTAATTATCATATTACCTAACCCGAGATTGTTCATTAATCTGGTTATCCCTTCCTTGAAGGGAATAGGAGCCATCCGCAACCAGGTGTTAATGGCATAAGCGTTCCAGATGTGAAAAATATCTACCACTTCGAAACCAGATTGAAGAAAAATACAGCGTAGTGTTTTCCTGTTAAAGTAGTAAATATGAGAGACATCAATGATCGGAGACTGGGTTTTGAATAATTTGACTTGGAGAGCTTTTTCGTTGTGGATGATAGTGTAGCACAACCCACCAGGCTTCAATAATTGATGAAATCGTTGCATGGTAGCTGCTGGATCGAGGAAATGATCCAGTACTTGGAAGGCACATATCAGGTTAAGGGATGATGGTTCAAAAGAGGTATGCTCGAAGATCGTATTGTGAATATAATCCCGGATATCCGGTTCGGCTTGGTCTACAGCCTTTTTACTTGGTTCAACTCCGATTAGTTTTTTAAAACCCATATCCCGAAAGGCTCTAAGGCATATCCCCCCCCCACAGCCAACTTCCAGAACAGCCTCTTTCTCCGTTAGGAGGTGCTGCCACTTCAGAAGTGGCTTGAAATAGGACTTGACGATGTTATTTGATTCATCCCCATAGTTTTCTTGGGAGGTGGCTGCATATAATTCTTCAATTTTTTCCAATTCCAAAATAGGATTGGAATAAAGTTGTCCGCATCGGTTACATCTTAAAATGCGGTAATGCATATGCCTCATCCCAAGGTCGTATTTACCGCGAGCTTCAAAATTGGATGGAGAAAGCTCCTCTTCGATAAAATTTTGCTCGAAGATTACCTCAAAAAATTTATCGTCGCCGCAAAGACATTTGATTTCAATCATATCCTAATTGGAGTAACTATTCAGGTTCGCTGTGTCTTAAAGGGGCAGTGCTTGATTATACCCTTTTATTCTGGGCAAGAGCAAGGGTTGCTCCCTTTGATTCTGTTCTTTAAGACCTTTTGTGCTGCATCATCAGTTATGTGCTACTGATAAATGATCTCCAAACTCCTTTTTAATCTTTAGCAGTTCTTTTTCCAGATAACTTTCTCGTTCCAGTATTTCATT
>JBMOLK010000157.1:0-1545 GCA_049325575.1 Bacillota bacterium | reverse complement strand
TCATCTTGTACTTGGAAACTAATGGTATGAGTTCCAAGTGAGAGTATAGAAGTGGAGAAGATTGGACTATTACTCAACCACCCTGCCAAATTAGAAACCCAACTGTATGTGGTTACCATTCCATCAGTATCACTTCCATAACCGGCAAAGTTGACAGTCGTCCCTACTGTCGCTGGGTTTGGATTTATGCTGTCGATGTACGCCACTGGTGCTTGATTCGATGGCGGTGGTGGCGGGAATATTATGTTAATCGTCACCATACTCGTCGCTGTCCCCCCTCCCTGTCCTGTTGCAATTGCAACATAGGTTGTACTGGTAAGCGGACTTATTGTCTGACTGCCACTCAATGGTACCCAACCGATATCAGTGATCCATACACTGGAACTATTTGTTGATGTCCAGATTAGTATTGAACTGCTTCCGACATAAATTTCCGTCGGATTGGCGGAAAGAACAATTTCAGGTTTCGGGATCGGTGGTGGTGGTGGGATTTTGGTTTGGAATTGCCATATAGGTCCTGCGGAACTACTCCCATGCTCATCCTTTGCTTCTACTTTCCAGAAATAGGTGGTGCTCGCAACGAGTAAGGGAATATTATAGAAAGTGTTAGTCAATTGACTTTCTATTTTGGAAAGGGTTTCAGTCCCAAACCACAAATCATACCTTACCGTATCTCCATCAGGATCGCCACCTGTCCAACTCAGTATGATATTAGTTGTACCAATATCTGTCGCATTATCAGCTGGATTAGGATTGGACGCTGGGTACGGTGCATGGTTTAACGACGGCTGTGGTTGTGGCGGTTCTGGATTTTTTGCCTCCTCAATTTTTTTATTCAAATTATCTTTTGTTTCTTTAATTATTGTCCAATAATCATCGAAAAAAGAAACTGAATAAACAGAGGTACAAAAAAATCCTACTGCCACAAACCTAATCATCTTCAATATTCTAATCTTCATCTTTATCACCTCCTATAATATTCGAAGCCTCACAAAGAAGCTTCCGATTGCGGGGGTTAACAAACTTTCTCTTATTCCAGTCTTTTCATCTGTTAAGCTAACATAGATAGGCCCTATTTCAGCTCCAATAGAAAAATTCCTGGCCAGAAAATATTCTGCCCCCACATTCGGTCTAATTAAAAACCCTGTTGCTTTTCCTACATTATCTTTGGTCGCAATATAACGAGCATCAATCCCTATAAAGGTCGCTCGTTTATTACTGCGGTTAAAATCTTTTTGAGAAAGAATGGGCGGTAGAGAAAAATAATAATTCCCCTTGACACCATAAAGGTTTGTTTTAAGAGAATCATCATCCTTTACGCCACCATTTATCTCAACGAAGAATTTACCCTTTACATCGAGGTATTGCACACCTACACAGTTGGGATGGCTATACCCCAAGCTCAAAAACCTATGCTGAGCAAACACCTCCCCGCTTCTTAAGAAAAGCAATCCTCCTATTAACAACCCTATTCTTACATTCTTGAAGATATTTATCTTCATCACAATCACCTCCGTTTTTCGGCTCTTTTCAAAACTGAATTTT
>JBMOLK010000156.1:7125-12330 GCA_049325575.1 Bacillota bacterium | reverse complement strand
TTCTGCACCTTTTTCCAAAGCCTCTACAGGTAAGTCCTCAGTAGTACCTAAAAATTTTGCTAATTGTTCCTTTTTTGCTTGTTGCCTTTTTAAATCTTCTCCTTTTTCAATTTTAGCTTTTGCACCTGTTTGTAAAACTTTTAAAGGTAAGTCCTCGGTAATACCTAAATATGTTTTTAATCGCTCTCTTTCTCTTTGTTCTCTAAGCAATGCTTGCTTCCTCATAAATTCTTCTCTTATACTCTCTCCGACATCTATGCCATATCTACCTCGTCCATACGCTCTTAATCCCGATGCAATAACTTGACCCAGATTACTTAACCATTTATATTGAGGAGCGTTATAACCCATTGTTTGAGCATATTCTTCTGGAGTAACACCGTACACACCAGCCGAGCCACCTATGCCCAAACTTGCTAAACCACCAGCAATGTTTTTAATCTTTTTTTGGATAGCCATCATACTCTCCTTTATAAATTATATACTTATTCGTGGTAATCTATAATTTAATTCTGGTAAAGCTCTTTCTTGCCAGTTTGCTGGTGCTGCCATTTGAGCTAATGCCATTCTTCTTTGTAAATCCAATTGCTCTCTTTGTTGTACTACAGGAGCTAAGGCTCTTAAAGAAGCTTCCTGTGCTCTAATGCCACCCATACCTGCTGTAGCCATACCAGCTTGCTGTAAGGCTCCTTGGGTTTGTCTCATTGCTTCTTGTACTAAAGGATTTACCAAAACAGATTGTTGTGGTTCGGGGAGTAAATATTGTTGAGCAGCTTGAGCTTGAGCTAAAGCTTGACCTCGACCAAATCTTGCTGCTTCCAATTCACCCATCCTACCTAATTGAGCTAACTCTAATTGTCTTTCGGCTTGAGCTTGTTGGAAAGGAACCATTGCTTTCTCTAATCCAAATCGTTCTCTTTCTAACCCTAATCTACCCGTACCCAATTCTCTTTCTAAACCCAGTTGTCTTTCTTCTAACCCCAATCTACCCGTACCTAATTCTCTTTCCAAACCCAGTCGCTCTTTTTCTAATCCTAATCTACCTGTACCTAATTCTCTTTCTAAGCCCTGTTGTTCTCTTTCTAATCCTAATCTACTTTCACCTAATTCTTTTTCTAAGCCTAATTGTTCTCTTTGTAAACCCGTTTGTTCTTTGCGAAATCTTTCTTCAGCTTTTCGTGCTTGTCTTCCTCCGATTAGTTCTGCTCCTACTGATATTGCAGGTAAAAACTTGGATATTGTCGAAGCTGTTTTAGCTATCTTTGCTAATTTCCCTGCTTTTCCTGCTGCTGCAGCTATTTTTCCAGCTTTTGCTATCTTAAGTGCTTTTCCAGCTTTTCCTGCTATTGCAGCTGTTTTTCCAGCTTTTGCTATCCCAAGTGCTTTTCCAGCTTTTCCCATTGCCCCAAGTAGTTTTCCACCTAATCCTAATCCGAGTGTTGAACTTAATAGTGCTGCTCCTGCTATACCTCTTACAATTTTATTTTTTGCTGCTTTTTTAACAAGCTTTTCACCTTTTTTAGCTACTTTCTTAATTCCTTTTTCTAATTTTCTAAAGAATTTAGCCATAGGTATTTCTCCTTTATATTATTTGTTTCCAAGTATCTATATAAATATAGAGATGGTCTTCTTTAAGAATAATAGTTCCTTTTATTGGGTTTTTAGGAAAACTTGTTTGATTAGTTAATCGTAGTTTTCGTCCATCAAAGAAATTTTCTAAATACAAAAAGTTCGTTTGAACTGATACATCTTTAATCTTTTTAACTGGAAAATTAAGTTTCATATTCTTCTCGCTTGATACTGAATTGCTACACTATCTATACAAGGTGGCGTAGTATAAGTATCCGCTATCGCTATTCTAAGTGTGAAATTCTTTCCTTCTCCGTATAAATCTTTTTCTACAACTTCTGCTAAATTTATATTTTGTAAAGTAAAAGAATTAGAACCTATTGTTACTGTAGTAGCTGCATTTGTTGTAGTTTCTTTTGAAACTATATAACATTCAGTTAAAGTTTTATTATCGGGATTAGCAAAATTCATTTTACCTGTTTCATAAAAAGCACTTAATTTAGTGGTAGTAGTGGTTGGATTGAGGTTTTTTATTTTACTATCTCCTATAATCAAAGGTAGTTCTTCGGTATATAAATTTTGATAATAACAAATATGTCTAATTTGAAATGAAAATTTAAATTTCCACCAAGCTTTATGCAAATAGTTAAACCCTAATGCCGTATCTCCATAATACCACCATATTTGATTAAATTGAGGTAAGTGAACAGAAGAACACGCCGGCGATATATTTACCGTGAGAACGGGGTCAACTACTGTATATTTAAAACTACCACTATCGCTATACTTTACTTTCATATCATCGCCTCGAGAAATGGTCTTATTGGTTCGGATATTTTAATGGGATTAAAACTATAATCCATTTGATAAATTCCATCAAAGCCTTGAAAGAATAAAATATCTTCATAAACTACAATACTATCTCCACCCTTACAACCTATATTTGAAACAGCTGATAAAGTTAAAGGTAATTCAACATCACCGGAAAATTGTCCAGTAAATATTCCATTTGATTTAAAGATAACTAAATAATTACCAAATTTTTTTAATCCTGTTATTTTCCCACCTTTATCCTCGGCTATATCTATATAAAAACTAACATCCCAAGTAGTTGGGTCTCTAAAGGCAGAATAGTATATTCTACTTTGTAAATTTCCTGTTATATCATTACCTAAAAACATTATATTCTCAAATGACTCACAGTAAATAGCTGGGGGACAATTTGTATCGCTTATCTCAAAAGTAATAGATGAAGAAGTAGGGTCATATACTAATGGCTTACCTTCTCTGGTTAATATAAACTTATCATTCAAAATAGCCGAATAACCAAAAACTGTTGAAGGAGTATGTGTTGCATTTGTTATATCTGTTTCAGCGGTTGTTGAAATCAAATAAACCTTTGAACCATTCTGTAAGATAATTTCACCTTCTTTATAATAATGTGCCTTTGTGAAAGTATCGGTCAATGTTATTGAAGAGGTTCTATCAGAAGTTCCTTTTAAAACTTCCAAAGAACCATCCTTACTGAAAACATTTTCAGCATTATAACATTGTTCAGGTCTTAGTTTAAAAGGCGATACTTCTCTATTAATACCACCTATAAAGTTTTCTATATAATATTTTCTTTTGTTAATCATTTTTCTTTTTCTCTATTTTTAAAAAAAAGGGACATTTTATTATTTTAATTTGTTTAAATTGTTTACAATCTTCTATGCAAATTTTGCATTTTTTATTTATTTCTGATAACATTGTACTTACCTTCCCACCCCTAAAATCGCCCTAAATCGGGGTCTTTTTTCTTGTGGAGATATAAAACATAGGGTATTTATTTTTATGCCCCAAAAACCCCCCCTAAATCTCACAATTTTTTTGTTTATAATTCACTTTAAGTCTGATAATAGGCTATTTAGCTTATTTTTTCTTTAATCATTCTATTCAACTGATATCATTAGAGTTACAATTATTTTTTACATTTTGTATTTTGTCCGAGCCTTTTACTATAATTTAAACAACCCCCTCAAAATCAAATGTATAAGAAATAGATTTTTCCCCAGTAGGACAATTTATAAGAGATTTAACACGGAAATATATTATAAATTGTTCGGTTGCATTTAATTTACTTATAAGCAATATTTTTGTACCACTGGTTACTTGTGTCCACGTACGTAAATCCGTACTTATTTCTATATATTCTGAACCACTTCCTGTAAAAGTTACATAAATATTTTCTAAATTATAATTTAATGCTTTAAAATATCTTTTTCTATATGGCGATGAAGCGGGTGTATATTGACCATCACCTCTTGTATCAGTTATATTAAAACTGGCTGCATCTTCAGTATATTGATTATTAACAACGGAAACTTCAGTAACCCCATCATCTTTATATAATCCATAAAGATTTCCTCTTGGCTCTTTGGTTGTCATTTTCCAATCAGTTGTTGGATTGGTAGTTTTATTTAAAATAACATAACGATAAAATAAATCATTATTAGTTGCATAAATATTATTTCCTTCAGAAGTTAATGTTTGTGCTGTTGCGTAATTCATATCTATAGTATCGGTTTGTGTATATATTGTAGGTACAGCTTCCGAAGAAGTACATTGAGTTCTATCTATATGATATATACTGCCTAAATCTAAATAATAATAAGATTTCTTACCCGAAACATCTGTTATTTTATATGGTAAACTTTCAACATAATTTGATAAATTATATGAAGTATTATTATGTAAAGCAAAAAGCCCTATAGTAACCATTTGATAATATTTATCTTGGGGAACATTATCTATTTCCTCTATAGGATATAATTTAGTCCAACCTGTTGCCCTCTCTACCCATCCGTAACCAACTATATTTAAGGTTGTATTTTGTGTATTAGCATCAATTGAAACTGCTGTATATTCAGCATTCTGGTCTATTACTTTTATAAAAGACGACCAAGTAAACCAACTTGAATTATCATAAGGCGGTACTATTGAACGTGTTTCGTGTGTTGTAGTATTTCCCGAATGATATGAATAAAAATTAACTTGTCCTATATTAATATATGAATTTATAAATACTAAATCTATTGTACCGTGAGCGCTATGATATACTTGCCAAGTATTTGATAAAGAATGGTCAGTTTGTTGATTATAATAAATAAAAGGAGAGGCGGTCAAAGAACAACATTGAGTATAATCCACCGGATTAGGATGATTACCTGACCTCATGTATGTCTTTATCATAACATCTGAAGTATCTATATAAATACTTTTATTTACAACGGCATTACCAAAAGCAATATTATTCGCTGTTATAATGGGATGATGTATTAATAAAGTTGGTTGATATATTTGTTTATTGCCGCTTGTAGTACTTACCGTTTGAGTGCTGGGTTTTATTCCATCGTTTACGGTATAATTATAACTTCCACCATACCCAATTATACTTCCACCTGTATAGCTTACAGTTTCTTCGTATTTCTGCATTGTGCCTGTTAAGGTTTGTTGTGCCATTAATTTATCCTTTCTAATATTTCAAGGGAAAGCTTATAAAGCTCTCCCCTCAGACATTAGTAATACCATATTTCTAAAGTTTCACCTGTAACCAATATGTGCCCTGTGCGAGTTTGAAATGGTGTTAAATCAACT
>JBMOLK010000156.1:0-7025 GCA_049325575.1 Bacillota bacterium | reverse complement strand
GTTAAATCAACTTTGTTTAAAGTAACACCACCAGCAGTGGAACTTAAGGCATATTCCCCATTGCCCAATGCCTGCCAAGCCATATTATTTCCAGCTACTGTAGAATGCAACTGATGTCCTCTAATAGTGCCATTCATTTTTTTTAACCACCTCCTTCCTTAATGCCACCACGCTATAATGGGAGTGAATACAGCGGTGGGAGCTTCTGTTATTTTATATTGAAAACTACCTTTACTGAAAACCCTTGTGTTGTATACTATTTGGGGTACCCTAAATTGAAGACTATTTGCCCCAACCCATTTTATATCAAAACAAATATGAGTAACTCTATATTGAAGACTATTTCCAGCATATTGTCTTACATCCATAATAACCTACACTCTCTGAAGCTACATCACTATATTATAAAGTAAATCATAAACAATAGTATAAGTACCTACTGTGGCGGTTGCATCTGCATTCGCTCTAATATAAAAATTTTGCGTCGCATTAGGAGCTATTGAAGATGTCAGAGTTAATGCTACACTACCATCATCAGCAAAGGTAACCCAACCACCTGTACCCGTGGAACTACCTTGAAGAAATCGCGCTCCATTTCCTTTTAAAACTAATTGAACATTAGTTAAATTAGCAGTGTGAATATTTTTTATTACTCTTATTCTACCAGTTTCCGATGGGGAATAAATATTATCATTAGCTATATCATCTACATTAAAACTAAGATAATCTTCAGTGTATTCTAAATCTAATCCCGAACCTGTAGTAGGTAATTCAGTTACTGCATCTTCTTTATACAATCTATGATATACTTGAGTAGGATTAGTTGCATAAACATAAGCATCTGCTATGGCCGGCGAAACAACTGTTATATTAGCCCTAAAATGACTTCCTGCTTCTCCCGTTCCATCGTAATACCATTCATCTGGAGATGTGATAGTATTTTGTTGAACAGGTGTTCTATCGGAAAATTTGGTTCTATCGTAAGCAGATGTTTCCGCTGCCCTCGCAATAGCATAAACAGGATTATCCGTACAAAATACTATTTTTTTACAATGACATATTCTGTTTGGATTTAAAGAAGCATTATATAAATCTATTAAAAAATATTTAACTAAAATATCTACTTGCGTTACTTCATATGTAGCAGTTTGAGTATTAGCTCCACAAAGAATAAGTTGCTGATACTTATTGAGAGCTAAGTTTTTAGCATTAGTTGTAGTTACACTAACATCAACACATCTCTCCCAGTTAGTTGGTTGCAAAACTAATCCAATACTTCTTACAACTGCCGTACCTGTATTATCTGAAGTAAAATTTATTCTCACTCTTTTCCATATATTAGCAGAGCTTCCTTCCACTTTTATAGCATTGACTTGATTATTTCCTGTTTTAGTAAGAGATTGTGCTGTATTATATGTTGCAGCATCCAAATCAGTTTGCGTAGCTGCTACTTTTTCTTGAATTGTTAAACTTGTACCTCCGACAATATCAGTATGCAAAACATAATAATCTGTTAAATAAGAACTGGTACAATTTATATCTATTGTATAATAACCATTTGTATAATAATTATTAACACCAGAAGCATAAAGTATTCTAAGATTAGTACCATTATAACCTGCGTACCACATTTTATACGTGGAACCATCTTTTATTGCCGTAGGAGCACAGCTGTGCACAGAATTATACCCCGTGGCTCCTGAGCCTATATTAACCGCTAAAGTATGCCCTGTCCAGTTTTCTCCATCCGTGGAAGTTGCATACAATATTCTTTCATTTGTACCATTGTAACCTGTGTACCACATCTTATATGTGGAACCATCCTTTATTACCACAGGAGCACAAACGTACACAGAATTATATCCCGAGGTTCCTGCACCCATGCTAACTGCTAATGTATGTCCCGACCAAGTTTCCCCATCCGCAGAAGTTGCATAAAGTATTCTTTGGTCTACGCCGTTATAACCCGAGTACCACATTTTAAATGTGGAACCATCCTTTATTACTGTACAGTTGCAGCTAAACGCAGAATTGTATCCTGTAGTTCCTGCACCCTTATCTACTGCTAAAGTGTGTCCTGTCCAGTTATTTCCATCTACAGAAGTTGCGTAGAGTATTCTTTGATTTGCACCATCAGAGCCTGAGTACCACATCTTGTACGTGGAGCCGTCTTTTATTACTGTAGGAACACAGCTATATACGGAATTATATCCTGTAGTTCCTGCACCTATATTAACTGCTAAGGTATGTCCTGACCAGCTTTCCCCGTCCGTGGAAGTCGCGTAGAGTATTCTTTCGTTTGTCCCGTTAGAACCTGTATACCACATTTTATATGTGAAGCCATCTTTTATTACTGCAGCATTAGCGCTATGCAGAGAATTATATCCCGTGGTTCCCGCACCCTTATCTACTGCTAAAGTGTGTCCTGTCCAGTTATTTCCCGTTGGATTATTTATTGTATTAATTTGATTTAGATAACTATCACCAGAAAAATTACAAACACCTGTAGCAAAACCTTTAGTAGCGATATTTTCAATATTACTCATTGTACCAGCATCAAAGTCAGTTTTTGACTCTTTCCAACAAGCACTTATTGTATTTTCAGTGTCAATAGTTTGAGTTGACCCGCTTCGCATAAGTGTAACTACATCACCGCTTCCAGATTTATGAGTATATCCATAATAAGTCTTAACTGGTGTAGTCATATCTTGACGAGGTAAATATATTAAAGAAGACTCTTGATAATAACTGTCTACAAGTGCTGCTTTAATTGAACCGGAAACAGAAGTAGTGTCATAATTTTTACCTTTAATAAGATTAGCACCCGTACCCTCAAAATCGCCTTGAGAAGACAAGCTATGAGTATCTTCTTGTACCGTTGGGGTTATGTTTAGTTTTTCTATAAGGTCTATAGCCATTGTAAATCTCCTTTAAATTATGGTTTAGCAAAAATTAAAGTAACTATAAGTCCTTTTGCTGCGGTAGTATTATGTACACTATCTACATCTATTCTTATAGTATCATATTCTTGAACATCATCGTGAGTTAAATCGATAACATAAGATGTTGCAGCTGTTTCACTACCAGTTTCGGCGGTATCTATGCTTATTTTAGTAGTTAGCATATCAGCACCAGTTCTCATATTATGAAATTGTATATCCATTGTATTAGTACCAGTACCATAACTAATAACTTTTGCGTGGCACTTTACTAAATTCATACCATTTACAGTTTCGGGTATAACTAAATAACCTGCTCCATCTTGAGCTACACAAGAAGTACCAGCAGCTACAAGCATCAAGGAAACGCTTTTCTTAGCTACATAACTTTGTCTTAAGGTATCGGGAGTAACTGCCCTTGTACCATCAGAACCACTTTGTACCTCTGCTGCTGTAGCTAATTCTATTTTTCCAGCTAAAGTATCTGTTGCAGCGTCGACTACCTGTGTAACATTACCAGCGGTAACTGTTCCAACTGTAGTAATAGCAGATTGAAGGTAATGTTCATTTGCTGCAAAATTCATTAAAGCATCGTGGTCTATAACTGAATAATGTTGTTGTATTGAACTTGCTTGAATATTTCCATCGTGAATATTATTTGCACCACAATCTGTAGTCCAGTCTAAATGTTCAAGAGCTAAGAAATTTTTCAATAAATCGTGGTCAACATTTGCTTCTACTATTCTAAATTCTACGTTATTAGTTGTTGCATTATTGCTTACATTAATACCTGTATGAGTACTTTCAAGTCCATTGAATTGTAAATTAATACCCGATTTACCTTTATATATAGCTGCATCGGGACTCGTACCAACATTTTCACCTACGTTATTTTCACCAGTTCCTACGGTTAATACGTTAGTTTCAGTACCATCGGAAGCTCGGAAATATAACATATTATCATTTTTGGCATATAATAAACCGTGTCCAGAGACGGCAGTAGGAGAAGTAAGTAATTCTTTAAATTGAGTAGCTACATCTTGTCTTATGGGGATTGTAGTATGTATTTCTGTTGAGGTTATTGTAGCTACTTCGATACCTTTTGCATCAAATCTTATAGTATCATCATCTGCGGTTTCCTCAACTTGTATTATAGTGTCACTATCATTATCTACTATGAATGCACCAGCTCCACCCAACATACTATTGACTTTAGTGGCTGACCAAATATTAGTAGTTGTGGTAACTGTGTCATCCACTTTATAATGTCTATTTGCTTCATAATTCGTTAAAGTATTATGGTCAATAGCGGCTTGATGCTGTGTTACTGCTGCTTGTGGTATATTATTTTGATGTATATCATTAGCACCTTGGTCAATAGTCCAATCTCGAACCATTGAATTTATTTTAGAAGCAGACCACAAATCGGTTGTATTTGTACCGGCATCATTTATTTTTCTATGTTCAGCTACATCATAATTTAATAAAGCATTGTGATTAATACTGCCTTGATGTTGTGTTACTGAACTTGCTAAAATATTAGCATCGTGAATATTGTTGACACCACAATCTATTGTCCAATCAAGATGTTTAATGGCGGAATAATTAGTTAAAGCATCATGGTCAATACTTGCCTGATGTTGAGTAATTGAAGCAGCAGTGATATTGTTTTGATGAATATTATTCGCACCGCAGTCAGTAGTCCAATCTAAGTGTTCAATAGCTGCAAAATTAGTTAAAGCATCATGGTCAATATTGGAGTCAACTACAGTAAACTCTATATCGTGAGATGTTCCATTTGTATTAACAGTTAATTTATTACTGGTTGATTTAAGACCATTAAATAATAAATTAACTCCACTTTTTTGATAAAATATACTATTTCCTGTTCCTGCATTGCTTGCTGTATTAGCCTCGCCAGTACTTATCGCACTGGATATCGCAGAAGCTATTTTAGAAGCTGACCATAGATTAGTTGTAGTTGATGAAGCATCATCTAATTTTCTATGTTCTTCAACAAGATAATTCTTTAAATTATTATGGTTTATATTAGGCTCGTGTTGTGAAACCGCAGAAAGAGGCACATTATTATCGTGTATATCAAAACCACCTTGATCAACGCTCCAGTCTCTATGATTAGCACTATCATAATTCTTTAATGCGTTATGGTCAATATTTACTTCATTTACTGTTAATTCTACATCGTGAGTAACATTATCTAATGCAATAGTTAATAAATTATTTTCAGATTTAATATTGTTTAATTGGAGATTAACACCAGACTTTTGATAGAAAATACCTATGCCAGTTCCAGCATTTGACATCGTATTTGCTTCACCAGTGCTTATTGCGCTGGATATTTCAGAAGCTATCTTGGAAGCAGACCATAAATCTGTTGTAGTTGTGCCAGTATCATTTATTGTTCTATGATTTGCAACATTATAATTAAGTAAAGCATTATGGTTAATACTTGCCTGATATTGAGTAACAGCCGTTGCCGTAATGTTACCATCGTGGATATTAACAGCTCCTTGGTCAAGTGTCCAATCCAAATGTTCATTTGTTACAAAGCCAGACAAAGCGTCATGGTTGATACTTGCCTGATGTTGGGTTATTGAACTTGCTAATATATTGGCATCGTGAATGTTATTAACACCACAATCGGTAGTCCAATCTAAATGCTTATTAGCTACAAATCCAGATAATGCATCATGATTGATACTCGCTTGATGTTGAGTAATTGCTGTTGCGGTAATGTTACCGTCATGAATATTAGTAGCTCCTTGGTCTGCTGACCAATCTAAGTGTTCGTTTGCTACAAATCCAGTTAAGGCATCGTGGTTAATACTACCTTGATGTTGCGTTATAGCTGTTGCAGTAATATTACCATCGTGAATGTTAGTAGCTCCAAGGTCAACTGTCCAGTCCAGATGCTTATTAGCTACGAAATTAGTTAAAGCATCGTGGTCAATACTTGCTTGGTGTTGGGTTATTGAACTTGCTAAAATATTGTTATCGTGAATATTGGCAGTTCCTTGGTCAAGCGTCCAGTCCAGATGCTCATTAGCTACAAAACCAGTTAAGGCATCGTGATTAATGCTTGCTTGATGTTGAGTTATCGAAGAAGCTAAAATATTAGCATCGTGGATATTATTAGCACCGCAATCAATAGTCCAGTCTAAATGTTTATTTGCTGCGAAACCAGCTAATGCGTCATGATTAATACTTGCTTGGTGTTGAGTTACTGCATTTACTGGAATATTATTAGCGTGTATATCAACAGCACCACAATCTGTACTCCAATCCAAATGTTCATTAGCTACAAAACCAGTTAGAGCGTCGTGGTTAATACTCCCTTGGTGCTGAGTAACTGCTGTTACTGGAATATTATTAGCGTGAATATCTTTAGTTCCACAATCAACTGTCCAGTCTAAGTGTTCGTTTGTTCCAACATTAGTTAAATTATTATGATTAATATTTGCTTCATTTACGGTAAATTCTATATCATGTGTAGTGCCATTTAATGCTATAGATAATAAAGTATTATTTGATTTTAAAGCATTAAACTGTAAATCTATGCCACTCTTTTGGTAAAATAAACTAACTCCAGTTCCCGCACTGCTTGCGGTATTAGCTTGTCCTGCACCACCTATTAAACTATTTATTTTAGATGATGACCATAATTCAGTAGCTGATACTCCTGCGTCATTGATAACTCTATGTTGTGCTATATCATAATTTAATAATTGATTATGGTCAATTGCAGTTTGATGTTGGGTAATAGCTGCTTGGATAATATTGTTTTGATGTATATCAGCTCCACCTTGGTCAGTCGTCCAGTCTCTATGCTCATTTGCAACGTAGCCAGCAAGGCTATTATGATTAATACTTCCTTGGTATTGTGTAACGGCGGTTGCGGTAATATTTCCATCGTGGATATTGGTAGTTCCTTGGTCAACAGTCCAATCTATAATTGACTCCCAACTTGTTCCATTATGAAATCGAAACTTGGCAAGTCCTGAGTCAAAATAAATACTACCTGCTGTACTATAACCCGTAGGTGCTGAAGGTTGAGGATATGCATAA
>JBMOLK010000155.1:0-1548 GCA_049325575.1 Bacillota bacterium | reverse complement strand
TTCGGAAACATCTGGTAACTTATTAAAATTCCAAGTTCCATTAGGTTCCTTGAATAGCTCAATGTGTTTGCGAAAATGACCGTTCAATCCAAACTGAGATTTATATTCGGCTCCGCAAATAGAACAGGCGAACTTCTTTTCTTCTTTAGCTTCAGCCAAGATTAGTGTTCCTTTCAGTGGAAAGTAGTCACTTCACCCATGCAATCTATATTATACTATTACAGTAAGCTTTTGTCAAGAACTATCTGTCTTTTCTTGACATTTTTTCGTAAATAGTGTATAATTGAAGTATCAAATTTGATTATTCATTATGTGGACAACTCTTGACAAATAAGGGAGATAGACGTAATGCCAAAAACTAAGTCACCAGAAGAAATAGAAGCTACAGAAGAAATTGAGGAGATTGGCGCTCAATCTGAATTAGCAGAACTTCACTGTATTGGTTGTGGGAGATTGCTACTTAAGGAAGCTATGTTAATTGGCAAAATAGAAATAAAATGCAGGTCCTGCGGTGCAATTAATACCGTAGAAAAGACCGTGATTACAACAAAGATAGGTGTAAACAGAAAATTTAAAAAGAAAGGAAATGCTAAAAAATGAATAAAGAAAGATGCCTTCCTTGTGAAATATCCGTAGCTGGTGGAATGCTAATTAAGGATCATTGTAAAAAAGATGACTGTAAAGAAATAGCCGAAAAGTTCAGTAAAGGAGAAATGAGCTTAAGAGATTTAGCTAAAGAGTTGAATGTACCCAATGAAGAATTAAGCCTTTTTAGCAAACAGGGAATAGATTTAGACATGACATTAAAAAAAGCAGTTGACATAGAAAACAAAGTATGATATAATGAAAATGTCTATAGGAAGATCGTAGAGGCTCGTGAGGTCCATAAGATTTAATTGCCATTAAGACTCTTTGAAGTCATAGGCAAAATAGACAAAAATTTAGGCTGTTTAAGTCTAAAAACTATGACGATAGGAGGTATTAAAAAATGGCAGCTATTCCGTTGAGTGATTTAAGTCGTGCAGTAGCTCAGAATTCTGTTCCCTGGGCAAAGCAGAAAATGACTATTAAGAGAGCAAGTTTTCCAAAAGGTGTTACCCCTCCTCACTTGGCTGGATACACTGATGACTTCAAGAAAGCGGTAAGTGCCTGCAAGGCAGGCATCAAGAAAGGACAGGGAGCCGCTACCGTAAGAGGCTTTAACGCTTGTATCTCAGCGAAGTTCAGGAAACGGGTTGAGTAATTAAGAAGTTTAGTCAACTATCTCAGATAAAAAAGGGAAAGTCGATTTTCGGCTTTCCTTTTTTTTATACTATTACCCCGCATTGCGTTATCCGCGAGAATGTTATATAAGGCTCGATACTGGATATTCGATACGGAACACTGGATCCTTTACCTATATTAAGCATCGAGCATCGAGGACTATTTTCCTGTATACAGGAAACACAATAATCATTGTGTTAATAATATTTAGATTTTATAACTTGTTGAAAATAAAATATTTATAGATTTATGAAAAAATTATGGATTATATCAAAAATAATGATT
>JBMOLK010000154.1:0-12352 GCA_049325575.1 Bacillota bacterium | reverse complement strand
TGGCTATGACCTACGGGTATGTCTATGTTGCCCAAATTGCCATGGGAGCCGACATGAACCAGACCATGAAAGCTATTGTGGAGGCTGAAAACTACAAAGGTCCGTCTCTTATAATAGCCTATTCTCCATGTGTTAGTCATGGAATTAAGACCGGAATGGGAACTAGCATTATGGAAGAGAGAAGGGCTGTTGAAGCGGGCTATTGGCATCTTTACAGGTTTAATCCCGACCTTGCCAAAGAAGGTAAGAATCCATTTATCCTGGATTCCAAGGAACCAACAAACTCCTTTAAGGATTTCATTCATGGTGAGGTACGGTATTCACAGCTTATGAACGTGTTTCCGGATATTGCAGGTGAGATGTTTGAACTGGCAGAGCAGCACGCTAAGAACAGATATAAGGTTTATAAAAGGCTTGCAGAGCAGGAAAGTTTATAAAAGATATTAAGAAGGAAGGCATTTCAACATGCCTTCCTTAAACTTATTACTTTTGGTTTGTATCCACATATTCCTTGGCATTTCTTATCTGCACTTCATCAGGTATGTTTACATTTGATACAGGTTTGGTTTCTTCGATATTTGCCCAAGCAGCAGTATCGTTTTTCTCAACCGGCATTGCCATAAAGCGTCCCTTAAACTTGTTTTTTGCCATAATATCACTCCTTATTCAATTCCGTGTTTTCCATCCTTTTCATGAGCGTTCTGCCTTTTAGACACGTAGAGGTTTCCTGATGTATCAAGTCCTGCATAGAATACATCTTCCGGGTTTTGTGCTCCATGACCTTTAAGCTGGTCTAGCAGCCATTGTTCGTTTAAATTTGCATCACTTAGATTTTCCTGCATGATTTTTCCATCAATAACCAGATCTTTAGTGAGTCCTTTGTAGGATGTAGGTATTTTTAAATCCGAGGGAGTCAAGGGCTGCATTTGAGATTTTTTCTCGACAGAAATCTTCCCGTCTGTTTCCATAATCGCAAACTCTACATCCCCAATATTGAAGGCATTCTTTTCCCTTAGTTTCATCATAAGCTCACCCATACTCATACGTATTCTTTTCATGTTTCCATCCACAATTTTCCCGTTTTCAACAACTACCACAGGCTCAGAGTCGACAAGCTTTCGAAGGGCGAAGCTTTTTATATGACCAAAGTCCAATATCAATGTAAACACCGCTATTAGAGTCAATACCACAAAAGAAGACAGATTAGTGCTTTGCTGTGTGGTGGAGAGATTTACAATGGCCGAACCTATGGCCACGCCTACAACAAAGTCAAAAAAAGTCATCTGTGATACCAGTTTTCTTCCCATCAGTCTAGTTAGAAACAAGGCTGTAAAATAAGCCGCGGAAGTAAGAAATATTGTTCTTGTTATAATCTGGACCATATTCATTAAACTCCTTATCTTTTTCTTATTCTTATTTTTTATTTTTCGTAAGAATTTATTCGCTTAGTGCTTTTTAACATAAATCAATTACTTGTGTATAAGGTCTATACAAATATTGGCAAGAGTTGTATGACGGCTGCATATGATTAAACAGAATATTTTTTCATATTAAATATTGGGGGTTTTAATGGCAATTGTTAAGTATTTAGGCTGCAAGGAAGTACTTATAAGAGAAGATAAAAAGGAAAAAGCAGGTTTTTTTGAAATCATACCTGAAGTAAAAAACCAGGACTACATTAATCATCACATTTTGCTGGCAGACGTTTCAGGAAGTATGACTGCCAGCATAAAGACACTAAAGGAAAGAATCATAACAACTTTAAAAGCTTTGTTAAAAATACAAAACAGTTATGTTTCCGTTATTACCTATTCAGGGCATAACCAGAGTAAAAGAATAATAAACAGTGTAAAGTGTGAGGAAATATCCTATCAGATGGCAGATGTGTGGAATGTAATTGAAGAGGAATTATATATAAAGTCTGTAACAGTAATGTCAGAACCCCTGGAACAGTCTATAGAAATCTGTAAGACTATCTCTAGCATTTGCAATAAGCATCACATTGCTCTGTTCACAGACGGATGCCTTGTACCTGGAAGATGGGACGAAGAAACAGAAAGAGAAAAGTGCTTTAAAATAGCAGAGATTTGTAACAAGGAAGGAATATTCTTAAACGCTGTAGGCTTTGGCCAGTATTATGATAGAAGTTTTCTAAAAGAGCTTGTAGAAATATCCGGCAGTGGAACACTGATACATATTGACCAGGTGAAAGACTATTCAGATGTTATCCTTGATATCATAAGCAAAGTAAACAGTGAAAGAATAGTTTCTGCTGATATTTCCACCAGCGAAGGTACAATATTTAACATATCAGACAGTACGATGAAGAATCAAATACGTACCAGAAGCATTAATAATGATGGCAATCTGTATGCAGTTATAAGTTCAAACAGTTTAAAGGTGGATAGTGAATCATATTCAGTACAGTTTGATAAAGAACTTAATGACTTGGAGGTTTTGGACAGCTTTTACTATTCGTTGGAAAGATACTATCTTAAAGAGGAAGATATAGACAATATGGAGTTCATAGTTAAAGCACTAGGTGATACTGCCTTGTTTAAGATGATTCAGAACTGCTACTCTTTTATTGAAAAGGGTAATGCAATAAATAAAATTACAGAGGTTCTTGATAATAAAGCCAAGAGGTTTGCAGAAGGCAGGTATCCAATAGTTGAAACCGGTAAAGAGAAACTGTGTATTTTAGAAATACTGCTTGGAATAATTGAAGATAAGGACAGTGAGCTATACTGGGATGTTAACACCCCATATCGTAGAATAACGCAGAATATAAAACAAATAGAAGACAATATTGTCTTTAGAAGGCAGGAAAACGGACTTTTGCCGGTGACCAATATATCTATTGGCAGTGAAAAACTTAATGTAGGTATTAAGGTCAGAATACCTGGAGAGGTTATTGACAGTGTAAGTGGATTAAGAAAGGACGCATGTATTTACAGGGATTATAACCTTGTAAATTCAGGTAATGTAAATGTTCCATACATCAATGCCAGATTGTCAAAGGATTTGTATGACAGGTTTTCGGAAGAAGGAGTAATAGTTAAGACCGGGTTGTACTCATATATACCTGACCACATATATACTATAAATCTGCAGGGAATTAAATCTACCAATAAACGGGTGTTAAAGTCAATGACCATGAGTGAAATTGCCGGAGATTTATATGAGGTTAGGGAACTTAAGTGCAAGCAGTGGGCTATAAACCAGATTATTAAGGATATTACGAATAAAACCGACAAACTGACTTTTACTGACATGTCCTTAGAAGAGCAGGAAATAAGGCGTATACTTAGGATAGACGAGAATGGCATATACTCCCCTATATCGAGGGAAAAGGATAATGACAGTATGTTTGAGATATATCCTGCTGTATTCATGATCTGGGATATAGTTAAATTTCCTGAAAAGAATACAAAAGATAGTTATCTGAATAATATAGGGAATAGTGTAACAGATATGAAGTACAGTATGGGTAAAAGCGACAAAGATATATACCAATTCCTTAGCCAGGAGCTTTTAAACGTAAGAATGGAAATGAGGAGAAAGGAATTTAGAATAAATTCTGTAAGAATTGCATCAGCAATAACCAATAAATCACCTTTCTTGTGGGAAGAATCAGGTGAAAAGGCTAAAACAGCTAACGATAACGTACTGAACAGAAATATGGTAGTGGGAGGGAAGCTAAATTACAGTAAGAAAACTATAGACGATAAGGTCATTGAACAGAAGAAATGGGTTCAATTCATTAAATGCAATTAGGTATGTAGTATAAAGTATAATTCCCAAGTATTTTATAAAGTAACTATTTATATAGCATATGAGGAATAAAAAATCAGGCGTCAACTTTTAGGTTGATGCCTGTTTCGATTTGAACTAAAAGTTTCCTGCTCCAGAAGATAAGGCAAACCTTTTGCATAAGCCGTTTTGGAGGAGGGTATGCCCTGGTCGCCTGGCTGAAAACCAAATAAATGCAAAGTTTGTCTTCCTTACACATTACCCTGTAACAATATTATAATAGAAGATATGGGGAGCCGAGTTGAACAGGAGTTGAATTTTTGTTGAATAAAATTGAATTTTTATACATTACAATATAAACCACTCTTAGCATGAGAGCTATAAAAGTAATTTATCCTACTAATATGTAAGTATTTATTATTCTTGCTTTATAATACCATTGTGCTATAATCCTTTTATACTATTTTAATAACTTAAGGGAGGTCTTACAGATGAAAAAGTTAGTTGCTTATTTATTAACAATTTGTGTGGTATTTAGCTTAATCACAACAAATGCTCTTGCTTACAGTGAAGAAAAAAATGATTTGTTTGGTAAAGGGAAGAAATACGGGCACTATGATAGCCAGGATTTACAAATTATAAAGGACCTAAATACATATTTACTGGCTGAAGAAAAAAATAGAAACTTTCATGGAGCTGTTCTGGTTGAGAGAGAAGGGAGAGTTCTCTTAAGAAAAGGATTTGGTATGGCTGATTATGAAAATGAAACAAGAAATAACGTTTTTACACGGTTTCCTATAGGTTCTATGACAAAGCAGTTTGTAGCTATGGCAATTATGCAGCTGCAGGAGAAAGGAAAGCTTGATGTAAATGACAAGCTGTCCAAGTATATTTCTGATTTTCCAAGAGGAAATGAAGTAACGTTGCACCAACTACTAGTACATACTTCAGGGATTAAAAGCTATTATCGCAGCGATTTTGAGCTTACAAATAAAGTAATAGCTTTGAAGAAGGAAGATAGAACTCCGGAAAATATTATCAACATTATTAAAAACGAAGATTATGCAAATGAGCCGGGAGCTGTTTGGGAGTATTCAAACACAGGTTACCTGATGCTGGGATATATAGTGGAAAAAGTATCCGGTACTACTCTTGAAGAATATTTGATAAAAAATATATTTAAGCCTTTAAAAATGTATAATACAACTGCTTCCTACCGGAACGACAAGCAAATGTATAATTCACAGGGATATATGGGATTTCTTGAGAATATCAGAGTGGAAGAAGACTATGACCTGCTGAATCTGGCATTTGGAGCGGGCTATCTTACCTCTACAGTACTTGATATGTATAAGTGGTCACAGGCTCTTGAGACACAAAGGCTTATTAACAAGGAGACAATGGATGAAATATTTACACCACATTTTAATTTAGATACTGGAGTTTCATATGGATACGGATGGTTGATTGCAGAGGGAGAAAACGGCAAAGAAGTCTATCACGATGGGGGGTGCTTTGGTTTTAATTCGATTATTTCTAAAGCCGTAGATAAGAATGCTACGGTTATTATTTTAACAAACAAGTCGCCTGGAGGACAAAATATATATCAAATCAAGGGTAACTTATACAAAATAATTTCAGGTGAGAGAGTTGAAATTCCAGAAGCCAAAACTGCTATAAATATGGATTCCGAACTTTTGGAAAAGTATACAGGTGAGTATGAGTATGTTGATTATCCTGCGATTAAGTATTATATATTAAGAAAAGACAACCAGTTATATGCACAAATGACTGGTCAGGAAGAATATGCAATCTATCCCCAATCAGAAACAGTGTTCTTTTACAAAATTGTGGAAGCAGATTTGTTTTTTGAAAAAGATGATAGGGGACTAATAACAGGTTTTATTTTAAAACAGAACGGACTTGAATTAAAGTTTAAAAAGACATAATCGGCAAAGATGTCAGACTAAGAAGGTAATTCAAGATTCAGAGCTATATAATAAGTATTGAGGGCAGGCATGTATAGATAATTAAGTGCTTGCCCTTAATCCTTTTTCTTATCTTTTCTTTTAATTGCTGTAATCAAACTAAAGACCTGCTATCTCCCTAATGTCATATCTTTATCATATTGGAACAGCTGATGGTTTAATATACATAAAACTTGTTCAGACCTTCGAATTAATATTTTATCAATATTAATTTCGAAAATGAAGCAAGCATTCATATTTGTAATATTACAAGTAAATGGACGACTAAAAATAATATTACAAATATGAAATTGTGACTTTAAAAAAATGATAAAATATAGTATAGTATTATTACAGGTATAAATTATTATTTATAAGGTTCGATAAGTCTGACAGAGGGGGGATGCTAACCACAATCATGCTAAATAAGGGGGTGAAGGCACACATTAGCAATTAGAATAAGGAAAGATATAAAGATGGGGTAGTCATTACAGTTTAGTGAAAGATTATCGCTACATAGCTCTCTGTTATCCATCAAAATCCAATGTTCAAGCAGTCATCTTATCTATATAGTAATTCTATCTGCAGATTTCCCATACTCCATTAATAAAGAAAACAAGAAATAAACTATGTGAATTTAATGTGTTTATTAATTTACTTTAGTTTTGAGAGATGGCATTAGTCTCCAATGTATTAAATTCATATATACATTGGGAAGTCTATTTTATTTTGTAAATATAAGGGAGGACAAATATGAAAAGAATAGTTTCATTAATGTGCACACTTTTATTACTGGTAAGTGTGTTTAGTGCGTTTTCAGTTGGTGTTACTGCTGCCGGAGGATTCATGGTATCAGGAACCAGACTTTTGGACGCTAATGGAAATGAATTTGTTATGAGAGGTGTAAACCATGCCCATACCTGGTACAAGGATCAATTGGCAACAGTCATACCGGCATTGGCAAGGGCAGGGTGTAATACAGTAAGGATAGTATTATCCGACGGAGGACAGTGGACAGAAGATAGTGAAAGCTCAGTAAGAAATATTATTTCTTTGTGCGAACAGTATAAGATGATAGCAGTACTGGAAGTACATGATGCTACTGGTAGCAATGATCAGCAAACATTGCTTCGTGCAGCAAACTACTTTGTAAAAATAAAGAATGCTTTAATAGGAAAAGAAGATAAAGTAATAATAAATATAGCAAATGAGTGGTATGGAGAATGGAGTGCATCAGGTTGGGCATCAGGCTACAAAGCGGCAATTCCTGTTATCAGAAATGCAGGACTCACTCATACCATATTGGTTGACTGTGCAGGTTGGGGACAGTATCCTGCTTCAATTCACCAAAGCGGAAAAGAAGTATTTAATGCAGATCCACTCAAGAATACCATGTTTGCAATTCACTTCTATGAGTATTCCGGTAAGGATGCAGCAACAATAAAATCAAATATAGATGGAGTACTTAATCAGGGATTGGCTCTTACTATAGGAGAGTTCGGATGGAAACATACAAGCGGAGATGTAGATGAAGCCACTATCTTGAATTACTGTCAGGAGAAGAAGGTAGGTTGGCTGGCGTGGTCATGGAAAGGTAACGGAGGCGGCGTTGAGTACCTCGATTTGTCAACTGACTGGGCAGGATACAGCTTAACCGAATGGGGTAATACAATAGTAAACGGTCTAAACGGATTAAAGCAGACATCCAAAACATGTTCGGTATTTGGTACTTCTCCAACAACACCAGGTACTACTCCGGCTACAAGTCCTTCACCTATAACAAGCCCTTCACCTGTAACAAGCCCTGTACCAACAAATGGTGGCTCAGGAACATTTGGAGGATATACATGGGTAAAACCTTTAGATTATCATAGGGGTACTATTACAGTAACATCAACAGGTAACAGTCTTGAGGTAAACTTCCAAAACATAAACAATGCAGACTATGCAGCAGGGGCAACAACAACATTAACCGGCGAAAACTGGACACAGCATCAGGCTGTAAACTTTACAGTTACTAACCCGACAACTACAGAGGTTCAGATAGGTCTTGGTATCTCCACAGGATCAACCTGGTACTGGCATGAGTCACCTACAGTTTCAGTACCTGCCGGTAGAACAAAGACTGTGTCCTTCAGCCTTCAGGATGCTATTTGGAAAACAGCGGCTACCAACTGGATGAACACTTCAAAAATAGCAGATCTTAATGCTGTAATGAAGATTGATTTTAAGATAATGGCCAATCAGCAGGTAAGCGGCAAGACTGTATTTACCAATTGGAGTCTTGGAGCTCCACCAGCAGGGTCTACGCATAATCCAAATCCATCACCTATCCCTGCGCCCGGCCAGTTCAAGGTAGTGGGAAGCCACCTGTTTGATGCAAATGGTTATCCTTTTGTAATGAGAGGCGTAAACCACGCTCATACATGGTACAAGGATCAATTGGCAACAACTATACCCGCATTGGCAAAAGCAGGGTCTAATACAGTTAGAATAGTTCTCTCTAACGGAACAAAATGGCAAAAAGATGATATAAATTCAGTTAAGAACATTCTGGCTCTATGTGAACAGTACAAAATGATAGCAGTTCTTGAGGTGCATGACCCGTTGGGAGTTGACCAGGAACAACCGCTGCTGGATGCTGCAAATTACTTTGTGGAAATAAAGGATGCCCTCATTGGAAAAGAAGACAAGGTTATAATCAATATCGCCAACGAATGGTTTGGTTCCTGGAGTGGATCAGGCTGGGCAGAAGGCTACAAGAAAGCTATTCCTATAATAAGAAATGCAGGACTAAAGCACACAATTTTGGTTGACTGTGCAGGATGGGGTCAGTACCCTCAATCTATCCATGACTACGGAATGGATGTATTTAATGCAGATACTTTGAAAAATACCATGTTTGCAATACACTTTTACGAGTATTCAGGCGGTACGGCTGCACAGGTAAAATCCAATATAGATGGAGTAATAAATCAAGGACTGGCTCTTGTTATCGGAGAGTTTGGCTGGAAACATTCAAGCGGAGATGTAGATGAAGCAACCATTTTAAATTACTGTCAGGAGAAGAATGTAGGCTGGCTTGCATGGTCATGGAAAGGTAACGGAGGCGGTGTTGAGTACCTTGATCTGGCTGTGGATTGGGCAGGAACAACTCTGACAGAGTGGGGTAATACAATAGTAAACGGAACAAACGGGTTAAAACAGACATCAAAGATATGTACAGTATTTAGTGGAGTTTTACCTAGCCCTACACCAGTAGGCAAGATTGGTGACCTTAATGGAGATGGAGATATAAATTCTACTGACCTTACGTTGATGAAGAGATACATACTCCGTATTGTCACAGATCTTCCTGTTGCTGACGATAAGTATGCAGCCGATCTAAACGGTGATGGCAACATAGATTCAACTGATTATACATTGTTAAAGAGATACGTTTTAAAAATTATAAATGTATTTCCAAAACAAGGCTAATGATATAAGTTTATAAACGGTAAATAATAAACAACAATAAAATGGTGGTTAAGTCTGATTTAGGACTTAGCCACTTTTTTAATTTAAGTTTTTGTAATGTATTTGTAAGATATATAGACTTCAGTCCAGGCGAAGAAGAAATGAAAATATTTACTTTTTCTATAAATTATAATATAATAAAATTATAGATAACTTTGTTACATGTTTCGGACTTAACCTATGTAATATACAAAGAAGTGATTTATATATTATTTGTTTTTGGTTTGGGATGGAAATATTATATGTAGTATTCAATTCATCAGCTGTACAATTCTGTATTACCATTCCCTTTTGAGTTTATCTTTTTATAAGCCATATGTTTGGAGTCTATAGTTACGCCTGGTAATAACTATCTAAAGGCACAACTTTGTGTTATCTCCACCTGTCAAATAAAAATTTAATAGCCAATACGAAAAACCAATTGAGCCAAATATATTAACATAAATACTTAACTGTACTATTTCTATTATCTTTATTTTATTTTAGGAGGAATCTATATGAAAAAAAGACTCAGTGTAATTTTGGCTATTTTAATGCTCTTGACATCCTTTATTGGAACTAACGGAGTAACTGCTGCGGTAACTACATATGATAACACAGATGACTGGCTCCATGTAGAAGGCAATAAGATTGTGGACATGCATGGAAATCAGGTATGGTTGACAGGGACAAATTGGTTTGGTTTTAACACAGGCACCAACGCATTCGATGGCCTTTGGAGTGCCAACATGAAAAACGCTATGGCTGCAATGGCTGACCGTGGAATAAATATTCTAAGAATTCCTATCTCTGTAGAGCTTGTTGACCAATGGTCAAAAGGGGTTTATCCAACAGCCAATATAAATACTTATGTAAACCCTGAACTGGCAGGCATGCACAGTCTGCAGCTGTTCGATACAGCAATACAATACTGCAGGGAATACGGTATGAAGGTTATGATTGATATTCATAGTGCAAAAACAGATGCTATGGGACATGTTTATCCTGTATGGTACAACGGTACCATTACAACGGAAACTTTCTACAGTGTGTGGGAGTGGCTTGCGGAACGATACAAAAACAATGATACGGTAATAGCCTTTGATCTTAAAAATGAACCTCACGGTAAGCCGTATGATGGTGCTCCTTACGCAAAGTGGGACAATTCCGCCGATATAAACAACTGGAAAGCTGCTGCGGAAACAGCGGCAAAAAAAATCCTTGCAATAAATCCGAAGGTTTTAATTTTAGTAGAAGGCATAGAGTCATATCCTATAGAAGGAAAAACATATGCATCAATGAATGAAAAAGATTATTATAATAATTGGTGGGGCGGAAACTTAAGGGCCGTTAGGGACTACCCGATTGACCTTGGTATTCATCAAAAGCAGCTGGTATACTCACCCCATGATTATGGTCCTTTGGTTCACAAACAACCCTGGTTCTACGAAGGTTTTAATCAGCAGACATTATATAATGACTGCTGGAGAGACAACTGGGCGTTTATCCATGAAGAAAATATTGCTCCGCTTTTAATGGGTGAATGGGGCGGCTTTATGGATGGGGGAGATAATGAAAAATGGATGACAGCGTTACGGGATTATATGATAGAAGAGAAAATCCACCATACCTTCTGGTGCTTTAATGCAAATTCCGGTGATACTGGCGGACTTGTCAAAAATGATTTTATAACCTGGGATGAAGAAAAATATGCACTTTTAAAGCCTTCACTATGGCAAAATGGCACTGGAAAATTTATAGGGCTTGACCATAAGATTCCTCTTGGAAAGAACGGAATAACCGTGGCCCAACATTATGGAAGTAATACAGGTGTTACACCGTCACCTTTACAATCACCGTCACAGTTACCATCACCATCACCGCTAGTGTCGCCTTCAATAATGCCAACGGCAACACCAACAAAAACACCAGTGGCGACTTCGCCAACGCCAACTCCTATCACAGTTTCAGGTAATTTGACAGTGGATTTCTACAATGGAACCACTTCTTTGGATACTAACTCAATCGGTCCAAAATTCAGGATTATCAATAAGGGTACATCACCAGTAACTCTCTCAGATGTAACACTAAGGTATTATTACACTATAGACGGTGAGAAGTCTCAAAACTTCTATGTTGACTGGACAAGCGCAGGAAGCTCCAATGTTACAGGCAGGTTTGTGAAAATGACGGCACCTGCTGCCAATGCAGACTATTACCTGGAAGTAGGATTCACTGCCGGAGCCGGGACACTTGCAGCAGGAAGCAGCCTGGAAATTCAGACTAGAATTGCCAAGTCCGACTGGACATACTATAAACAGTCCAACGATTACTCATTCAATTCTACAGCGGCAGGCTATACATCATGGGATAGAGTAACAGGCTATATTAAGGGTGCTTTAGTATGGGGAGCTTCGCCGGAAAGCGGAACACAATCAACACCAACTGCAACCATTGTACCAACACCAACATCAACCCCAACACTAACTTCAACAGCAACACCAACAGCAACAGTAGTTCCTACTCCGACCCCTTCTGCGTCGCCAGTAACAATTTCCGGTGGTTTGGCAGTGGAATTCTATAATAGCAATACTTCTTCCTATACCAATGGAGTTGGGCCTAAATTCAAGCTTATAAACAAAGGAACATCGTCTATCAGCCTTGCTGATGTCAAGATAAGATACTACTATACAATAGATGGGGAAAAGTCACAGAACTTCTATGTTGACTGGACAAGCGTAGGAACTTCAAATGTAACAGGCAAATTTATAAAGGTATCCACTCCAAAGTTGGGAGCAGATTATTATCTTGAGGTGGGATTTACTACAGCAGCAGGCAGTATTGCACCTGGACAGAGTATAGAGATACAATCGCGGTTCTCAAAATCTGATTGGAGCAGCTATAATCAATCCAACGACTATTCATTTAAATCAGAAGGAACAACATACGGAAGCTGGAGCAAGGTGACAGCTTACATTTCAGGAAACCTGTCCTGGGGTGTGGAACCATAAGATAATATATTTTAGGGGCTGCCTAAGAGGCAGCCCCTTTATAAAACTTCACCATAAACAGTTTTAATTTCCAAGACGAATTTACATTCTACCAAAACTATGAGTTTTTAATCAAAGTGTTTTTTA
>JBMOLK010000153.1:0-1552 GCA_049325575.1 Bacillota bacterium | reverse complement strand
CCAATACTGGAGTCAATCCTTAGTTTTGCAGCTACAAAAGAAACTGTTTCATAAGAAAATATCTTAAGGCAATCTCTGTTATATCCGGAATATTACTAATTGGAGTTGGAATTTCAATAATAAGTAGATATAATAAAGTTTAATATACTGATAGATAGATAGATAGATAGATAGATACGGAAGAAGGATAGACTATTTGAGGCTTTCCATTGCCAATCTCTGTAACCTAAATTGCATCTATTATTGAGGAGGAAAACGAATAAAGAAGAGGGATAAATCCTGAGTATTAAGTTTCAAGGAAATCTTAAGAATAGTCAAGATTGCTGCCAAACTCGGGATTACATTAATTCCCTTAATGCTAAACGCTATCAATATATCACACAAGTTCGTGTTAAGTTTATGGAGGTAAGATTATTATGATTGGAAGAGTTATTCTGGGAATAATTATTGGTGCAGCTATTGGAGGTATTATTGGATACTTTGGAAAATGTTCAACTGGAACATGTCCTTTAACCAGTAATCCATACAGTGGTGCAATATATGGAGCAGTTTTAGGGTTGATAATTGCATTTCTCATGAGTAAATAACCGGGAAAAAAATAAGGCAAGGAGGAACTTTATGGATATTTTTGATGTAATTGAAAAGAGAAGGAGTATAAGAAAATATGAGAAGAAAGAAATAGAAAAAGAGAAACTCAAGAAGGTATTAGAGACTGCCCATTTGGCCCCATCAGCAAAGAATGCTCAACCCTGGAAGGTCCTTCTTGTAGATAACGACAGATTAAAACAGGGACTTGTAGAGGCAGCAAAGGAACAGAGATTTTTATTGGAGGCTCCTTATATTGTCGTTATGTGTGTAAATAGGAAAGAATGTTATCAGGAACATGGCGATTATATGACCTCATTTGCAGTTGATGGGGCTATTTTTGTAGACCATTTAACCTTAGCTGCCAGGGCCTTGGGGCTTGGAACCTGCTGGATAGCAAAGTTTAATGAAACCAAGGTAAAGGAGTTGTTGAATATTCCTGCAGATTTTAGGGTTGTGGTAATGACACCTCTGGGTTATCCTGCAGAGAGTGGAAAGGACAAGGGAAGAAAACCCCTTTCAGAAATTCTTTATGAGAATACTTGGGGGAAGAGGAGCTTTGAATTTTAATAAGGAGGATAGGATGGCTACATTCGGTGATTTCAAGAAATTAGAGATCAAGATCGGAAAGATTCTTTCGGCTGAAAAAGTTGTGGGAGCGGATAAACTCTTAAGGCTTGAGGTTGATATTGGCCAAAAAAGGCAACTTGTAGCAGGAATTGCAGAGCAGTATAAACCTGAGGAATTGATAGGTAAAGAAATACCCATTTTAGTGAATTTAGAGCCAAGGAAGATAAGAGGCATTGAATCTCAAGGCATGTTGTTGGCTGTTGTGGATGAAGGTAAACCAGTCCTGCTACATCCTGACAGAGAAGTTTTACCAGGCAGCATGATAGAATAAAATTCACAAAAGTAAGATGGCTATTATAAAAGTGAGTATCGTTCCATTGGAAACAGAGACGCTTTT
>JBMOLK010000152.1:0-1552 GCA_049325575.1 Bacillota bacterium | reverse complement strand
GTAACTATTCAGCATAGACATCGGGGGTATTAATAATAAGTAGGGTGTGGATTCTATCCCACCTCTCTGATGGTAATATAGCAAAGATGGTGAGATAGAATCCTACTATGGCTGACGGAGAACGGGATATGCTAACCATACAGTTGAATAATTGTGCTGAATAGTTACATCTTCAGTCGATAATGGAAAAATATTCAGAAGACTTTGTCAAGAGATTTCATGAATATCTTAATGGATTTAAAAACCTGCCAGAACTTTTTAAGGATGAAGCATCATTAAAAAATCAACAGGAAAAAGTTAAAGTTTGGTTTATGCGCCTGTTTTTAGGCGAATATGATAGTTACTATTTCCAATGGATAGAGCAAATTAGTCGTGTTTATGTAAAGGTATGATAATAATCGTTCCGTTAGGAACATAATATCGGTAGGAATAGATAGATAAATCAATCAGTTCCGTAGGAACGATATATTGGTAGAAAATTTATGGAAAGCCATTTACCGATACAATGTCCCTATGGGACATTATTTGTATGATATTTATTCCTCCAAAATGTCAAAAAATACAAAAAGATGGTAAGAAATGAGGTAACACAATGCCAGGGACCATAGATATAACTTTATGTCCTACGCAACGCTCTCTTAGAAGTTTTAGAAGAATCTCAACAAATTTGTTGACAAACACTTACTAAATTTTGTATAATATTTGTAGACTAATTGTAGGAATAAATATCCTGAGGAGGTGGATAAAAATGAGATTTATCCCTGTTAGAGAGCTTCGGATAAGACCTGGTTATGTGTGGAAGGAATTAAAAAAAGAGCATGAGCTTATAGTAACATCCAATGGAAAACCATTTGCCTTGTTAAGCGAAGTAAAAGAGGACAATTTTGAGTCCAGTATTCTTGCCTTAAGACAATCCAGGGCATTCCTGGCTATGGAGGCTATGCAGATTAGGGCAGTAAAGGAGGGATTACACAATCTCTCTCTTGATGAAATTGAGGCAGAAATAAAGGCGGTAAGAAAAAGAAAATGAGGGTTGTATTGGATACAAATGTGGTTGTTTCAGGATTATTGAATCCCTATGGAGCCTCTGCTTCTATCTTAAAGTTGGTCTTGCTTAAAGAGATAGAGATTGTATTTGATGCCAGATTGCTCTGTGAATATAAAGAAGTCTTGCTGAGACCCAAGTTTCAATTCAAAGAATCACAAGTAAATGACTTTATAGATGGTCTTCTTAACACAGGTCTTTCTATATTAACCAAACCACTTAAGGCAAGTCTACCTGATGTTAATGATAACCCTTTCCTTGAGATAGCCATAGCCGATGGAGGAGCTATACTGGTTACAGGTAATAAAAAACACTATCCCAAAGAATTATGTCAAGGAGTGAATGTTTTGACTCCCCAGGAGTTTATTCAAATGTATCTTTTTGAATGAATTCTGAATAAGGAAGAACTCGGTAAACATTTGAAGAAATTTCTTACAAAACTTTCTCCTTGACAAAAGGATAAAAATTTGATATTCTTTCCCTAAAGGAAGGATAAATTATGTTCCC
>JBMOLK010000151.1:0-1556 GCA_049325575.1 Bacillota bacterium | reverse complement strand
TAACAATCAATTCGGAAGGTAAGTATGCAGCATACACCTTTAATAATATAGGGCCTGAATTCTATAAGACTTTTTTTGATACAACTGCATTCATCTATGGATGGTGGATCCCGGAAAACGGGTATCTTCCTGATGATAAGCCTTTCTTAGAAATATATAGTATTGAAGAAGTCTCCAATACTATCTCAATGGATTTTTGTTTACCAGTAAAGCCATATTAGAATAGCAAAATATGAAAACTTCATAGCAAGAAATGAAAAGTATCCCGGGTATCTACTATGAGATAATCAATTTATCAATAATAAAACTCGAGGTGATAGCTATGAAGGAAAATCATCAGGTGATTTTTCAAACTTTTACAAAGACAGTTAGAGACATTGTTAATAAAAGTATTTCATCAGAGGAAGTACTAAAATCAGTATTAGGCAACATTTCAGAACAAAACAGTACCATAAATGCAATTGTCACTTTAGATGCTAAGTCAGCTTTGAAACAGTCAAAAGAAACGGATATGATGTTGGCGAAAGGAAAAGTGATAGGGCCTCTCCACGGTATACCAATAACCATAAAAGATAATTTTGAAGTTTCAGGAATGCGTTCAACTGCAAGTCATAAGCCTTTTTATGAAAATATTCCGAAGAAAGATGCCACCGCGGTTGCCAGGCTGCGTGGTGCAGGGGCAATAATAATCGGAAAAACGAATCTACCAGAACTTGCTGCAGATTTTCAAACAAACAGTCCTCTGTTTGGTCGGACGAATAACCCCTGGGATTTAAACCGTACTCCAGGAGGAAGTACCGGGGGTGGTGCGGCAGCAGTTGCAGCAGGTATGTCTTTCCTTGAGCTTGGGAATGATATGTTGGGTTCTATCAGAATTCCTGCACATTTTTGCGGGATACACGGTTTTGTACCGACAATAAACACAGTTCCGCGTGCCGGAATGCTGCCAAAGACATTTTCAGGAGGAACGTTGGATCATTTTGTAAGGACAGGAATTCTGGCGCGGTCGGTAGAGGACATTATAACTGGGTTTAATGTTATTAAAGGCCCCGATGATATGGATTTAAATACTATGCCTCTAAACCTGTCCCAAAGGCAAACGAAAAATACAGATAAACTTAAAATTGCTTGGATAGATAGTGCTCCAGGTGTACCGGTTTCGAAGGATATCCGAAATGCCATGGGTAGATTTATGTACAGGCTAAAAAACGAGGGACACACCGTTGAGAAGGTGGATGAGGCTGCATTTAATTTTGCACTTGCTGCAAAGGTATTTGCTGCTATATTTTATACTACAATTGGTGTAAACATGCCGGGTATTATTCGTATGGCTGCACGTTTTGCAGGCAGAAACAAATATTTCAATTTAAGTATTAAGAACTATTGCGAAGCGGAAGCCAAAAGATTTGAACTTATAAATAACCTGGAAAGCTTCTTTTCCAGGTGGGATATCCTCATATGTCCTGTAACATCCACTACTGCCTTTCATCATCAAAAGCCAAGCAGGTATATGGGAAGAATGCCTGTATACAGGCAGGGTATTAAAGTAGATGATA
>JBMOLK010000150.1:0-1557 GCA_049325575.1 Bacillota bacterium | reverse complement strand
GTTTAGTGTAAAATTTAAAAAACTTAGTTTATAATATCCATCAAATGTTTTTATTCAAAGCTCCAGAGAAATACCCGTACAAACCCCGGGCAGGATGCCTGGGGTTTGCATCATCTTTCGTAGAACGGGTTGCGTCTCCGACGTCCTCGAACGGTCTCCAGATGCTTTCCCGCATAGCGCGCGACCGCGCCCGTGAGAGGATGTGGCGGAGCCGTTCTTCATGATGGACTTACAGAGCCTTGCTCCGTGTTCTTGCCAGCGCAGCCTTTATGGAGACGCGTTGTTCTACGATGGAATGGGCCTAGCGGAGCCATGGATGGCGAAGCGTTTACTTCGAAGGCCTCAGTATCATTCAAACACAAATTTTACTCGATCATTATTTTGATACTTATCTTTTAGTTCTTGATAATATACATCATTTCCGGTTTCTACAATATCTGTATACAAGGTATATAGATTCGGGTATTTATTCTCAATAAACTGTAACATTTCAAAACCTGATTTGCTGTCTTTGTCCAATCTTACTCTATCTAGGAACACGGGAATATCTGGATTCAAAGCACCAATCATTTCATCAACAGCTGTAATACCAGGGAGAATTGGTGTAATAAACACCCATACTTTAATACCAATATCAAATAATTTGTTTGCGACGGTTATATTCTTGATTTTATTACTTTTGGTCGCATGATTTAATTGATTTATATTTGAAAGTCCAAGCAATAAAGCAAAGTCGGCATGAAATCCTTGCAAAACATCTAAATCTCTCATTAAATAGTCATTATCAGCCTTTGTTGTCAACATTGTAGGAATCTTAAGATCACTTAATGCCTTTAAACAATTTCTTGTAAGTTGATATTTCCCCTCTATCTTCATATAAGGATCGCAGCGGCTACCAATATAAATTGTTTTAGTCCTATCCCAGTCTTTTAAATCTTTTTTTAGCATTTCAACAATATTTTTTTTAACGAAAATATCTTTATTCCAGTTTTCATCACTTTGTTGAAAACAATAAGGGCATTTTAAACTACATCCATCATAAGGATCAATAATAGGAACAGTTCCCCCGTCAGGTGGATATTCATATGTAATTGAGTTGTCTATTTGTATTTCCTTTATCAAACGATTCACTCCCTTTATAATTTCTCTATTTTTCCCTTACAAAGTCAAACATAGCGAGCCAAGGAAGGCGAGCGGCTCAACTTGGCCCATTCTTTCGTAGAACGTTGCTGATTCACGACGTTCCTGAACCGGACCCACAGAGACATTCTTCTTTGGCGGCCTTTGGCCCGGTGAAGGAATGTGGCTAGTCCTTCTTCATGTTCACACTTCAGAGGATAGCTTCTTGATCTTTCTCACGAGCCCTTGTGTGAATCTTTTGTTATAAGAAGTTGGGGGCCCCGCGAAGCCGAGATGCCAAGGATGGCATCCCTTAAACAAAAACTATAATAAAGAATGCTTCATAGTATTGAATAACATAAACTACAAATCACAATAATCGCTAATTTTACCTTTAACTAACTCCCTAAATTCTTTCATACATTCATCGTTCGCAAA
>JBMOLK010000149.1:0-12427 GCA_049325575.1 Bacillota bacterium | reverse complement strand
CGTTCCCATACCGAACACGGTAGTTAAGCTTCTTAGTGCCGATGATACTTGGATGGAGACGTCCCGGGAAAGTAGGTCGCTGCCAGATTTATATCAAGGCTCTATGGTTAATATCCATAGGGCTTTGCTTTATATAGATAAGAAACTAATATTGCAATCTGCATTTTATTAGTTTTGAAACTTGATTTCAAGAATAATATGGGGTTTATATGAAAAATGCACCCCATATATAAAAAAAATACTTGCAAAAAGTAAAATTATATAGTAGAATATTGAATGTTGTGACGAGGCATACGATGATATAGGAGATTGCTGCACAGAGCTGCAGGTAACTTCTAAGGAGAATGTCCGATTCTAGAAACCGGGCGACAAGTCACTGTACATTTTGCAATGCGCATAAACATGCGTATTAATTGGTTAAGTACAGCCCAGGTTAAAATGCCGCACAGGCTATAGATTTACCTGGGTTTTTATATAACTTCATAAGAAACACCCGGCATAGTGTACAGGTAACTGCTTGTTGTACGTAACAATGATAAGGAGGATTATGTATGGCAAACAAACAGAAAATAAGAATTAGGTTAAAAGCATTTGATCATCAGGTTCTTGATCAGTCAGCTGAAAAGATAGTTGACACAGCTAAAAGAACCGGAGCGCAGGTGTCCGGGCCGGTACCGTTACCTACCGAAAAAGAAATAATTACAATACTAAGAGCGCCACATAAGTATAAGGATTCACGCGAACAGTTTGAAATGAGAACTCATAAGAGACTCATAGATATACTACTTCCTACACCAAAAACAGTTGATGCGTTAATGAGACTGGATCTGCCAGCGGGTGTAGACATTGAAATCAAACTATAATAGGTGTTTGCCTTTTAAGAAGGTCATGTTCGCATGAAGCAGACGCTTAATGTGATGCTGTGTGAACCAATAACCATAGGAGGGAATGAAAAGATGAATAAATTTATACTAGGTAAAAAAATAGGGATGACACAAATATTTGTTGAAGATGGTCTATCCGTTCCTGTAACTGTCATAGAAGCAGGCCCTGTAACAGTAGTTCAAAAGAAGACTACAGATACAGATGGTTACAGTGCAGTTAAGGTAGGATATGAGGATGCTAATGAAAAGAGATTAAACAAACCTCAAAAAGGCCTATATTCAAAATTAAAATTATCACCTAAAAAATATTTGAAGGAATTTAGGGCTGACGGGTCTGAAAAATATGAAGTAGGACAGGAAATTAAAGTAGCTGATATGTTCCAAAGTGGTGATAGAATAGATGTGACTGGTATCTCAAAGGGTAAAGGTTTTGCAGGTGTTATAAAGAGATATGGCCATAAAAGAGGTAAAGAAACCCATGGTTCCATGTATCATAGAAGAGTAGGATCAATGGGTGCCAATACTAACCCGGCAAGAGTATTTAAAGGTAAAAAATTACCGGGTCATATGGGTGTTGATAAGGTGACAGTACAAAACCTCGACGTGGTTAGAGTAGATTCTGAAAGAAACCTGTTGCTGGTTAAAGGTGCTGTACCGGGAGCCAAAGGTGGATTACTGGTAATAAGAGATACAGTTAAATCTGGTAAATAAAATAGGCGAAAGGAGGATTTAAAATGCCAAAAGTTGATGTTTATGATATGAGTGGTAAAGTGATTGGAGATATAAATCTTAGTGATGATATTTTTGCAGTTGAAGTAAACAAAGATGCAGTTCATCAGGTTGTGTTAAATCAATTGGCAAATAGAAGACAGGGTACTCAATCAACAAAGACCAAAAGTGAAGTTCGAGGCGGTGGAATAAAGCCTTGGAGACAAAAAGGTACAGGAAGGGCCAGACAGGGAAGCATACGTTCGGCTCAATGGATCAAAGGTGGAATAGTACTTGGTCCAAAGCCTAGAAGCTACAGATATACTCTTCCAAAGAAACTTAAAAGACTTGCATTAAAGTCAGCGCTTTCTTCAAAGGTTAGTGAAAATGAAATACTTGTAGTTGATAAATTAAACTTCGATGTAATTAAAACAAAACAGATGGCTGAAGTTTTAAAGAACCTCAAAGTAGATGAAAGTGCAGTGATTGTACTTGCAGATAAAAATGACAATGTAGAAAAGTCTGCAAGAAATATACCTGGGGTAAAAACTTTACTTGTAAACACAATAAACGTTTATGACATTGTTAAGTATAACAAGTTTATAATAACTAAGGATGCAGTATCGAAAGTTGAGGAGGTGTACGCATAATGAGAGCTGCTGAAGATATAATAAAGAGACCGTTTATTACGGAAAAGAGTAATGCCGAGATAGCAAACGGCAAGTACACCTTTGAAGTTGCCGTAGATGCGACAAAAGTAGAAATTAAGCAGGCTGTTGAGAAGTTGTTCCAGGTCAAAGTTCTTAAAGTTAACACAATCAATTTTGAAGGTAAGCAAAAAAGAATGGGAGTTCACCAGGGATACAGGCCGGATTGGAAAAAGGCAATTGTAAAGATTGATTTAAATCCTAAGCCGGTGACTTACCTGGCAAAGGGCGGAAAGGAAGTCCCAACAGCTAAAAAGTATAAAACAAGCATAGAAGAGTTTGGAGTTACACAATAAGCTTGATCTTATTTTGTAAGATTGATAAAGGAGTGAAAAGACATGCCGGTTAAAAAGTATAACCCTACTTCTCCAGCAAGAAGGTTTATGACAGTCTCCAATTTCGAGGAAATAACCAAGAAAGAGCCAGAAAAGTCATTATTAGCACCTCTTAAGAAAACTGGCGGTAGGAACTCGTACGGTAGGATTACTGTTCGCCACCATGGTGGAGGAGCAAATCAGAAATATAGAATTATAGATTTTAAAAGGGATAAAGATGGAATAAAGGCTAAAGTAGCAGCTATAGAATATGATCCAAACAGGACTGCCAATATAGCACTGCTAAACTATGTAGACGGTGAGAAAAGATATATAATTGCACCTGAAGGATTAAATGTAGGGGATGTTATTGAATCCGGTGAGAATGCTGATATAAAGCCAGGAAATGCGCTTCCGCTTCACAGTATTCCTGTAGGTACATTAATTCACAACATTGAGTTAAAACCTGGAAAAGGTGCACAGCTGGTTAGAGCAGCAGGTAATGCAGCACAGCTGATGGCTAAAGAAGGCGACTATGCGCAGGTAAGACTTCCTTCCGGAGAAGTGAGAATGGTCAGGTTAAATTGTAAAGCTTCTGTTGGACAGGTTGGCAATCATGAGCACGAAAATATTTCTATCGGAAAAGCAGGTAGAAAGAGATGGATGGGTGTAAGACCTACAGTCCGTGGTGTTGTTATGAATCCTGTTGACCACCCACATGGTGGAGGAGAAGGTAGATCACCAATAGGAAGGCCGAGTCCGGTTACTCCTTGGGGTAAACCTACATTAGGTCTTAAGACCAGAAAAAAAGGCAAGGCATCAGATAAGTTTATAGTTAAGAAAAGGAACAAGAAGTAATATAGTTTGACCATAAAAAGTGATTATGTGCTTTATCTAAGGTTGTGAATGAAAGGAGGACATAGATAGATGAGTAGATCAATAAAAAAGGGGCCATATGTTGAACCGAAGCTTCTTGATAGAATCGAGGCCATGAATGTAAAAAATGAAAAGAAAGTATTAAAAACATGGTCAAGAGCATCTACAATATTTCCGCAAATGGTTGGACATACAATTGCAGTACATGATGGAAGGAAGCATGTACCGGTTTATATAACAGAAGAAATGGTTGGTCATAAGTTGGGAGAGTTTGCTCCTACAAGAACTTTTAAAGGTCACGGGGGCCATACTGAAAGATCAACATCATTAAAGTAATGACGAGTTCGCTATGGAAAGGAGGAATTCCAGTTGGATAACAATGCAAGAGCTAAGAAAGAACTTTTAAAAGACAAGGAAAAAGCTTTGGAACTATATAAAGCTACACATAGAAAGTCAAACAAACTGGCTGTGCTTACCAAGGAAGAAAGAAAAGCTCTGGGAATTGGCAAGGACCAAGGTAAAGCAGTGCTTAGTTATGCAAGAATTTCTGCTAGAAAAGTAAAGATTGTATTAGACCTTATAAAGAATAAAAATATTGATGAGGCATACGGTATTTTGAAATATACACCAAAGGCTGCATCTGATATATTACACAAGCTTTTAAAGTCTGCAGAAGCAAATGCTACAAATAATAACGGTCTTAACAGGGACAGTTTATATGTAGCTGATGCGTTTGCCAACCAAGGGCCAACATTAAAGAGAATAATGCCAAGAGCACAAGGTAGAGCAAACAGGATAAGGAAAAGAACTAGCCACATAACACTAGTAGTTAAGGAAAGAAGCTAATAGAAAAGGAGGGTGGATAATGGGCCAAAAAGTTAATCCCCATGGGTTAAGGATAGGAATAATAAAGGACTGGGATACAAAATGGTATGCAAGCGATAAGAATTACAGCGAGTTCCTGGTTGAAGACTTTAAAATTAGAAAGTTTATAAAGAAAAAGCTTTATACAGCTGGTATTTCAAGGGTTGAAATTGAAAGAGCAGCTAATAAGATAAAAGTTAACGTAAATACTGCAAAACCTGGGTTGGTTATCGGTAAAGGTGGAGCAGGTATCGAAGAGCTAAGAAAGCAGCTTGAAAAGTTAACACAGAAGAGTGTGTTAATAAATATAACAGAAATAAAGATGCCGGAACTTGATTCACAGATAGTTGCTGAAAATATTGCATCACAGCTTGAAAAAAGAATTTCATTTAGAAGGGCTATGAAGCAAGCTATGTCAAGAGCTATGAAGCTTGGAGCTAAAGGTATAAAGACTTCTGTTGCAGGTCGTCTTGGCGGAGCTGAAATAGCAAGAACAGAGCATTATCATGAAGGAACTATACCGCTTCAAACACTAAGAGCAGATGTGGATTATGGTTTTGCCGAAGCTGATACTACCTATGGAAAATTAGGTGTAAAGGTTTGGATATATAAAGGTGAAGTACTTCCAGCTGTTAAGAAGGGAAAAAAGCCGGAAGGAGGAGATAAGTAATGTTATTACCTAAAAGAGTTAAACATAGAAAAGTTCAAAGAGGTAGATTAAAAGGTGTTGCAACCAGAGGTAACAAGGTTGCTCATGGAGAGTTCGGACTTCAGGCTCTTGAACCTGCATGGATTACAAGCAATCAGATAGAAGCTGCCAGGGTAGCCATGACTCGTTTTATAAAAAGAGGCGGAAAGGTTTGGATTAAAATATTCCCAGACAAACCTGTAACAAAGAAACCTGCTGAAACCCGTATGGGTAGTGGTAAAGGATCTCCCGAGTATTGGGTAGCTGTTGTAAAGCCTGGAAGAATAATGTTTGAGATTGCTGGAGTATCGGAAGAGATTGCAAGGGAAGCTCTAAGGCTTGCTATGCATAAACTTCCCATTAAGTGTAAATTTGTATCACGCGAAGAAGAAATGGGTGGTGAAGCAAATGAAAGCTAACGAAATAAGAGAAAAATCACAAACAGAATTACAAAAGGAATTGGGAGAGTTGAAATCAGAACTTTTTAAGCTGCGGTTTCAACATGCTACAAATCAGCTTGAAAACCCTATGAAGTTGAAGGATGTAAAGAAATCAATTGCTCGCATAAAGACAATTTTGAAGGAAAGAGAACTTAAGGGTATAGAGGTATAGTATGCCTTGAAAGGAGGTAGGTTTAATTGGCTGATAGAGCTCTAAGAAAAACAAGGGTAGGCAAAGTTACCAGTGATAAGATGGATAAAACTATTGTAGTGAGCATAGAAGGTTCAGTAAAACACCCACTTTATAAAAAGTTCGTTAAGAGAACTTATAAACTAAAAGCTCATGATGAAAACAATGAGTGTAAAGTCGGGGATAAGGTTAAGGTTATGGAAACGCGTCCACTTAGTAGGGATAAAAGGTGGAGGCTTGTTGAGATTATCGAGAGAGCCCGTTAAAAAGTAAGCGAAAGGAGGTTCCAATATGATTCAAGTACAAACAACACTGAAAGTTGCTGATAATACAGGAGCAAAGAAACTTATGTGTATAAAGGTTCTTGGCGGTTCTTGGAGAAAGTATGCAAATATAGGTGATGTTATAGTAGCTTCAGTTAAAGATGCAACACCCGGTGGAGTTGTTAAAAAAGGCGATGTTGTTAAGTGCGTAGTAGTGCGTTCAAAAAGAGGAGTAAGAAGACCTGACGGTTCTTATATAAAGTTTGATGAGAATGCAGCAGTAATTATTAAAGAAGATAAGAATCCAAGAGGAACTCGTATATTTGGACCTGTTGCAAGGGAATTAAGGGATAAGGAATATATGAAAATATTGTCCCTCGCGCCAGAAGTCTTATAAGGGAGGAGGCGGCTTAAATTGAAAAATAAAGTCCACGTAAAAAAAGGCGATACAGTAATAGTATTAAACGGAAAAGATGAGAAAAAGAAGGGCAAGGTTCTGAAAGTTTTTCTTGATGACAGCATGGTACTGGTTGAAGGCGTAAATATGAGAACAAAGCATAAGAAGCCCAGATCACAATATCAGCAAGGTGGTATAATTCATCAGGAGTCACCAATACACAGTTCAAAAGTTATGTTGGTGTGCCCAAAATGCGGCAAGCCTACCAGAACCAGAAAGCATATATTGGAAAATGGAGAAAAAGATAGAGAGTGCAAGAAATGTGGCGGTACAATAGACATAGTGAAAGAGGCTAAAGATTGATACAAGGACTATGTTCGAAAGGAGGTAATTAAATGCCAAGATTAAAGGATAAATATATAAAGGAAGTAGTTCCGGCATTACAAGCAAAGTTTAACTACAAAAGCGTAATGCAAATACCGAAACTTGAAAAGATTGTTTTGAACATGGGCGTTGGAGATGTAAAGGAAAACGCTAAAGCTATGGATGCGGCAGTAAATGATATGGCTTTGGTTACTGGTCAGAAACCTGTTGTAACAAAAGCAAAAAAATCAGTAGCGGCTTTTAAGCTAAGAGTTGGCATGAATATAGGATGTAAAGTAACTCTAAGAGGGGATAAGATGTATGAGTTTGCAGATAAGCTTATAAACATCGCTCTACCGAGAGTTAGAGACTTTAGAGGTGTGCCTGGAAATTCCTTCGATGGTAGGGGAAACTACTCTATGGGTGTCAAGGAACAGCTTATATTCCCTGAAATTGATTATGATAAGGTTGATAAGATAAGAGGAATGGATATAACTTTTGTAACGACGGCAAAAACTGATGAAGAAGCTAAGGAACTGCTTAAACAGTTAGGTATGCCGTTCAGCCAGAGCTAAAAGGAGGGATTTGAGCGTGGCAAAAAAGGCAATGATTTTGAAGCAGCAGAGAACACCAAAGTATGCAACGAGAGCATATAACAGATGTAAACTGTGTGGAAGGCCGCACGCTTACATGAGAAAGTTCGGTATATGTCGTTTATGCTTTAGGGTATTAGCCTATAAAGGGCAAATACCAGGTGTTCGAAAAGCAAGTTGGTAATTATCTTATGAAAGGAGGTTAAACATATGCAGGCAACAGATGTAATCGCAGATATGTTGACCAGGATAAGAAATGCTAGTTCTGCAAAACATGAAACAGTTGATATACCAGCTTCTAATCTTAAGAGGTCAATAGCAGGTATATTGTTGGAAGAGGGATATATTAAAGGGATAGATGTTATAGAAGATGGTAAGCAGGGTGTAATGAGAATTAAACTTAAATATACTCCAGCTAAGCAGAATGTAATAACAGGCATCAAGAGAATAAGTAAGCCCGGGTTAAGAGTTTATGCGGGTAAAGGCGAAGTGCCAAGAGTTCTTGGAGGTCTTGGAATAGCTATAATATCAACATCCAGGGGTGTTATGACTGATAAGAAAGCAAGAGCTGCAGGTGTAGGCGGAGAAGTATTAGCTTTTGTATGGTAATAAAGATAGTTTCTGAAAAGAGTTCTTTAATAGAATGAACTCATAATATTAAGGACAGGAGGTGCCATAATGTCAAGAATAGGTAGAATGCCCGTAGTTGTTCCAGGCGGCGTAGATGTTAAAATTGGAGAGAATAATACATTAACTGTTAAAGGGCAAAAAGGAACTTTGACAAAAGAGTTTCATAAGGATATGATTATAAAAGTAGAAGATGGTAAAATTTTAATTCAAAGGCCATCTGAAGAAAAAAGTCATAAAGCATTACATGGCCTTACCAGATCGTTGGTAAACAATATGGTTGTAGGTGTGACTCAGGGCTATGAAAAAGCTTTGGATATAAATGGTGTAGGATACAGAGCTCAAAAGCAAGGCAAGAAACTGGTTTTAACTTTAGGTTACTCACACCCGGTAGAAATGGAAGAACCTGCAGGCATAACTGTAGAAGTTCCAGCACCAAACAAGATCATTGTTAAGGGAATTGACAAGCAGGCAGTGGGAGAATTTGCTGCCAAGATAAGAGGTAAGAGAGAACCGGAAGTCTATAAAGGAAAAGGCATTAAGTATGAGACAGAAGTGATTAGACGTAAAGAAGGTAAAACAGGCGGCAAAGGTAAGAAGTAGGAGGGAGTGAGACTAGATGATAATAAAGCCTAGTAAAAATGTTGCTAGAGTAAGAAAACATATAAGAGTACGTAAAAAGATAATGGGAACAGAAGAACGTCCACGCTTAAACGTATTTAGAAGTTTGACAAATATTTATGCTCAGGTTATAGATGATACAACCGGAAAAACTCTTGTTTCAGCTTCGTCGCTTGATAAGGATATAAAAGGTAAGGTTGGCTACTGCGGAAACAAGGAAGCAGCTAAAGAAGTTGGCAAGCTTGTTGCGAAGAAAGCAATTGACAGTGGTATAAAGAAGGTTGTATTTGATAGAGGCGGATATTTATATCACGGTAGAATAAAAGAACTTGCAGAAGCTGCAAGGGAAGCAGGATTAGAGTTTTAGAAAAAGGAGGGAGAACAATTTGCAACGCATAGATGCCAGTGTTTTGGATCTTAAAGAAAAGGTAGTTAATATTGGGCGTGTTACTAAGGTTGTTAAGGGTGGTAGAAACTTTCGCTTTAGTGCATTGGTGGTTGTTGGAGACGAAAATGGTCATGTAGGAACCGGAATGGGTAAAGCGGCAGAAATACCCGATGCCATCAGAAAAGGTATAGAAGATGCTAAGAAGAATCTAGTAAAGGTTCCATTGGTTGAAACAACAATTCCTCATGAAATTATGGGTGAATTTGGCGCAGGTAAGGTTCTTTTAAAGCCGGCTGGCGCAGGTACTGGAGTTATAGCTGGAGGTCCGGTAAGAGCCGTTCTGGAATTAGCAGGTATTAAGGATATCAGAACAAAATCATTAGGGTCTAATAACCCGATCAATATGGTTCATGCTACTATCGAAGGTCTCTCTCAGCTAAAGACAATAGAAGAAGTTGCCAAGCTTCGTAATAAAACAGTAGAAGAAGTTTTAGGTTAGGAGGGAACTCTAGTGGCAAAGCTAAAAATAACTTTGGTAAAGAGTACCAATAAATTAAAGGAAGCGCAAGCTGCAACTGTTAAGGCTTTAGGCTTAAGAAAAATAGGGGCTTGTGTAGAACAGCAGGATAATCCTCAAATAAGAGGTATGATTAGAAAAGTTGAACATGTCTTATCAGTAGAAGAAATATAAGGGAGGTGTAATCCATGAAGTTATTTGAATTACAACCTGTTCCAGGGTCAAAGAAGCTGCCTAAAAGAAAAGGTAGAGGACACGGAAGCGGTACCGGTAAAACTGCAGGTAAGGGACATAAGGGACAGAATGCCCGTGCCGGCGGCGGTGTAAGACCTGGATTTGAAGGTGGACAGATGCCTCTTTATAGAAGGGTTCCGAAAAGAGGTTTTAATAATAAACTTTTTGCAAAAGTTTTTGCAGAAGTTAATGTTTCAGAACTAAATGCATTCGATAACGGAACTGTAGTAACAGAAGATCTCTTAAAAGAAAAAGGCTTAGTAAAAAAAGTAGTTGATGGAGTTGCAATATTAGGTAATGGAGATTTAAGTAAGAAACTTACTGTAAAGGCGGCGAAATTTACCAAGTCGGCTTCAGAAAAAATAGAGGCTGCAGGAGGAAAGGTCGAGGTGATATAGTATGGGTGGAATGCTAGAAACTATAAGAAATGCCTGGAAAATACCTGATTTGAGAAGAAAAATGTTTCTAACATTGATAATGTTATTTATTTTCAGGATAGGTTCTTATATACCTGTACCTGGATTGGACCCTCAAAAATTGAAGGAACTGGTTAGTGGGGGAACAATTTTCGGTTTCTTTGATATAGTATCAGGCGGAGCTTTTGCTAATGCAACTATCTTCGCTATGAGTATAACACCTTATATTAACGCTTCGATCATTATGCAGCTTTTAACTGTAGCAATCCCCAAACTTGAGCAGCTAGCAAAAGAAGGGGAAGAAGGAAGAAAGATTATTGGCCAATATATAAGATATGGCACAGTAGTTCTCGGATTCCTGCAAGCTACAGCTCTATATTTTGGATTGGGTGCAGCTGTTAGTGAAAGAAATGTATTTACTTTCCTAACTATAACTTTGTCATTTACAGCAGGTACAGCGTTTTTGATGTGGCTTGGAGAGCAGATTACCGAATACGGAATCGGAAACGGTATATCAATGATAATTTTTGCCGGTATAGTATCTAGAGGACCTGCAGGTGCCTACTTTGTATACTCCAACTTTATAGCCGGAAACTTTGGTCAGGGTATATTAGGTGTCCTTGGAGTTTTAGCAGTTGTTGTAATATTTGTAGGTATAATTGCAGCAGTTGTTTGGGTGCAGCAGGCAGAGAGAAGGATTCCGGTCCAGTATGCAAAAAGGGTTGTAGGAAGAAAAATGTACGGTGGACAGAGCACACATATTCCGATTAAGGTTAACCTGGCAGGGGTTATTCCTATAATTTTTGCCATGTCATTTGTTGCTCTTCCTTCTACACTGGTATCGTTTTTCTGGCCAACTTCCACTCACCCGGTAGTAGAGTTTTTCAGGAATGCACAAAAAAGCATATGGGTAGCTCTTATTTCAGGTGTTCTTGTTATGTTCTTTACATTCTTCTATACATTTATCCAGTTTAACCCAATTGAACTGGCAAACAATATGAAGAAGAATGGTGGATTTATACCTGGAATAAGACCTGGTAAGCCGACTTCAGATTATATTTACAAAGTGCTTAACAGGATAACATGGTTCTCTGCATTGTTCCTTGCAATACTACAAATATTCCCGGCTGTTGTAGGAAAGGTAACTCGTATAGATGGAGTCTGGTTTGCGGGAACAGGTGTTTTGATTCTGGTTGGTGTTGCTTTAGAAACTGTAAAGCAGATAGAATCACAAATGCTTATGAGACATTATAAAGGGTTCTTAGAATAATATTTTAAAATTGTAATACACTGTAATTGGTTAATAATATAAATAGTAAGCTTGGAGGATACAATGCAACTCATTCTTTTAGGTGCACCTGGTGCAGGCAAAGGAACACAAGCAGTAAATTTATCACAAAAGTATAATGTACCTCATATATCAACTGGAGATATTTTCAGAAGTAATATTAAAGAAGGTACAGAACTTGGGAAAAAAGCCAAGGAATATATTGACAAGGGTCTATTGGTACCGGATGAGGTTACAATTGACATAGTCAAAGATCGTCTAAAACAGCCTGACTGTAAAAGCGGTTTTATACTGGATGGATTTCCAAGAACTATTGAGCAGGCAGAAAAGCTTGATGATATTTTACAGGATATGGGTATAACCCTTGATTGTGTCTTGAATATTTCTGTTTCGGATAGTAGTATTATAGATAGACTATCAGGCAGAAGGGTATGCCCGAATTGTGGGATGAGTTATCATATAATATTTAAACCAACTTCTGAAAAAGATATATGTAATAATTGCAAGTCAACTGTAATTCAGAGAGATGATGATAAGGAAGAAACAGTTATTCAAAGACTTAAGACTTATCACAAGCAAACCGCACCTCTAATAGAATATTATGAGAGAAAAGGGAAACTTATTACAGTTTATGGAAGAGAAAGTGTAGATGAAACTTCCAGTGAAGTATTAAAAGCTTTAGATGGGGTTTTGAAATGATATCAAAAAAGACACGAAATGAAATTGACCTAATGAGAAAAGCGGGAGAAGTAGTTGCTCTTGCACTAAAAGAAGTTGAAGAGGCTCTTAAGCCTGGAGTTACGACAATAGAGCTGGATAGGATTGCAGAGGAAGTCATCAGGAAAAATGGAGCAACTCCTTCCTTCAAGGGCTATAAAGCGGTATATCCAGGTGCGATAGATTTTCCTGGCAGTATTTGTTCATCGGTCAATGACGAGGTTGTCCACGGTATACCTGGTTTAAGAGAGTTAAAAGATGGCGATATTATTAGTATTGACGTTGGAGCTTATCTAAATGGCTTTCACGGCGATGCTGCGAGAACGTTTCCC
>JBMOLK010000148.1:0-12445 GCA_049325575.1 Bacillota bacterium | reverse complement strand
AACGGAATAATCTTCACAACAGGCAAGGTTACACTTACAGGCGATGCCAACATAAGAGGGGCAATAATTGCAGGCGGTGGAGGAACTTTTGATCTTAGCGGAAAGTTTATACCTTCTTTCCATACTGTGGAGAACAATACTCAAGCACTCGCGCTTGATAATGGAAATTATGCAGGAGTCAAGATGCAGGCATCAGGTGATAATAAAAAGGTTGTACTTGATTTTTACCTTGGACTACCGGAGTCTCAAATAGTTAGTGATGCTGTTATTATAGATCCTAGCATTGCTTCCATTGTTAATCCATTGAATAAGGCAGCAAGACTTGTACTTCTTCAAAAGCTGGCTGACGAAGGTATATATCTGTTTGACATATTATAAATTTATGGGGTGGATTGAATGAATAAAAAACTCAAATTACTGGCATTATCAACATTAATTGCATTGACAATTACAAGTACAGGGTGCTCAATACTATTTAAAGAGCCGACTGCCGAGCCGGAGCCTAAAAAAATAGAGACACCGGATACCAATCCTGAAGAGGATAAGAAAGCCCAGAAGTTTTTGGAAGACTATTTTGCAGCTTTATATAGTCAGCCTATTGAGAAGTATTCGGAGAATGTCACAAAGGGTATAATACCTCAAAACATATTGGATTTTATCGCAAAGAGGACTATTGATGAAGGAAATAACAACCCTGAAATAGGGATTCACCTTCCTAGAATGGTAGAGATAAACGGGTTGACGATTACAAGCTATGAAATATTAAATGCTAACGACAAACTTAGCATAGAGTCATCCTTTATTGGTAAAAAAGACGAATCTTATCTTTATTTTGTGAAGATAGGCTTTAAGGCAAAAGGCCTGCCAAACAGCATATTTAACCAATACTACCAGCAGAATAAGGATACCAGACTTTATGAGAGAATAAAGGAAAATGGCGTGGATAAACCCATTAATGAAGCAGATTATGATTACATAAAAGTACAGGCAAAATATGATGTGGAGATTGTTAAAGATGGGGATGCATATAAAGTATTGACAGAAAAGGAAGCAAACAACAAACCTGGACTTCATAACAGGCTTTTCAAGCTCAATAATGAATTTATGGAAAGGCTTCCATACCTGGATATGAACATTGCAAGTGAAAAGAAAGTATATGACGAGGAAAAAGCGGTAATAGAAGGGTTCTTTAATAACCTGTTAAAGCTTGACAGGGAAAGAATGATCCTGTTAAGGCCCAAATGGGATGCCGGGTATGCGGATTTTATGGATTTTATATCAATGCTCGGAATAAACAAGTTAAATGACAGTGAAATACTCTTTGTGGATGACAGCTATAAGAGTAAGTTCAGCATTGATTCATTCCCGCTGCAGATAAATATGGAAAAGGTGAAGAGCTTTAACAGCATTAATGTCATAGTCCACCCGGGTTATTCCAACAAGAACAAGTTTTATTTTGTATCAATAGAAGCTCCTGTAACAAAGGTCAACGGTATGATTGGTGATGAAGAAGTATATATGTATGATTATTTTGTTTCACTTAAAGTAGATAATCAAAAATTAAAGATTGACAATATCAAATTAAATGAGTACTACAGGAAATAAAGAAATACTTATGTGGCAACTAGAGTTGTTTGATTATAAAAATACCTCGTACGAAAAATGCGAGGTATTTTTTATTTGGTGTAATATTTTTTCTTGTATAAATAATACTAATAGTAATCGATTTTACATACTAAGGATGTGGTGATTTGAAGGAAGAGAATAAAGTTACATTTGGAAAGGCGTCAATCGTAGAAGAGACAAACAGCGAGAAGGAAAAGAAGCGTGAAGTTGAGGAGATAAAGGAGCTTGGTAAAACCTCCGTATCAAATTCAAAGGGCAATATACATTGTCTTACTGTTATAGGGCAGATTGAAGGGCATATAGTACTTCCGCCCCAGAACAAAACTACAAAATATGAGCATGTAATACCGCAGTTGGTGGCTATCGAAGAAAGTGATGAAATTGACGGGCTTATGCTTATTCTAAACACCGTAGGCGGTGATGTAGAGGCAGGGCTTGCAATAGCAGAAATGATAGCAAGCATGTCAAAGCCTACCGTTTCTCTTGTGTTGGGCGGTGGCCACAGTATTGGAGTACCTATGGCTGTAGCTACGGAGTATTCCTTTATAGCGCCGTCTGCAACAATGACAATACATCCCATAAGACTTAACGGAATGATCATTGGTGTGCCCCAGACATTCGAGTACTTTGACAAAATGCAGGAACGGGTGGTACAGTTTGTATCCAAAAACTCAAAAATCTCAAAGGAAAACTTCAGAAGCCTTATGCTTAAGACTGGTGAACTGGCCAATGATGTGGGTACCATACTTTTTGGTGAGGAGGCAGTAAGGCACGGTCTCATTGATGAGATGGGAGGTCTTCACGAAGCTTTAAACAAGCTCTATGAAATGATTGAAGCAAGGAGGAAGAAAAAGGACAGTATATATGCTGAAGTACCGGAGGGATTGCAATGATTCTATACTCAATAGTGCCGCCGGAGGTGGTCTTCGATAACTATGATAAAGGTGGCGGCCAGGGATATATTGAAATCGAATACCTGGGAGAAAAGGTTGTGGTTATGCCTCTTACAAACAACAGATATATGATAGACAGGGTTATAAGCACCTCTCCAAAGGCCTTTTTAAACCCCAAGCTTATGCCTGGGGAGGTAATTACAGGCACCTTTTAACTTCAAAACGGATGCATGTTTTTCTTATGATGTAAGGTTATGGAAAGAACATTGTGAAAAGGCTTTAGAGAATGTTAATGAAGCGAAGGATAAGTCGAATCACTGTTTGAGCGCAGTGAGTTTGATTCGACACAGGAAGCAAGTTTACATTCTCTTAGCCTTGAAACTTAAGTTCTTGGAATAACATGGACCGCATATTAAAAATGCACTATAGTAAACACCTCAAAAATGTGGTATATTAGGGATAGTGTAAAGGGAAAGCATTTTTGGGGGTGTCAAATTGAAACCGAAGAAAATACAAAAGAAAAAGTTTAAGAAGAAGCCAGGCGGTATCAGCAAGTACAACCATGAAATAATTGGTATTGTGATGCTGGCATTTGGAATATTAATGCTTTTAAGCTTGTATTTTGAAAATTCAATAGGAGTATTCGGATCATTCATAAAAAGTTTTATTATGGGGTTTATGGGGCTTCCAAGCTTCATTGTCCCTCCAATTATAATTTTCTATTCGATTCTTGTGATATTTAGAAGGAACAGCAGGAAAGTGAATCTGAAGCTGCTTTATATTTCAATATTGATACTGATTGTGTCGGCCATGATACAGACCGGCTTTTACGATGAGCAGGATTATATAAACAAACGTGTCTTTGACTGTATTGTTAAGTTCTATGATGACGGAAGGTCCATGCATGGGGGAGGAATACTAGGTGGAATCATAAGCATTCCGTTCCTCCTGCTTTTTGGGAACCTGGGAACCATAATAATTCTTACAACTATCGCTGTTATTGATATCATTCTGATTACCAATATTTCCATAGCAGGTATGCTTATTAAGATCAAGAGTAAAATTACAGGTCTATTCGAAAAGATCCAAAACAGCTTAAAGGTAACCAATAAAGAGGTAGAGCAGGAGCTTATGGAAGATGATCCGGACTTTGAACCGGATATAGTCATGAACGGCAGAAAGCTTCCAAAAATATTGGATTTTGGTGCTAAGAAAGCTGATAAGGAAAGCAAGGTTGATAAAGAAAAAGAAGGCAAGGAACAGGTAGAGACTATTCCAAAGGTAGAGCTTAACGGAATAAAGCCTGAAAATGACAAGGTGGATTTTATTGTAAAGGACCTTAAGAAAAACGACACATCCACTGCAAACGTAGAGAAAATTGCCGACAGTGTAAATAAGGAGATTTCATCAAAACCCAAGGTGAATATTGATTACAAGTACCCCCATACAGGGCTTTTAGAGGATAACAATCAGGGAAACGGTAATGCTGCAGACTACAGAAATGCCGCTATTAGAGGCGCGAAGAAGCTGGAAGAGACACTTAAAAGCTTTGGTGTTGATGCAAAAGTGGTTAATGTGAGTATGGGACCTGCCGTTACTAGATATGAGCTGCAGCCCAGTCCCGGTGTCAAGGTAAGCAAGATTGTGAACCTGTCGGATGATATTTCTTTAAACCTTGCGGCTTCGGGAGTAAGGATAGAAGCACCTATACCTGGCAAGGCTGCAATAGGGATAGAGGTTCCGAACAAGGAAGTCGTCCCTGTGTTTTTGAAGGATGTAATCGAGTCCAGGGAATTTAAGGAATTTGGTCCAAAGCTTGCTTTCGCTCTGGGAAAAGATATTTCAGGACAGAATATGGTTGCTGACATTGCAAAAATGCCCCATGTGCTGGTAGCAGGCGCTACAGGCTCGGGTAAGAGCGTGTGTATAAACAGCCTGATTATAAGCCTGTTGTTTAAGGCATCACCGAACGAGGTAAAGCTTCTGATGGTGGACCCTAAGGTTGTTGAGCTTGGCATATACAACGGTATTCCTCATCTTTTGATACCTGTGGTTACTGATCCTAAAAAGGCTGCAGGAGCTTTAAACTGGGCTGTTCAGGAAATGGTAAACAGGTACAAGCTTTTTGCTGACAAGGGTGTAAGGGATATAAAGGGTTATAATGCCATGGCGCAGGAAAAAGGGGAGACGGACCTTTTGCCCCATATTGTCATAATAATAGATGAGCTTGCAGATTTGATGATGGTTGCTCCAAATGATGTAGAGGATGCCATATGCAGGCTTGCACAAATGGCCAGGGCCGCAGGAATGCATCTTGTCATAGCTACCCAAAGACCGTCTGTTGATGTAATCACAGGCGTAATAAAGGCCAATATTCCGTCAAGAATTGCCTTTGCTGTGTCCTCGCAAGTGGATTCAAGGACCATACTTGACATGGCTGGGGCAGAAAAACTTCTTGGTAAAGGAGATATGCTGTTTTATCCGGTAGGAGAGCCAAAGCCTATAAGGGTGAAAGGGGCTTTTGTATCGGATAAGGAAGTTGAAAAGGTCGTAGAGTATATAAAATCCCAGGGTGACGCAGAATATAATGAGGATATTATAGAGGAAATAAACAGTGAAAAGGAGCAGCAGGAAGAGGATCCGGGTGATAATGACGAGCTTTTGCCGCAGGCTATAGAGTTGGTAGTTGAGGCAGGACAGGCATCGGTATCCCTGATCCAGAGAAAGTTCAAGGTTGGCTATGCCAGGGCTGCAAGAATTATAGACCAGATGGAGGCCCGTGGAATCGTGGGAGGCTTCGAGGGAAGCAAGCCCAGACAGGTCCTCATAACCAGGCACCAGCTCCACGAGCTTAATATGAGGAGCGGAGAGCAGTAAACCCATTGAAAGCAAGACGCGGGAAGAAGTGCTATGATCAAGTTCAACAAATATTTGGGAGTGGATGAATGAGTTTTTTACCTGTTACAAAAGAGGATATGAATAATAGGGGCTGGGGTGAGCTGGACTTTTTATACATAAGCGGAGATGCTTATGTGGACCATCCCAGCTTTGGTCATGCCATTATAACAAGACTTCTTGAAAGTGAAGGATACAGGGTTGGCATAATAGCCCAGCCCGACTGGAGAAAAAATGAGGACTTTCTGGCTTTAGGCAAGCCCAGGCTTGCTGTTTTGGTTTCGTCAGGGGTCATAGACTCAATGGTAAATCATTATACTGCAAGCAAGAAGCCAAGGAGCGAGGATTTATACACGCCCGGGGGAAAAGCCCATAAAAGGCCCGACAGGGCTGCGATTGTATATACAAACAAGGTTAAAGAACTGTTTAAGGATGTTCCTGTAATAATAGGAGGGATAGAAGCCAGCCTAAGACGCTTTGCCCATTACGATTACTGGGATGACAAGGTTAGACGCTCAATACTGGTTGATTCCAAAGCTGATCTTCTAATTTACGGTATGGGCGAGAAGCCCATTTTGGAGATTGCAAAGCTCCTTGACAAGGGAGTACCGGTAGGTAAAATACAGAACATCAAGGGGACAGCATACCTTGGAGGGCTAAATGATCTGCCGGAGGACATAAGGGAGCTTGTCAATGGAACCGGAAGCCTAAAGCAGAAAGAAGGCTTTTTGCTGCTGCCATCCTTTGAGGAAGTCTTAGGGGATAAGAGAAAGTATGCAGAAGGCTTTATGATACAGTACAATGAACAGGACGCCTTTACAGGAAGAACACTGGTACAAGGCCACGGAGACAGGTTTTTGGTCCAGAATCCGCCCTCCATGCCCCTTGATGAAAAGGAAATGGACAGGATATATTCACTGCCTTATGAGAGGACATACCACCCGGCATATGAAGCAGAGGGGGGAGTTCCAGCCATAAACGAGGTGGAGTTTAGCATAACAAGTCATAGGGGCTGTTACGGAGGCTGTTCCTTTTGTGCCCTTAATTTCCATCAGGGCAGGATTATCCAGAAAAGAAGCCAGGCCTCAATAATAAACGAAGCAAAAAAGCTTACATGGCTTCCAGGGTTTAAGGGTTATATTCACGATATTGGCGGGCCTACGGCCAATTTCAGACATAAAGCATGCAGCAGGCAGGAGACAAAAGGTGCTTGTAAGGAAAGGCAGTGCCTTCACCCCGAGCCCTGCAGGAACCTTAATGTGGATCACAGGGAATACCTGGCGCTTCTAAGGAAGCTTCGTGAGATACCCGAGGTAAAAAAGGTTTTTATCCGTTCAGGGATAAGGTATGACTATCTTATGCTTGACAAGAATGATGACTTTTTTATGGAGCTTTGCGAGCATCATGTAAGCGGACAGTTAAAGGTTGCCCCGGAGCATGTGGTTGACCGGGTACTGGAGAAGATGGGAAAGCCGCAAAGACAGGTGTATGACAGGTTTGTTAAGAAGTTTTATGAGATAAATAAAAAGATAGGCAAAGAGCAGTATCTGGTTCCATACCTTATATCAAGCCATCCCGGAAGCGATCTTAATGCAGCAGTAGAGCTTGCCGAATACTTAAGAGATATGAATTATACTCCGCAGCAGGTTCAGGATTTTTATCCCACACCAGGAACTCTTTCAACCTGCATGTTTTATACCGGATTGGACCCAAGATCCATGAAGAAGGTGTATGTCCCAAAGCTGGCGAAAGAGAAGGCTATGCAGAGAGCACTTTTACAATACCGTAAAAAAGAAAACTACGAGCTTGTGTATGAGGCCTTGAAGACTGCCCACAGAGAGGATCTGATCGGATTTGACAGAAAGTGCCTTATTAGGCCTAAACACAAAGAAAGAAACAGTATCATATATAAGCCGGGTAAAAAGTTAAATGAGAGGCTGGGTAAAAAGGATAGAAAGAAAAAATTGACAAAAAAATAATAATAAAATAAAATGTAAGGCGTTGATAAAATCTTGAGCCTTGAAACAGGTTGCTTCCATAAAGCTTCAAAGCCAGTGAAAAATCCTTCTATTACTTTTAGCATTTCCGTCAGCCGGATTTTTTCACCTGGAAGCGCTACTTCTTAAGTCAGTGAAGCTTTATTTCAGCAATCCTCTTTATATGGGCCATAATTTATAAGAAAGGTAGATTTATATGGAGGCAAAGGTATTAAATGGGAAAGAATTGGCAACAAAGATAAAAGGGGAACTAAAATTAGAAGTTGATGAGCTTAAGAGTAAAAGAATAAACCCGGGATTGGCAGTTATAATTGTTGGAAGTGATCCTGCCTCAAGGGTATATGTAAATGCAAAGAAAAAGGCTTGTGAGGAAATAGGTATCGAGTCTTTTGAATATGCACTGGATGAAAATATTAGAGAGGAGGAATTGATAGATTTAATACATAAGCTCAATAAGGATGATAGGGTAAGCGGTATACTTGTACAGCTGCCGCTGCCAAAGCATATAGATGAGGAAAAAGTGATTTTCGCTATTAATAGTCAAAAGGATGTTGACGGCTTTCATCCAATCAGTGTAGGAAGGCTTATGACCGGGAACCCCGATTTTCTTCCCTGTACACCTGCCGGTGTTATGGAACTGATTAAAGAAAGCGGGATAGACATTTCCGGTAAGGAATGCGTTGTAGTAGGAAGAAGCAATATAGTAGGAAAGCCTATGGCTATGCTTCTGCTTTCAAAGAACGGTACAGTCACCATTTGCCATTCAAGGACAAAAAACCTTGAAGAGGTAATAAAAAGAGCCGATATATTGGTTGCAGCTGTTGGGAGACCTGAGATGATCAAAGGAAGCAGCATCAAGCCAGGTGCTGTTGTAATAGATGTCGGCGTAAACAGGTTGGAAAACAAGAAGCTTGTCGGTGATGTGGAGTATGAATCTGCAAGCCATGCTGCTTCAGCAATCACTCCCGTACCGGGCGGTGTGGGTCCTATGACCATTGCAATGCTTATGAAGAACACCATAAAGGCTGCCAGACTCTTGAATGAAAGAAGGTAAAAACCTTGGAGTCCAAATATTTGGCATACCGCAGTGAGCTCAGCAAGTTAAGGGACAGGTATGAGAGGGCTAGAATTTATTATTACAACCAAAAGGGCAAAAAAGAGCAGCTGATGGAGCAGAAGTCCAAACTTGAACAAATGCTCCAGAAAACTCTTGACAATATAGATGTACTCGAGAAGGTAAGAATGCTCCTGCAAAGAGTTTCGGAGTTTGCAAGAGAGCAGTCCAGGGTGCAGATAGAGTCTTTGGTTACCAACTGTCTTCAGTATATTTTTGATTCGAACCTGGAGTTTAAGATCGAAATTAATGAAGTTCGGGGAAGACCGGAGGCAGAGTTCTATGTTGTGAGCAATTTTGGAGGTACCCTGATAAAGACTAGGCCCCAGGAAGCAAGGGGCGGAGGAGTAATTGATATTATTTCTCTTGCCATAAGGATTGCAATGTTAGAGTGCAGCAGTCTTGAAATAAAAGGTCCCATTATTTTGGATGAGCCGGCAAAGCATGTGAGTGACGATTATATTGCACAGGTGGCGGAATTTTTGAAACAAGTTACATTTATGTTTCAAAGGCAGGTAATAATGGTAACGCACAACAAGCACCTAAGCGAGATGGCAGACAGGTGGTACAGGGTTGAATTGGTTGACGGCGTAAGCGTTATTACAAGTGAAGAAGTTAATTGATTCTTGACATAAAATTTAAAAAAGATTAAAATTAAGAAGTACTTAAAGTGCCTACAATTTATGATATTTGAAATTTGACCATTGAAAACTGAATAAGGAGGTGTGTGCTATTAATTTTTTACCAGGATTAATAATAGGTATAGTAATTGCAGTAATTGCTTCGATTATTGCTTATGTAATAAGTTTTAAAAAAGGTATTGAATTTAGAAAAAAGAAAGCAGAAGCCGAAATTGGCAGCGCTGAACAAGAAGCGAAGAGGTTGATTAGTGAGGCACAAAAGATAGCAGAAAGTAAGAAAAGGGAAGTGCTGCTTGAGGCAAAGGAAGAAATTCACAAAAGCAGGGTAGAACTTGACAGGGAGATCAAGGACAGAAGGAATGAGCTTCAAAGACAGGAAAGAAGGCTGGTTCAGAAGGAAGAGACTCTCGACAAGAAGATTGAAGCCCTGGAACAGAAAGACGAGCAATTAAACAAGAAGACTAAAGAAATTCAAGCACTACAGGAGAAGACTCTTGAGATTCAGAAAATGCAGACCGAAGAATTGGAAAGAATATCCGGATTGTCTGTAGACGAAGCAAAAGAAGTTCTTCTAAAGAAAGTGGAAAGTGAAGTAAGGCATGAAATGGCAATGCTGATTAAGGATATTGAGATTAAGGCTAAGGAAGAGGCAGACACTAAGGCAAAGAATATTGTTGCATTGGCAATACAGAAGTGTGCGGCCGACCATGTTTCCGAAGTTACAGTTTCAGTAGTTCCACTTCCGAATGATGAGATGAAGGGTAGGATAATAGGTCGTGAAGGAAGAAATATAAGAACCCTGGAAACACTTACAGGGATCGATCTTATTATCGATGACACACCGGAAGCTGTTATCCTGTCAGGTTTTGACCCGATAAGGAGAGAAGTAGCAAGGATAACCCTGGAAAAGCTTATTCTTGATGGAAGAATACATCCGGCAAGAATAGAAGAAATGGTGGATAAGGCAAGAAAAGAAGTTGAAAACACAATCCGCCAGGAAGGTGACCATGCTACATTTGAGACAGGTGTCCACGGATTGCATCCGGAGCTTATAAAGCTTTTAGGTAAACTGAAGTTCAGGACCAGCTACGGACAGAATGTACTGAATCACTCAATTGAGGTTGCTCATCTCGCCGGATTAATGGCTGCCGAGCTTGGCGCAGATGTTAATATGGCCAAGAGGGCCGGGTTACTCCATGACATAGGTAAAGCTGTAGACCATGAAGTAGAAGGTTCACACGTAACCATAGGAGCAGACCTTGCTAAAAAGTACAGGGAAAGCAATGAAATTGTTAGTGCTATTTCTTCACATCATGGTGATGTAGAAGCTACTACAATAGTTGCAGTGCTGGTACAAGCTGCCGACTCTATCTCTGCAGCAAGGCCGGGTGCAAGAAGAGAAACCCTGGAATCTTATATCAAGAGATTGGAAAAGCTTGAGGAAATAGCGAATTCCTTTGATGGAGTAGAGAAGTGTTTTGCTATACAGGCAGGTAGAGAGGTGCGCATCATGGTAAAACCTGAAGAGGTATCGGATGCAGATATTTCATTAGTTGCCAGAGATATAGTAAAGAAGATAGAAAATGAACTTGATTATCCCGGACAGATTAAAGTAAATGTTATTAGGGAAACAAGGTTTATCGAGTATGCTAAATAGGTTTTTGTATATGTTGCATAAAAAGCGTGAATTCACGCTTTTTATGTTATTATGGAGCAAAAATATAAGATTTATTCAGAATATTTAGGTAGTGATTTTTATTATGATATATAATACAATATTAGTTACATATGAGTTTTTCAGCTGGTTGGCTCTAGAAACGGAGGATAAGGTTTGAATATTTTATTTATTGGCGATATTGTGGGTAATCCTGGAAGGAAAGCTGTAAAGGAAATGATTCAGAAATTAAAACGGGAGAGACAGATTGATTTCTGTATTGCCAATGGTGAAAATTCTGCAGGTGGAAGTGGAATTACTTATGTGGTTGCCCAGGAATTATATAAATCAGGTGTAGATGGAATAACACTTGGAAATCATACCTGGTCAAAAAAAGAGGTAACCAATTTTATTGAATCGGATAAACGAATTGTAAGACCGGCCAATTACCCGCCCGAACTTCCCGGAAACGGTTCTGCTGTCATTAGCAACGACAAGGCAAGTATTGGCATTCTAAACCTTATGGGACGGGTATATATGGACAGTATAGACTGTCCATTCAAAGCTGCAGAAAAAGAATTGGACTATTTAAAGAGCTTTGTAAAGATTATAGTTGTGGATATGCATGCAGAAGCAACCTCTGAAAAAAATGCCATGGCCTGGTATCTTGACGGAAGGGTCAGCTGTGTACTGGGTACCCATACCCATGTTCAGACAGCAGACGAGAGGATACTTCCATGTGGTACCGCATATATTTCAGATGTAGGTATGACAGGGCCTTATGAGGGTATTATAGGTGTGAATAGGGAAATAGTTATAAAGAAGTTTATTACCCATATGCCTCTGAAGTTTGAGGTAGCTCATGGACCGGTACAGTTTAATGCTGTTTGTATGGAGATAGATGAAAAAACCGGCAAGACATTAAAAATCGAAAGAATATTTAAGGTTTTAGAGGTTTGACTGTGTTTTCTGATAATTTACTCTAAAAAGAGGATTTTAAAGATATCTGTAGAATTATATAAATAGAGTGAAGTTTGTGAAGGATACTATAGTCTTCTTTGATGTGTGGGGGATTATGCGGCGAAGGTATAATATGCTATACATCGGGAAAAGGGGGTAAGAAAATCTATGAGTGTCTTGAAAGTATCGGCAAAATCAAGTCCAAACTCTATTGCAGGTGCGTTGGCAGGCTTTGTAAGGGAAAACGGTTCAGTAGAAATTCAAGCAATTGGTGCTGGAGCATTAAACCAAGCTATAAAAGCAATAGCCATAGCAAGAGGTTTTGTTGCCCCATCAGGTATCGAGCTGATTTGTATTCCGGCTTTTACAGACGTAGAGATTGACGGACAGGAGAAGACAGCAATAAAGCTGATTGTGGAACCAAGAAGACTATAACAGGCTTAAAGTGAAAAACATATCTGAATATTAATTAAAAGGGACACTACTTTTTTATTGTAATGTCCCTTTTCTGTACTTAATCTAAACTACGGATTACACAAACAATAACAGGCTGACAGCCATAACAATCATACCTGCAACCAGTCCGTAAATGGATAGGTGAGCTTCCCCGTACTCTCTTGCTGTAGGTAAAAGTTCATCGAGAGAAATAAATACCATAATTCCTG
>JBMOLK010000147.1:0-12504 GCA_049325575.1 Bacillota bacterium | reverse complement strand
TTATACCCGATTCAAAATCGTTTATTAGAATTTGTGGAATTACACTATCCGTATAGTCAAAGCCGTCAGCTATACCTTCTATTGTGACTTCCGGGGGTTTTGTATCCACTACCTTGATTATTACTTCAGAAGTATTTGTCAACTCTCCGTCACTTACAGTAAGCATAATCCTGTTTACACCTAATGGTACAGTAACTGTAGGTGCAGCTTCCTGTATAATTCCGAAAGGACCTTCCCAGAAATACACAAGGTCATCACCGTCCGGGTCAAAAGAGTAAGAACCATTAAGGATTACCTGGGCACCTTTACTTGAGGTTGCCTCAACTGTTATTTCTTCTCCGGCATTTGCTTTAGGAGGCTGATTAACGTTGTTAACGGTAATCATAATAGTTAAGATAGAAGATGTAAGTGCATCTTTTACCTCGAAAGACACAAAATATACACCAGCCTGGGTATAATCGGGTATCCAGCTGAATATTCTTAAGACCGGGTCAAAAGCAGCTCCATAGGGAAGTATAGGTACAGAGTATGTTAGACTGTCACCATCGAGATCTATAGCGTTTATGCCAAATTCCAAAAGACTTCCTTCGTCAACTGTTTTATCTCCAATAAACCCTATGGATGGCGGATTGTTTAAGGTTTCTTCCGTCTGAACAGGAATATTCTTGTTGGTATTTGTTCCGTCACCCAACTGCCCATAAGAATTCCAGCCCCAAGTCCATACAGTTTTATCGTTTTTCAGCACAGCAGAATGATAGTCACCACCTGATATAGCCTTGACATTTGATAAGCCTTTAACCTGTACAGGGATTAGTTTGGACCCTGAAACACCATCGCCTATCTGACCGTGTGAATTGCTGCCCCATGCCCAAACTGTGCCGTCTTCTTTAAGCGCCATTGAATGGTAGCCCCCTGCTGCTATAGCATTTACAATAGATATACCGGATACTTGAGCAGGAATCAATCTTATGCCTGTACTGCCATCACCTGCCTGTCCGTTTACGCTGCTGCCCCATACCCAAACCGTACCGTCTTCTTTAAGGGCCATGGAGTGATACCCTCCTGCTGCAATAGCCTTAACCCCGGAAAGACCTTTTACCTGGACAGGAGTACTTGAATGCAGGTTTGTACCATCGCCCAGCTGTCCATAGTCATTATAGCCGCAAGCCCAAACTGTTCCATCGTCTTTTAATAGTATGGTATGGCTGAATCCTGCGGCCACATCCTTTACATTGTTGGTGTCAGCTATCATAACCGGGATAATGGAATTCATGGTGTTACCTGTTCCCAACTGACCGTAATAATTATCCCCCCAGACCCATACAGTTCCATCCTCTTTAAGGGCTACAGAATGTAACCCACCTGCTGCTATACCTTTTGCACCTGTTAAATAAAGACCCTGTACAGGGGAGTACCTGTTTTGTGTGGATGAATCACCAAGCTGGCCTGAATTGTTGTTTCCCCAGGTCCATACCGTTCCGTCATCCTTTAATGCTACTGTATGTTCTGCTCCTGCAGATATTGCTTTTATACCTTTAACACCGGAAACCTGTACCCGCTTATTCTTGTTTTTTACTGTGCCGTCACCTAGTTGACCCCGCCAGTTGTTACCCCAAGACCAGACAGTTCCGTCACTTTTTAAAAACACTGAGTGTGTTCCTCCTCCTGAAACGGTGCTGTAGTCAGAAATTGATGTGCTAACAGGTGCTGGCTCTAATGATGAAAAGGAAAGCATATCTTCTGCAAATGTCTCACCGCTTGTTGATAACATGTTTGCGGAAGCAGTAAATACTAGCAGGATTAGAAAAATAAAAACCTTTCTGGTCATAACTGCAAAACACCTCCATTAATTATTTATAAGCCTATTTTAATGTCGCGTTGATATATAATTTCGAGAGATAGAAGACATAGAATGTGGATACCGGGAATAAAGCCTTTTATTTTGGTATTTTAGGACTATATCAAATATGGGTTTTAGGTACTAGCTACAACTTTTTTCGTATTTTTTGTACAAACCGTTTAATAATGTCTATAATATGTGATATATTACTAATGTCAATTTTTTTATTGATTTTCAATGGACAAAAAATACAAAAGGTGGATGAAAAATTGAAAAAAAGAGAAGCAACATTGGATGATTGGATGGAGTTGTATGAAGCTGCGATTAAATATAAGGAACTTAAATGCTGGGAGTGGATGTATGATACAGACATATTTGGTGTACAGAGCATAGATACGGGCGAGATAGGTTATTGCTGCGTTATGGGAAATGCGGGAGAGGTGTTTGGTTTAAATGTGTATCCCGGTGTTGAGGGTCTTAAATCGTATATGGACACTCTTTACCAGACGGTACCTTATGAAGATATAGCATTTATACAAAGCTGTATAACATTGAATTTTGAAGACAGGGATGTACTTGATAAGAAGGATCTGGAAATTATTAAAAAGTTGGGACTTAAGTTTAGAGGAAAGAAGCAGTGGCCGCAGTTTAGAAGGTATAAACCCGGTTTTTTTCCATGGTACCTTGAAAAGACAGAGGTTAATTACTTAAAGTATGCTTTAGAGCAGGTGATAGATGTTGTAACAAGATGTAAGGAAGATAAGGATATTGTAGAGCGGGAGAATGAAGAAGAGATTCTTGTGAGAGTACCTCGTAGGGTTGATGGAGAGGTCATCTGGGAGGACAAGTATATAGAACTTGAATTTGAAGAGGAAGATGAGCTTGGGCATATTGAGATTGATGAATTGGCAGTTAAGAGGTTAAAGGACAGCAAGGTAAGAAAAGCCGGTATTTGGGAGATAGATTTCTTTCATGCACCTGCTTTGGTAAAGGAAGGCGACAGGCCTTACTATCCTTTGGTGTTTCTGGCTGCTGACGGAGAGACTGATGCCATGCTGGATATGTTTATGACTTCAGACTTTACAGGATATATAAAAGAATTTCAGGATTGGTTTATCCAGCTTCTTACAAAGAACAAAATTATGCCTGAAACTATTGTGGTCCAGAGAAAGGAAGTATCACAGTCTATAGATCCTATAGCAAAGAGGATGGGTATAAGGGTCCAACCGGTTGAAGAGCTTATCGTTGTTCAGGAATTCAGAAGAAGTCTTGAAAGGTTTTTGTAATTTTCTTGGAAGTGAAAAAGCTCTCTATGTTTTTTGCAAAGAGAGCTTTTGTTAAAAGTAAATTATAGATCTTTTCTAGCTATATCATATAGTTTTAGAGAACTGTTTTTCTCTTCTGCCCAACGTATGGACCAGTCATTTTCGAACAAAAGTACATACCTTCCTTCTTCATCTTCGGTAATCATAGTTGAGCTTGTAAGAGTAAGTTTTCTTGGATCAATATCATTACCGGCTATCCATCGTGCATGCCTGTAAGGCAGCTGCTGGATTCTTAAGTCTACTCCATATTCATTTTTGAGCCTGTATTCCAAAACTTCAAACTGAAGTGCACCTACAGTTCCTATAATCAAAGCTTCGATTCCTATATCAATCTGTTTAAATACCTGTATGGCACCTTCTTCAGAAAGCTGGGTAATACCCTTTACAAACTGTTTGCGTTTCATTGTATCGGCTGCAGTAACCCTGGCAAAATGCTCTGCAGGAAAGATGGGTATACCTTCAAATTTAAGCTGATTATTACCCTCGCTTAAAGTATCACCGATATGGAAGATACCGGGATCAAAAACACCGATTATATCTCCGGCGTAAGCTTCCTCAACTATTGTACGCTCTTGTGCCATAAACTGCTGGGGCTGTGAAAGTCTTATTTCCTTACCTGCCTGAACATGGCAAACCGACATTCCACGGGTAAAGCGCCCGGAACATATCCTTATAAATGCTATTCTATCCCTGTGGGCAGGATTCATATTGGCCTGTATCTTAAATACAAAGCCTGTAAATTTATCCGACTGGGGATCAACTTCTCCCATAGAAGAATTCTTTATACATGGCTTTGGAGCAAGCTGCAGGAATTCTTCAAGAAAAGGTTGAACACCAAAGTTAGTCATGGCACTTCCGAAGAAAATAGGTGTAAGCTCGCCGTACATTACCTTCTTCTTCTCAAACTCGTCTCCTGCCATATCAAGAAGTTCAATATCTTCACATAGCTTTTTGTGATAATGCTCGCCTAGAAGGTCAGTAAATATTTTATCGTCAACACTTCCTTTATTTGACGAAACAGCACTTTGACCGTGATTGCCCCCCTCAAATAGTTCTATCTGGGAAAGCTTTCTGTTATAAACTCCCTTAAAGTCCCCATCCGTACCTATTGGCCAGTTCATTGGGTATGAGCGTATACCTAGAACCTGCTCGATTTCTTCCATGAGTTCAAATGGATCTTTACTGGCTCTATCCATTTTATTCACAAAGGTAAATATGGGTATCCCCCTCATCTTACAAACATGGAACAGTTTTATAGTTTGTTCTTCGACACCTTTTGCACCGTCAATAAGCATCACGGCACTATCGGCAGCCATAAGCGTCCTGTAGGTGTCTTCACTAAAGTCCTGGTGACCGGGAGTATCCAGTATGTTTATACAGAAATTGTTATATTCAAACTGCATAACACTAGAGGTAACGGATATACCCCTCTGTTTTTCTATTTCCATCCAGTCGGAAACTGCAAACTTATTTGCTTTTCTTGACTTAACCGATCCTGCAAGTCTTATGGCACCACCGTATAAAAGCAGCTTTTCTGTAAGTGTTGTTTTACCTGCATCAGGGTGGGATATTATTGCAAAGGTTCTTCTTCTATCAACTTCATTTAATATAGTATCTTTTATACTCATTCCATTTACCCTCTTACTAAGTTTTTTATAATCTTCAAACAAACTTCATTGTATATTATAGCCCTATATCATGTCAATTCATAATAGGGATAACTAAATATACCTGGGCTTCAATATTTTTTAGACCGAAAGAGGAATTTTTATGTGATATATAGAATAATCCTATTAGGGCACGGAGTAATTTATTTGAGACTAAGTTCATAAGGGGTTAGTAAACTATGAGAGAGAGCAATTTGAATTTAATTAAGGTTATGTTTTCTGATGAAAGTGAGAAGGAAGTACTGGAGGGGATCTCTCTTCTTGAATTGAGCAGGGAGTACGAAAAGGAATATAAATCAACAATTGTTGCTGCAAAAGTCAACAACGATATAAAAGAATTAAGTTATCATTTATATGACAGCTGCAGGATAGAATTTATTGACTTGACGCATGATGACGGGATGAGAATTTATAGAAGGAGCCTTAGTTTTATTTTAATCAAGGCTGTTAACGACCTCTTTCCGGATAGAAAGGTTGTTATATCGCATTCTATCAGCAAGGGAATTTATTGTGAGATAAAAGGAGATACAGAGCTCACAGAAGCAGAAGTAAAGATGATAGATGATAGAATGAAAATACTTGTAAGTCTAAGGATTCCTTTTATAAAGAAAATAATGTCTCTTGATGAGGCAAAGGAGATTTTTAGAAAAATAGGAAGAATGGACAGATTCCATGCAATAGAACACAGGAAAAAGCCCTATGTAACCATATATGATTGTGACGACTTTGAAGATTATTTTTATGGTTATATGGTTCCGGACACCGGATATCTTAAGAAGTTTTCTTTAAAATATTATGCTCCGGGTTTGATACTCATGTTTCCGGACAAGACAAACCCTGATATTATACCCAAATTTAAGGAACAGAAGAAGCTCTTCAGCATTTTTAAAGAATATAAAAGCTGGGGACGTATACTTGGGGTTGCAAATGTAGGTGCACTTAACGACATAATAAAGGAAGGCGGAATAAATGAGCTAATAAGGATTGCGGAAGCCTTGCATGAAAAGAAGATTGCGCAGATTGCAGATATGATAGCCTTTAACAAATTTAAGAAAAAAGTTGTATTAATAGCAGGGCCTTCTTCATCGGGAAAGACTACTTTTGCTCAAAGGCTTGCAATACAGCTTAGAGTAAACGGTTTAAGACCTGTGACCATATCTTTGGATGATTACTTTGTTAATAGGGATGACACTCCCAAGGATGAAAATGGAGATTATGATTTTGAGGCGCTGGAAGCTATTGATATCAAGCTTTTTAATCAGCATCTGGCTGACCTGGTGGCAGGAAAGGAAGTTGAGGTTCCAATTTTCAATTTTCCCAACGGGTGCAGAGAGAATTTTTGCAGGAAGCTTAAGATAGACGATGACCAGCTTCTTATCATTGAAGGTATACATGGTTTAAATGAGAAGCTGACATCATCAATTCCTAAGGAAAGCAAATTCAAGATTTATGTCAGTGCTCTTACCTCAATGAATATAGATGACCACAATAGGATACCCACTACCGACACTAGAGTAATAAGGAGAATAGTTAGGGATTTCCAATTCAGGGGCTGCAGTGCTTCTAATACAATTAATAGATGGCCGTCTGTAAGAAGAGGGGAGGAAAAGAATATATTTCCCTTCCAGGAAGAGGCGGATATAATGTTTAACTCATCACTCATATTTGAACTGGGAGTTCTTAAAACATTGGCAGAACCGCTTTTGAGAGACCTGGATGCTTCACAGCCGGAGTATTCCGAAGCCAGAAGGTTAATTGAGTTTTTGAGAAACTTTTTGCCGATAGAGTCAAAAGAGATTCCTGCAAACTCAATAATTAGGGAGTTTATAGGCGGAAGTTGTTTTTATAAGTAAGAGCCTATAAAAGTCTAACAATTTTGAAGGTATAAAATATACAGCTGAATAAGGATACAACAGCTAACGGACTAAGAGCAGGTCAAATAAGCCTCGTTCTTAGTCCATTAGTTTTAATGATTTAATATCTGTTGCAATTCAAAGTCTTAGGATCTAGGTACAAAAGTTGCACAGTCTGTTTCTTGAGTATCTCTGGCATCTCTTGGCTGAACTTCTATCTTTTCAGCTACGCAGTGGTCTCCAGACATATAATATGAACAAGTATTTACTACACATTTAACTCTGTTTATCGGGTTTTCGGTCCTGTCTACACGCATTTTATTACCTCCATGATTTTAAAATAAGATTTATATATGCTCTGAAATTATTGTTGTCTGTATAACGGGATTTAATGCAATGAACTAGATGGAAGTAAAGTTAAATCCAGGAATTAATAAAATAAGGTGCTTCATTCCGGCTTTCAATTTCTTCATATGCTGGATTAATACCTGGTGTCTAAAGACTTGGGAAGCAGTATCGTATGTTGCGGAAATCTCTTTGAAAATTCTTTAATGTTACAAAAAAAGGGACGCCTATTAAATAAACGTCCCTTTTTCTTCTTATATAATAATAGTCTCTATGGATTGTTATTTATTAGGAAATTAATATTTTTATCAGAAGAATTATATACAACCAATTTAGCTTGAGTTATGATCCATAATCTCGTCCTCTTGAACCATTTCTATATTTTTGCATTTTAGCAACTAATAACTAAATTATATCAAAATGGATGTAAATATCTAGTGACTTTAGTAACTATTGTGTAATTTTAGTGTGCTTACAATTGTGAAGTATGCAAAATAAAATGAAACACTGAATTAAGTATAAAAATACAGGTTAATTTAGATTCATAATTAGAAATGCAATAATATATGAAAGGCATGTTATGATTAGACCTTAATAAGCCGATAAAAAGACTGATATGGCATCGGAAATCGGCCCGGGTACATATTATGAGGAAGTAGTTTGAGTGTCGAGTTATATATTAAAAGGAGGAAAGTATATGCTGCGCCAGGATTCATACGATATAAACAGGGTTCATAAAGTAAATATTTTAGTAACGGTTTTAGTTATTGTTCTTATGGTGAGTCAGGCTTTGATAACCCAGGGACTTGACCGTGGGATAAAAAACGCTGTACAGGGCTCTGTTGTCGTTGTTCTATTGGCCACTAATTATTTTTTGCCAATTAATAGATACCTTAAAGGCCTCTTCTTTGTGCTGATACCTGGTGCGGTTGTTGTTGCTCTTTTCTATCTTGACAACTATGCTCTCAATAAACACTACATAATTCTTACGTCAATCGCTATGGCTGCATTGTACTTTAAAAAAGAGATTATCCTGGCTTACGGGATAATAATTCAGGTTTTATTAATTTTAGTTTACCTGGCAGCACCGGAGAAGGTTATTGGCCCGGGTCAGGGGGCAGGCCTCTTTATTTCTGCAATTGTGGTAATGAATGGAAGTGTGGCTTTGTTATATTTTCTTAGTAAATGGGGAAGAGATCTTGTAGATGAAGCTGTCAAAAGAGAATATCATGCGAAAGATTTACTGCATAAATTACAAAATACTTATGTCAGAATAGAAGATGGTACAAGTGTTCTAGATAATAGTATTAATCAGTTTAATTCGAATATAAATGCAATTTGTGATGCAAGCAATATTATAAAGGTGTCAATGCAGGAAATGGCGAAGGCTGTACAAGAACAGGCTGTGAGTACTTACAAAGTAAACGAAACAATGGTAGATTCCATACAAACGGTTCACGAAACACAGAATATTTCTAAGGGTATAGCCGATAAATCCTTTGAAATGAGCCAAAAAGTCGAAGAAGGATGGGACAAGATAGTACAGGTCAATAATCAGATCAGTATAATCAGTAGTGCTATAGGTACAGCTGTTGTTACAGTTTCAGAGCTTCAAGAGAGTATGGGGAAAGTAAATAGTTTACTTGAGGGAATAACTCAAATTTCGGAGCAAACAAACCTATTAGCCCTTAATGCTGCTATTGAGTCAGCGCGAGCGGGAGAACACGGGAAAGGTTTTGCAGTTGTTGCAGAGGAAGTAAGGAAACTGGCGGAGCAAAGTGCAAGTATTGTAAGAGATATAACCCGGGTAACAACAGGAGTGTTTAATAAGTCACAGGAGGCATTTGAGAAGGTAAGCCAGGGTGAAAGTGCGACCCTGGAAGGCAAAAAGCTCATAAGCGATATATCATCATATTTTCAGAATATAAAGGATGCATTTGAAGATACCAACAAGGAAATAATGAAAGGAATGCAGAAGATAGGAAGCATTACACAAAGGTTTGAAGATGTTCAGCGCCAGACGGAGAGTATAGCAAGCATTTCACAGCAAAGTGTAGCATCAACCCAGGAGGTAATGGCAACCATTGAGGGTGAGAACAACCAGTTAATGCAGATTAGCAGTTCTGTAAGTGAAGTACAGAAACTAAGCGGTGAGCTCAAGAATATGTTGGATTCTAAATCTTGCGGTTTAATGCAATAAACCGGATGGAAGATGACCTTTTAATAAAGCAGATGATGTTTAATTTAATAAACATCATCTGCAAAAGCTCTCCCTTAAATCCCAAATAAGACTTACCGCATAAAACTAACTTTTATAATCCGCAATTAGTACTTATAAATATCAAATCTATCTCCTCCGTATGGGGCATAGTAAGGGTTAAAAACAGCATATTTGATGCTATTAGTGATACTACAAGAACCAATAATAAAACTTTTTTCTTCATAAAAATCGACCTCCATAAACAAAAATTTATCTTTAAGGAATAGTTAAAACTTATAATGGTTAACCCCTTATTTTAATAATCATACTAATTGTAAAACATGGTTAGATTACTAAAAAGCGCTGTTTAATTGGAGAATAAACCGGTTTTTCTCACAGGTTTAATATATCATAATTACCACAATATGTGTGTCGCGTCATGAAATACAAGTGTAATGTTTTTTCTGGTAATATGGTGACAATTGTCACGCAGTGCACTGAACATACAGCTTGATGGATGATTATTAATACACACCTACATTTAATATCTTACCTACTCATATGACATATCTATTTAATTCAACAAAAGCTGAAAATTAATGCTAAAAATAGTTGCTCATACTTATATTTTCCTATCCAAAACAGCTGAAAATTGGTAAAATGATTTATAATAAGATTGTGTAGATGCAGTATGTTTGACAGGTACTGCTAAAAATCGATTACAGTTTAGAAATAAATGGAGGTAGCTGAATGCCCCTTGATGACAAATTACAGATTTCATTCTGTGCAGCTGCTGTAATTATTACAATTTGCCTTACGTCATATTTACTTGTCAATAGTAAAAAGTCAAGGCTTCTAGCAAGCTACATATCTGTCCTTGCAATGGTTTTTATTTATGCATTGGGAAGGACACTTGAAATTTGAATATATTGGAATTTGTTTCTTTGGATTTTGCTGGCTTATATTTTGCCTTATATACACAATGGAAGATGTGAAGATAAAACCTGTTGTTTATATCATCCTGGCTGTCCGCCTGCGTTTTTCTACCTGTCTATGGTAACATCCAAATATCATTCACTTTTTTATTATTTTCCACCAAATAGTAGGAGGCAATTAGGTATATTGTTCGTACTTCACCTTGTGTTTACCTATGCCTACATCACTTTTGGGACATTTATTTTGCATTAAAGCAGTTTGGTAGTGCTAAAAAGCAGTGTATGCTGCTGGTGATATCAACGATAGTTCCCTTTGTTACGAATACAGTATATATTTTTCACCGGTTTGAAATCGATGTAGTTCCCTTAAGCTTTGCTGTTTCATTATTAATTTTTGCTATTCCGGCTTTTAAGTACAGGTTCCTAAGTATTATTCCTGCAGCGCTTCAAAATATATTTGATTATATGCAGGAAGCCATTTTGGTTTTGGAAGTTTCCGGGAGAGTGGTAAATTTCAACAGCTCTTTTTCAGAGCTATTCAAGGGAATAAATATTAAGCCGGGTACGGATGTGAATGATTTTATGGATTACATATGCAAAAACTTGTGTATTGAAGGTGACGATGTCTTAATAAATGCAGTTAATAAAGGTACACAAAAACCAGTGGGAGGAGAAATACGTTTTTTGTATCCCGAGGAAAAGTACTATTACGTCAATGTCAGACCAATAACAGGAACTCGTGGAGATATTATTGGAAGGATAGTTACTTTTAATGATATCATGGAATATAAGCTGTAGATTTCACAGATTAACCAGAAGAATGGTGAGCTTGAAGCGCTTAACGAAGAACTGATAGAGTATTCATCTACTATAGAAGAGCTGGCTGTAGTTAAGGAACGCAACCGTTTTGCAAGGGATGTGCATGATACTGTTGGACGTAAGATAACTCTTCTGATTGCGCTTCTTAGAGTACTTAAAATATCTTTAGGAAGTGACCCTGAAACTTCAAGAAAGAAGGTAGATGAAGCAGTAAATGTAGCCAAAGAATCTTTACAGGACTTGAGGGGTTCCATAGCAGGACTTGTATATAATGAAAAGGTCTCTGAAAACTTAAAGGAATCCATTCTAAGGGCTTGTGGATAATTTTAAGCGCTCCGGGGTGGAAATAGAAGTGTCTTTTGACGGGGTTTCCATGATTAATGGCAGGAAGCACAGCGAGGCAGTTTACCGCACGATTCAGGAAGCACTTACAAATTCATAACGGCACGGAAAGGCTACCAAAGTGGATGTGATCCTGCAGTTAAACGAAAACGCCATGAAACTATATATCCTGGATAACGGGATGGGGTGCAGCAGTATTGTGAAGGGGTATGGTTTAACATCAATGGAAAAGCGGATTCGTGATTTGGATGGAAGAATTGTCTTCGGTTCGGATGGTGAGTCCGGCTTTAATATACATGCTGAGTTGCCGCTACATAAGGGGGAAGTATAGTTATAAAAGTATTGATTGTTGACGATATGGTAATACTGCGCGAAAGCTTAAAATATGTCATTGAGCAGGATAGCAATATTAAGGTGGTAGGTACCTGTGGAAATGGAAAAGAGGCCTTGGAAGCTTGTGAAAAACTTAATCCTGACCTTGTTCTGATGGATTTGATGATGCCTGTATGTGATGGAGCAGAGGGCACAAGACTTATTAAATCCAAATTTAAGAATATAAAGATTATCATTTTAACCACCTTTAAAGATGAGGAGAATGTGTCAAAGGCTTTAAGAAATGGAGCTGACGGTTATGTTCTAAAGGATGTGGATAAAGAGGATTTGATACTTACCATAAAAAGCGTTTCAAAAGGGCTGGGAATAATTCATCGTGATGTTTTTGAAACTGTTACGGGCAAGTTGGATAGTCATAAGAGTTCAGCTGAAGAAGAGGTTGATGCTGCAAATGAAACTCCACTTCCGAAGGATGTAAGCCTTACAGAGATGGAAAAGAATCTTATCAGACTGATAATTGATGGGAAAAATTACTCGGAAATGGCACAAATCTTATTCCTGTCGGAAGGTAGAATAAGAAATACGGTTTCAGCACTGCTTCAGAAGCTGGATTTGAGAGACAAGGTGCAGCTGGCGGTATACGCATTAAGAAATAAACTGGTATAAAGCATTAGCAATCTAATATATTCTTTAATTTTTTTGAATTAGTTAGTAATAGAATACATTGTTAGAGCTTTAACAATGAGTTATAATTATTTTGTAGTAAAAAAATAATAAAGGGTAGGGTGCTTATATGAAGGTTAGCGAGATTATAAACGTCTTGGAAGCAGAGCTTTTAACGGGAG
>JBMOLK010000146.1:0-1575 GCA_049325575.1 Bacillota bacterium | reverse complement strand
TAAGGTGGTTCGGGAAGCGCTGAAGGAATGGCAGAAGCTCTACATCCAGAAATTCAAAGCCTCGGAAACGGACAACTTGGTTTTCCCGAATAGGGAAGGGAAACTACGCAGTTACTCCGGCTTCAGGCGGCAGTTCGGCCGGTTCCTGGAAGAAAACGGCTTACAGAATATCACCTTCCACCAGTTCCGACACACCTTTGCGACAATGATGCTGGAACGCGGAGTTAATCCCAGGGTGGTGCAGGAGTTTCTGGGACACAAGGACATATCGACCACGCTGGGGATTTACACGGGCGTTACCAGTGAGGTCATGAAGGCCGCGGCGGACGGAGCGGACGAGGCGCTGCGGGGGATGGTGTAATACCTCTTAAAAATGAAATAATCACAAATACTGGGTTCGGGCAGCTTAAATGCAAATCTATTTACGGACCCAACCTGAAATCAGCGGCGAAGTTAGTACAGTATATAAAGGGATACACATCGAGGAAGCTGCTAATGGAATACAAAGAACTGAACAAGCAATTCTAGGAGCAACACCCTAGGGGATGAGGATATTTCGTAGCTAGCAGTCGTAATGTTACAGACGAGGTAATAATTGAGTATATAAAAAATCAGGATACGGAGAATCAGAAAAGCGATAGTTTGGACGGAGAGTTTTAAGCGGCTTCAGCCGCTCTCTAACCTACCAGCTTTAGCCGGTAGTGGGTTGAGTTGGCAAATATACTTGAAAAAGGCAATACTATTCTCTATAATTGTAATATGTTGATAATGGTAAAGACATCCAGTTGAGGCAAAGACGCAACTAGCATTGCTTCCGATTTCGGTACATGCTTATCTGTCTCACGACGCAATATCTACCGTAACAAAGACAGTCAGACTATTCATCTTACGATAACTCTTGAAACAAAAAGGGGTTATGTTCTTTTTCAAGGAAAGAACCTTATTATTGTAAGTTCAGATAGAACAAACGTGCTTATTTATCCAAGGGTTGACGATCCGATATAGTACTGTAAATAGATAAGAAAGGTAGAACTATGGGTATTGTTATTTCAGATAAAATTAACGAAGTGTATAATGATGAATTTGGTGTAATGGGAAGAAAGCAACGCGATAGAGTACACTGGATCTGCAGTAAAGTTGATGGTGAAGAGGTTATAGATGTAGGTTGTTCTCAAGGTATAACGACTGTGCTTTTAGCCAGAGAAGGTTTAAAAGTCCTTGGTGTCGATTCTGACCAATCAGCTATAGACTATGCCAAAAATTTTATCCAAAATGAATCGGAATACACCCAAAACAATGCAGAATTTACCTGCGATAATTTTATGATTATGGATTTTGGTGAAAAAAAGTTTGATACAGTAATTGCTGCTGAAATATTAGAACATATAACAATGCCAAGTAGATTTATAAAGAAGTTTGCAGATATTATGAAGCCTGATGGTAATTTAATTATAACTGTTCCATTCGGTATCAATGCTTTTTTTGATCACAAAAAGACATACTACTTAACGGATATAATAGATGAATTGACATTGTATTTCAATATAAAAGAGTATAAATATATAGAAAAATGGA
>JBMOLK010000145.1:0-12553 GCA_049325575.1 Bacillota bacterium | reverse complement strand
TGGCATATAGCCATTATATACTGCATACGATTTTCTTGAAGGATATCAGCAAACAAGAGATCTTAATTATATGTAAAATTATATTGTATTTAATGCAATAAAGGATTGAATTAAGTTGAATATTTGTTGAATAAAGTTGAAAAATAATGTAATTATTTGGAGCTAAAGGAACAAAACATACAATAGGTACCAGACTACAAAAAACGATGCAAAAACTTTATAATAATTATAAAAAAGCGACTCAAAATCTTCCCCTAATACGAAGTATATCTCTGAAAGAGTAAATTTTTATAAGGGGGAAGGTCTATTCATGAAAAAATCAGTATCATTAATATTGATTGTTGCACTGCTGCTAGGCGTAATATGTCCAATGTCCGGCGTCTTGGCTGCAGAGGAAAATCTTTTGTTAAATCCGGGATTTGAGGATGGAACTGTTGATGGATGGTTTCCGTATGGAGGAGCTCCGGAAGGAACATGTACAATATCCTTAGTAAGCACTGATGCTCACACCGGAAGCTATTGCGCTGTTGTTGAGAACAGAACACAAAACTGGAACGGTATAGCCCAGGATGTGCTGGGAAAACTGACAGTTGGTAAAACTTATGTAGTATCTGCATGGGTTAAGCTTATAGGTACAGGAAGCGATACCGTTAAGATAACCATGAAAAAGACAGATAACGGACAGACTGCTTATGACAGTATCACTTTAGGGCCTGTTGATGGTTCCAAGTGGTATCGCCTTTCAGGGCCCTATACTTATACCGGAAGCGCGGTAACCAATCTTACGCTTTATATAGAAGGTGCTGCTGTAGGCGCTAGCTACTATGTAGATGATGTAGAACTCCGTGATGCCGGTATATCCACAGATACTTGGAAGGAAGAAGCCAATGCCAGAATTGAGCAGATAAGAAAAAGAGATGCACAGATAAAGGTTGTGGATACAAACAATAATCCGGTTTCGGGTGTAACTGTTGATGTAAAGCAGAAAAAGCATCATTTTGCCTTTGGTTCAGCCCTAAACAGAAACGGTATGAATGATACAAGGTATACCGATTATTTCAAGAGCCGTTTTCAATGGGCCGTGTTTGAGAACGAAGCAAAATGGTATTCCAATGAACCCAGTCAGGGCAATGTTACATATACAAATGCGGATTATATGTATGACTGGTGTGTTAAGAATGATATTAAGGTGCGTGGACACGCTATATTCTGGGAACCTGAACAGTGGCAGCCTTCATGGGTTAAGAATCTTGATGCCACTTCACTGCGTACTGCAGTAGATAACAGGCTTAACAGTGCGGTAAATCATTTTAAGGGCAAATTTCTCCATTGGGATGTAAATAATGAAATGCTGCACGGAGAATTCTTCAAAAGCCGTCTGGGTCAATCCATATGGCCTTATATGTATAAGAGAACCAGAGAGTTGGACCCTAATGTAAAGCTCTTTGTAAACGATTTCAATATAATTACTTATGTAGAGGGCGATGCTTACATAGATCAGATTAAGTGGCTTCAGGCAAATGGTGCGCCTATAGATGGTATAGGGGTACAGGGACACTTTGATCTAGCAGTTGACCCTGTAGCCGTTAAGATTAAGCTTGATAATTTGGCTACTTTAGGACTTCCTATATGGGTTACAGAATATGATTCAAAGACACCTGATGAGTTTAAGAGGGCAGATAACCTTGAAAACCTTTACCGTCTTGCTTTCAGTCATCCATCTGTTGAAGGTATTATGATGTGGGGCTTCTGGGCAGGTAATCACTGGAGAGGACAGGAAGCGGCAATTGTTAATCAGGACTGGACCATAAACGCGGCAGGAAAAAGGTATGATGCCTTATTGAAGGAATGGACTACAAATGCAGTGGGCACAACAAACAGCAGCGGCGTTTTCGGTTTCAGAGGATTCCACGGAACTTACGAGGTTACTTTGACTGTTCCGGGACAAACTCCGATTGTAAAGACAATAGAGCTTGAACCTGGTACAGGTGCTTCCCAATATATTTTTGGTTTAGATGGAAGTGTTGTAATACCAACAATAAAGTACGGAGACCTTAACGGAGATGGAACTGTGAATTCTACAGACTATACAATGCTGAAAAGACACTTGCTTACTATCACTCCTCTTTCAGGAGATGCTCTAAAGGCTGCAGATGTAAGTGGTGACGGTAGTGTGAATTCCACAGACCTGACACTTATGAAAAGATATATACTACGTATTATAGATATATTCCCTGCAGAAGCAAACAAGGTGTAGAGAAGCTTATTTTTAAATTATATAAATTTTAGGAGGATGAATGTATGAAAGTACCAAAAACCATTAAAATGGGTATTGCCATTTTATTAACTGTTTCGTGTCTTGCAGCTTCAATATTAAGTGTTAATGCAGGACTATCCGGAAACAATCCAAAGTTTCTGGGTAACATTATTGCCAGCAGTGTTCCATCCAACTTCGGTACATATTGGAACCAGGTGACACCTGAGAATTCAACCAAGTGGGGCTCTGTTGAGTCAAGCCGGGATAGTATGAACTGGAGTCAGGCAGACATGGCTTATAATTATTCAAAAAGCAATGGGATGCCCTTTAAGTTCCACACACTGGTATGGGGAAGCCAGGAGCCTGGATGGGTAAGCGGACTTCCTGCTGCTGACCAGAAGGCAGAAGTTTTGGAGTGGATGGATGCTGTAGCGGCAAAGTATAAAGATGCAGAGTTTATAGATGTTGTTAATGAACCGCTGCATGCCAAGCCTTCCTACAGAAATGCTATAGGCGGCGATGGAGCTACTGGCTGGGACTGGGTAATTTGGTCCTTTGAGGAAGCAAGGAAAAGATTTAGCGGAAAATTACTTATAAATGAATACGGAATAATAAGTGATCCTAATGCAACAGCTCAGTATGTAAGGATAATAAACTTATTAAAAGAGAGAAATTTAGTAGACGGAATAGGAATACAGTGTCACCAGTTTAATATGGATACTGTTTCTACAAGTACTATGAGGAACGTTCTTAATACATTAGCTGCAACTGGACTGCCAATATATGTATCAGAGCTTGATATGACCGGTGATGATAATACACAGCTGCAAAGATATATGGAAAAATTCCCTGTTTTATGGGAACATTCAGCCGTTAAGGGTATAACGTTGTGGGGATGGATAGAAGGACAGACATGGAAACCAAATACACACTTAATTACTTCAGCAGGAGTTGAACGTCCTGCTCTTAAGTGGTTAAGAGAATACCTGGGCGGTTCAACCGTATCACCATCACCATTTACACCATCGCCTTCTCCAACCAGAACACCGGACAATACGCAAAGAAATGCATTTTCAATACTGGAAGCTGAAAATTACAGCAGCCTTAACTCATTAACCATCGAGACCATAGGTACTGCCAATAACGGAAGCGGTTTGGGCTATATTGAAAATGGCAACTACGTGGTGTACAACAATGTTGACTTTGGAAGTGGAGCATCCTCATTCAAAGCCCTTGTTGCATCTGCCTCCACTACAACTACTAACATCGAGGTAAGGTTAAATAGTGCAACAGGTACCCTTTTAGGTACCCTGGCAGTGGCATCCACTGGAGACTGGAATATCTACCAGGAGCAGACCTGCAGCATTAACAGCGTTACAGGAGTAAACAACCTGTACCTTAAGTTTACAGGGCCTGTCAATATTGACTGGTTTACATTTTCAGCAGGAACTAATCCTTCACCGGTACCGACACCAACAGATGGAACCATAAAATATGGTGATCTAAACGGTGATAATAATGTGGATTCTACAGATCTTACACTTATGAGAAGATACATCCTTAAAATAATAACTACTTTACCATCGCCAAACGGTCTTAAAGCTGCAGATTTAAACGGGGATGAGCTGGTAAATTCAACTGACAATACTTTACTCAAAAGATATTTACTAAAAATTATAGTTACTTTTCCTGTAGAAGGGTAATATAGTACAGGACTAAAAATACCTTCTATATCTAACTTAGATATAGAAGGTATTTTATATTCCAAATTACACCCAAATTCTACTCTGTCCTTATAGCTTCAATTGCACTTAGCTTCATTGCCCTTCTTGCCGGGTAAAAGCCAGAAATAAGTCCTACCAATGTAGCAAACAGTATTGCATAAAAGGCAAGCCATAAAGGAATGACCGATATTCTGCTTCCTTCACTGACCGGGCCTAAAAAGTTCATAAAGCTTATTCCTACGGTATTTAGGGCATAGGAAGCAGCCAGACTGAAAAGAAACCCTGTAATACCACCTATGAAGCCTATCATTCCGGCTTCTAAAAGAAACAGTCTTCTTATATCAGAGAATGAGGCTCCAAGTACCTTCATAACCCCTATTTCTCTTGTTCTTTCATATATGGACATAATCATTGTATTACTTATTCCTATGGCCGCAACAAGCATTGATACAGTACCGATTCCACCAAGAATAGCCTGCAGGCTGTTTGAGGTTTTTTGAACAGAATCCAGCATATCGGCTATACTATATGCGCTAAATCCCATATCCTTTATTCTATTTTGGATTTTCTTAACATTTTTAATTTCCTTAACTTTAATCATGGCTCTGTTATAGCCCTGCTGACCTTGAGATTTGACCATGGGCTGGTTTTTATCCCCGGTGGCTTTGTTGTTTTCTTTTATGAGTTTCTTAAGGCTTTCGATATTCATGTAGGCGCTGTAGTCTTTCTCACTCATACTTTCAGCAAGAATACCTGCAGCCCTGATCTTGTAAAGCTTGGCAGGCTTCTTGTTCTGCCCGCTATCCGGTAATTTTTCGCCATAGGACATATCAAAAGTAATGGAAAGCCTGTCCATCATCAGGTCTACCGGACCCGGCTCACCAGGTCTTGCCATATATGACCCTCGTGATTTTGCATTATAAAAGTTTGAGCTGATATATTTGCCAAATACGATTTCAAGAGAGTCTTCCTTGCCAAGAAGTCTTCCTTCTTCAGCTTTAAAACCAAAGGCCTCCATGGTGTCAGGTCTTATGCCAATAATACTGATAAAACTTTGATACTTGCCTGACATGCACTTTACTCCTGTATCCAATAACGGTGTAACTGCTTCAACACCATCCCAGCTCTCTATTGTCTTTAATATTTTATCGTCTAATAGGACATTCTTTTTTGCCGTTGGGGGCATGGGGCCCTCCATCATTGGCCCAAAGCTGTCAATGTTTATAATGTTGAGGCTTCCCATTTTGCTGATTTCCTTCTTAAAGCTTTCCTGCATGCCTATTCCAAGGGACAACATGGTAAGGATTGATGCAGTACCTATAATAACACCGAGTATGGTGAGAATGGTTCTAAGCTTTCTTCTCCACAGATTTTTCAGCCCCATCCTTATAAGGTCTATGCTACTCATCCAGCATCATTTCCTCCCGTCTGCCGCGTACTCTTTTAACGGTAAAGAAAGCAGCAACTCCTGCCAGTAGAACAACCGATAACCAAAATATTGGGCTTCCAACTATTCTGCCAAACAAACCGGGATTCTTAGATGAACCTTCCATGCTGCCGTCAGCAGGATGATTCTCTATTGGAGGCATCTCTACAGCATTTATAGTAAATTCCTTTTTAATTTCATGGCTTTTTCCGTCAGCGTCTTCAAATGCAAAAACTATGCTGCCTTTAGAGCTTCCCTGCTGCATGGGTATTATAGTGGCCTCAAAAGTGTCGCTTCTGCCCGGTTCAAAGTTTCCTACAAAATAGTTGGCGTTCTGTACTTGGAAGTCACCCTCTGCTTTAACCATCATGTTGTAAAGAGTTACCTTTCCCATGTTGTAGAACTCAAGAAACACGGGAAGAGGCTGTCCCACAAAAACTTCCGGTGGAAGTGTTATTTCTCCTGTAACAAGCCTTGGATCAACAACAACAGGAATACTTATAACTTCCTTGGCATTAACGGGATTACCCTTTTCATCCTCGTACTCCATATCAACCGACAGGGAATGCACTTTAGCCTGCACACCCGGCAGTACATTGAGCATTATATCCTTTTGTACTGACTTACTCTTTTCTATCCTGTCTATATAAAGCGTATTGCTGCTCTCTACAGGAATAAAAACTCCTTCTGCAGCATTTAATACCATTTTGATATTTTTTACGGCAGAGGTTTTGTTTGTATTTAGAAGGGAAATCTTAAGCTTGAAATTATCCCCTGGTTTAACAGGTGCAGGGTCATAGCTGTAGCTGTTTATTATTATTCTTGGGACAGATTTATCTTCACCGGCTTTGCCCGGGTTATCCACCAGTACTCCTATAAATTGTGAAGCTGACTGCTTTATAAAGCTTCCTTCATTATTATGCTCATATTCAACATTGATTGAGACAGTATAGTTTCTTGCAGGTGTGTCGTCAGCTGCAGAAAGTACAAACTTAAACTTCTGGGAGGAACCGCTTTCAACAGCATTTACTACCCTGGTATTGAGTGATTTCATGATCAATTCCTTATCAGTGGAGACTACAACCTTGACATTATGGGCTTTAGCCAGGCCAGTATTCTTTAAATCAAATTCAAGGTCAAAGTCTTCCCCCGGTACTACCGGACCCTCAGGGCTTTTTATATTTTCTATTTCGATAACCGGCTGGAGACTTACTTTATCCTCCTTTTCAACCGGTACAAAGAACTGGGTCTCCACAGAGTGCGGTGTATTCATTCCGTCTTTGTAATCAAGCTTGAAAGTAAGGCTGTGATTACCCGATTCCATTTTAGGAGACGCCTTTATTATAAACAATACATTGTTTTGTCCTCCACCAGCTATATCGCTGACATACTTTGTGTCCATGGAACCGTTTATGCTAAAGCCATCCCCCCTAAGACCGGAAAGAGTGGCTTTTATATCCCTGGCAGTTTCCGTTCCCTCGTTCTTTATTGAAATCACTATGGTTCCTTCGCTGCCGGCTTTTATTATATATGGATTTGACTCTAATATTTGAGGTACAAGCTTGGGCTGGACAAGAGAGTTTTCAATCTTTACAAATATTTTTTCTTCAAGTGTAAAAGGATCTCCGTGGATATTAAAGTATTTAAAATTGAGCTTTAGTGCATAGGTCCCTGAAGGAGCAGTCCTCGAAACGGTAAAGCTCATGGTTGTTTCCTTATATTCATTGGACTTGATGGAATCGATCCTGTAGACAGGATCCATTTTATCTATGACAAAAGGTTTGCCTTCAACTTCATCCAGGGCCGGATAGATAGAAACATTCTTTGCCTCATAACTGCTTATGTTCTTAAGGCGTAATCTAAAACTTAACAACTGTCCGGCTCTCCCTAGCGGTATGGTGTTTGTACTGTCTATTATAATCCTCGGATGGCTTTTTGATGTATCGGATGGGGGAGTAGCAAGATTTAATGTATTTATAGTGATAAACTCAGTCTGTTCTAAGTCGCTGGCATCCTTTTCATATTTAAACTTTAATGACATTCTCGTATTTGAGCTTCCATCATACTTTAGCCTTACTGATGCACTTATTGTCTGGCCTGCTGTAATTTCAGACGCAATAAACACTGTGGACCCGGTGTCTACAGGGAAAAAAGCGGAGCTTTGGTCCAATTGCAAGTAGACATTATGTAAACTCGATGAAGAATTGTTCTTTAACGAAAGGTTTAAGTAAAATACCGTATCCTGGTATATGATTGATGTAGATGTATTGTAGTTTAACAAAAGCAAATCCGGCCCAGCTGCGGAACTAAGTGGTGAAATACAAAAACTCAAAGATAAAACAATACAAATTAATAATACTGCAAACTTTCTCATGATTTTAATTCATCCCCCAATAACTATTTCTGTTTTTTCAATGCTGCCGTCCAGAATATGTACGATCCTGTCAGCATAAGCAGCAACCTGGATATCGTGTGTCACAATAACCAGTGTCAACCCGTTCTCTCTTGCAGTTGAGACCATTAACTCCATTACATCCTTTGAGGTCTTTGAGTCAAGGTTTCCTGTAGGCTCGTCCGCAAAAACTATTTTCGGTTTTGACACAAAGGCCCTGGCTATACCTACTCTTTGCTGCTGGCCTCCACTCATTTGAGAAGGCTTGTGCTTAAGATGGCTTTTAAGGCCTACAAGCTCAAGCATCTTTTTTGCTCTTTTTTCTCTTATACCTTTTGGTATACCCTTGAAGACCAGAGGCAAACTGACATTTTCCAATGCTGTGAGAAATGGCATCAGATTGTATGATTGAAATATAAAGCCTATATTGTTTTGCCTGAATTTAGCCATCTGCCTCTCGTTCATCTTTTCAAGATGCCTGCCGTTAATTATTACTTCCCCGGATGTCGGCTTTTCAAGCCCTGCTGCTATATTTAAAAGGGTAGATTTGCCTGATCCCGAGGTTCCAAGGAGGCAACAAATTTCGCCGTTGCCAATAGAAAGGTTTATATTGTTAAGGGCGATTACTTTTTCGCTTCCAACCTTATAAACTTTCCTTAAATCCCTTATTTGTATAAGACTTTCCAAATACATAATCACCCACTTTGCTATGCTATAAATATATATTAACAGTTAGTCGCACCAAAATAAATAATAATTAAAAATAATTAGAGAAAGGTATTATACATAATTGGGCATTATGGTATAATATGTAATCAAACAAAATAAAAATTACCCTTGAAGTTGGAACTTTTTTTAAATGGAATTCGTCAATCTATATAGTCTCTGCGAAAAATAATTTTGAAGGGAGTGTTTATATATGAAAAAACCATTTAAGCTGCTTTGTATTCTTGCCATGTTTGTTTTAATACTGGTACCTATGCAGCTGTCTTTGGCCAGTGAAGCAGGTGATGGTGAGAGTACGAAGGGCGTGGAAGAAAGGCTTAAGGACGCCATTGCTCTCTACATAGGAAGTTCTCAAGCATTTGTAAATAATGTGGAAACACAGGTTGATCCAACAAATGCAAATGTAAAGCCTTATGTAAAAAACGGCAGAACCCTGGTTCCGGTGAGGTTTATTTCAGAGAGTCTGGGTGCTGAAGTTGGATGGGATGGAAATTCATCAACAGTTACGGTTAGGCTGAACGGCAAGGTTGTAAAGCTTGTTGTCGGAAGTAAGACTATGAAAGTGGGAAGTAAAGATGTAGAGCTTGATACAGCAGCCGAGATAAGTGAAAACAGGACATATTTACCGTTAAGAAGCCTGGTGGAAGCTTTAGGGAAGAAAGTATTCTATGACAGAGGTCTTATCGTAATAGGTGATAAGGAAGACTTATTCGACAAAACCAATGAGAAAGCTCTGATTGATGAAGTTATTTCAAAGGTGAATAATCTTCCTGTGGTTGGGACCTATGACGCCTTAAAGAAACTTTTTGAAAACAGCAGAACACATGGTGGATATTACCGCGGAGAGGTTGTTGCGTTAGAGTCTTCGGTAAATAAGGAAATGAAAATTGATGAAGCCGTTCAGTCACCTGCTGCTGATTCAAATCCGTCGGAAGGGGCATCAGGGGGGGCCTCCGATTACTCAACCACCAATGTTCAGGTTCAGGGGGTGGATGAGGCCGATGTTGTTAAGACTGACGGAGAGTATATATACCAGGTAAACAAGGACCGGATAGTTATAGTTAGGGCCAGTCCTGCCAGCCAGATGAGTATAGTTGGTGTTCTTGACTTTACCAACGATAATTTTACCCCAGAGGAATTATATATTGACGGTAAGTACCTGGTAGCAATAGGCGGGTATTATGAAGAAACTCGTTTAGAAGAGCCGCAGACCAGAGAATCTAAAATTTCTGTAATGCCGTATCTAAATAAAAGTACTACAAAGGCAATAATTTGTGATATTAGTGACAGGTCAAACATAACCAAGCTTAGGGAAGTAGAGATAGAAGGCACATACGTATCTTCAAGAAAAATCGGTTCGGCCTTATACCTCGTGGCAAACAAGTATTCCAACACCTATTATCTTAAGGATGAAGTACAGATACAGACTCCAAGCTACAGGGACACTGCAGCAGGTAATGATTATGCCCAGGTTGGCTATGAGGAGATAAGGTATTTTCCAGGCTCTGCAGAATCAAACTACATGACCATTGCAGCTTTGGATATTGAAAGTGATGAAAAAGCCAATATTCAGACATACTTGGGGGCTGGCCAGAATGTATATGCATCAAACCAAAACCTCTATGTAGCAGTGACAAACTATAAAAATGATGTAATTACACCTGCCCTGGAGGATAGGGCAGAGATAGCTCCAACGGTTGATAAGCCATCTGATGGAGTTGTTTCAACTGCTGTTATAGCTGATCCCATTTATGAGGACAGAAGAATTACAAATTTGTATAAATTCTCTTTAAACGGAACCAAAGTAACCTACCTTAACAAGGGTGAGGTTCCCGGAACAATACTAAACCAGTTCTCCATGGATGAAAACAACGGATACTTCCGTATAGCCACAACAGTTGGCGAAGTATGGGGCAGAGGGGCGAATACTTCAAAAAATAATGTATATATACTGGATGAGACATTAAACATAACCGGAAAAATTGAAGATATGGCTCCCGGTGAAAGAATATATTCGGTAAGATTTATGGGGGACAGAGGGTATGTGGTTACTTTCAAGCAGGTTGATCCGCTGTTTGTCATAGACCTTAAAGACCCTGCAAATCCAAAGATACTCGGAGCATTAAAGATACCTGGTTACAGCGATTATCTGCACCCTTACGATGAAAACCATATTATAGGTTTTGGTAAGGACACAGTAGCAATAAAGGATAATGCCTACTATACAGGTATGAAAATAGCGCTCTTTGATGTTACAGATGTAAGCAATCCAATACAGAAGTTTTCGGAGATAATTGGAGACAGGGGCACAGATTCAGAGCTTTTAAGAAATCACAAGGCGCTGCTGTTTTCAAAGAATAAAAATCTTCTTGCATTCCCCGTAATGGTAATGGAAGTAAAGGATAAGAATAGCAATACTGACTTTCCGGAGTATGGCCAGTTTACTTTCCAGGGAGCATATGTGTATAACCTGGATATTGAAAACGGTTTTGTATTAAAGGGTAAAATAACCCATCTTACAGAGGAAGATATTTTAAAAGCAGGCAGTTACTACTACAATCCGGATAAGTATGTTGAAAGGATTCTATATATTGGTGATACGCTTTATACAATGTCCAAAGGCATGTTTAAAGCGCATGGAATTGGAGATTTAAAGGAAAGAGGAAGCCTGGTGATTCCTTAATGTATTTCTTCTGCCTATAGAATAGGTTGCTTCCATAAAGCTTCAAAGCCAGTGAAAAAATCCTTCTATTACTTTTTGTATTCCTATAAAAGCCGGCTTTTTTCACCTGGAAGTACTGATTCTTAGGTCAGTGAAGCTTTTTTCCAGCAATCCTATTTCATTGGCTGTATCAAATCTACAGGCAAAAGAGAATCTACAGGGGCCAAAGAAAATCTAAGGGCTAAAGAAAAAAATACTGTAATGAAAACGGACCTAAGGAGAGGGGTGCCAACTCTACCTTAGGTCCGTTTTTCTTAAAGCAGGAAAGCTAACTGCCTCCTACCTTATTTTTTGATTTATCATATTCCAATAATCTGTATTCTCAAGACCCAGTCTCCATATACCAATTCCGGCAATTCCGTAAGAGTTTACAAGATCAAGCTTGTAGGATATGCTTTGGGCATTTTCAAACCATACGGTATGTTTGATTCCACTTGAGTCCGTATAGTTAAAATAAGGACTTTTAGCTGTATTATCCCATAGGACTGTTGCGCCGTTATTGGCTGCAAGTGTGTAGCAGCCGCCTATAGAGTAGGCTTTTGTACCGCTGCTTGACCAGTCATAGCCGTATGCCGCAAGTCCAAGGTATATCTTTTCCTTAGGAATTACAGAAACTGTATACTTTACCACATCGGTAACCCAACCTATAGAAGCTACAGCTCCAGGGGAACCTCCGGGATAATGCTCATCATAAGCCATTATCAACACATAGTCGGAATATTTTGAGATTGCAGCGTAATCATAAGCTCCGCTCCAGGTATTTAACGGATTGTCATAGGTTTTAGCCGGTACCGATACCGATACTGTATAACCCAGAGGTTTTAAGGCAGAGTATACTTCACTTAAAAACTGAGTATAGTGGCTTCTGTTATAGTAGTAAATACCTTCTAAATCTATATTTGCACCTCGATAATTATTGGTCTTAATAATATTGAGGAGATTGTTGATAAAATTCTGTCTGTTGGTTGAGCTTTCAAGTAAGCTTTTTGCTACTTCGCCGCTAAAATCGTTACCTACCATGACAAGCGGGTTAATACCGTTTGAACTTGCCAGGGTTATTTGGTCAGTGGGCACCAGACCCTTAATATTTCCAAGTCCATCTGTTACATGTGTTGCTGTTGCAATTTCATTGATTGAACCAATGTTGTTAGCCATGGAATTATATGATGATTTATGTCCTTCGTAATAGTATACGGTGAAGCCCAGTACTTTTTTTGCTGTAGGTGTAGGAGTAACAGTAGGCGTAGGAGTAGGAGTAATAGTCGGAGTAGGGGTTATAGTAGGCGTAGGGGTAGGAGTAACAGTA
>JBMOLK010000144.1:0-12563 GCA_049325575.1 Bacillota bacterium | reverse complement strand
TGTTCAACAATATTGTTCCCTTTGATATTGTTGTCTCCTTCGTATTCCGATTGAATTTTTGCTGCATTACACCCTGTAAATGCCAATAAAAACAGTACAAGATAAACAATAATATACTTTTTGGACACGCTGTTTCCCCCTCTATTTATACATACTGATAATAAATCATGTAGTTTATGTTAGTATTACATAAATAATACAGCATATTTTTAACTTAATCAATATAGTCTCACTGGGTGTATCCGCTTATAAACCAGTTTATGAAAGGGTCATTGTGAAAAGAGTATAGGGAATTTAAACATGTAGACTTATCAAATTTGGTTTTACTGCCGGCCCTGGGAGGTATATAAATTACACATAAAATAATACGGAAGAACGTAGGTGAAATTATGAATATTTATTCAGTTGTAATGGCTGGCGGAGGGGGTACAAGGTTTTGGCCCGTATCGAGGCACACGCGGCCAAAACAGGTTTTAAACCTAAGCGGCAGTGATGTTATGATAAACGATACAATCAGGAGAAATTCTTCTCTAATACCTGTGGAGAACACTTATATTGTAACCAACAAGGATCAGGAAAAAGTCTTGAAACAGGTTTTATTTAAAGGTGTTAATGACAACAATATCCTTCTAGAGCCTGTTGGAAGGAATACGGCTGCATGTATAGGACTAGCAGCCCTGGTTATAAACAAGCGGCACGGGGAAAGTATCATGTGTATTTTTCCATCGGATGCCTATATAAGTAAAAATCATGAGTATTTAAGTGTATTGGAACTGGCATGCAATCACTCCAGGGAAAGTGATTACTTTATAACCCTCGGTATAAAGCCTTCGTATCCTGCAACAGGCTATGGCTATATCAAGCACTCCAAATCAAATTATTCTTACGGCATCTACCATGTTGAAGAGTTTGTTGAAAAGCCGGACCCTCAAAGGGCTGTTACCTATATTCAAGATGGAAATTATCTCTGGAACAGCGGGATACTGGTATGCCGTACAGATACGGTATTAAAAGCAATTGAGGAACTTCTGCCTTATCTATATAAAGACCTTATGAAGCTTGAGCAATATATAGATACAGATAAACAGGACGTAATGCTTGAAGAAATATATCCTAAAATGCAGTCAATATCAATAGACTACGGTGTCCTTGAAAAAAGCTCCAGAGTTCTGGTGATTCCCTCCGACATAGGCTGGAGCGATGTAGGATCTTGGGATGCAATAGGAACACTCATCAGCCCAACCAGGGAAGGCAATATAGTTAGAGCCGATCATATAGGAATTGATACTAAAGATACTATAGTATATGGCGACAAGCTTATTGCCACAATAGGAGTCTCGGATCTGATTATTGTAAACACAGAAGATGCATTGCTGGTTTGTCACAAATCAAGGGCGCAGGATGTCAAGGGTATTGTAGATCAGCTGAAAGCAAAAAATCGGACAGATTATATATAACATTGTTATTTAGAGAATTGCTATATAAAAAGAAAAGCTCTCTTTTGCAGCATAAACAGTTACAAAAGAGAGCTTTTTCGGTAATGTTAAACAGCATTTACCGCTTGCTGCCCACTTCTTTCAAGTTCCATTTTCCTTTTTATATAATCAATAGACAATACTACTATCAGGGCACCGGTAATTCCCGATAGAAAACCCAGTAGAATATTTCTTGTGGGATTGGGACTGACAGGACTATGTGGAACTACAGCTTCATTAATAATGGATACATTATCTGTCTTTATAAGTTCCAATGACTTTGACCTGAAAACTTCTGCAATCTTATTTGAAATCTGTGCTGCATATGCCGGATTCTGATCGGTCACGCTGACTTCAATAATCCTTGTACCCGTCTTAACGGCAACACCCACCTTGTCGGAAATATCATCTATGGTCGCTTCCTTAAGCCATCCAATACTGTCCTGAAGGTCTTCCTTAACCTCTCTTATTACGATACCGGTTTTAACTATCTCCTTATAGTCTTTTACAAGCATCTCACTTGCCAGCAAATCCTGGTAAGTAGAATCTCGATCTTCTGAATCAGCCTGTTTTAAAACATACATGGTAGTAGTAGCCTTATATTCCTTAGGCAAATAAAAGTAACTTAAATAAATGGACGATCCGGTGGTTATAAGAGCCATTACAAGGAATACCCACCAGTGCTTTGAAGAAAGCTTTAAATAATAAAACATCTGCTATCCCCCCTTTATACCGAAAACTTTTCTATAAGCTCTATAAAGGTTTTCCTTCTCATATTTCCATTCAAGCTCATTCTTTATTCTGTTATATCCAAATTCACCCATAGCCTTTCTTTTTTCGGGATTCTCCAAAAGTTCAATGATTTTTTCGGCCATATCCAAAGAGTCATTTGGTTTTGCATAAAGTGACGCTTCCCTGGCCGAATATCTTCCTTCAGTATTGTTAAACTGTACAATTGGCTTAGCTAGAGCCATATACTCCATTATCTTATTCATGGTAGACTTATCATTCATCTCATTATACTCATCAGGGTTTACACAAACATCAGCAGTGTTTAAAGCCTCCAGCAGCTCTTTATCCGGAACTCTTCCCATGAAGGTGAAATAGTCCTCCACACCTTTTTCCTTCGTATATTCTTTTATATTATCAAGTTCAGTGCCTCCGCCTACACATATAAAGTGTACATCATCCCTCTTTTTGGTCTTTACAATATACTCCGCTGCATCCACCAGGTAGTTAAGCCCTTCCTGTCTGCCTATAACTCCTACATAACCTACAAGATACTTCCTGCCCTTTTTAAGCTCTTCGACGGGGGGAATAATTCTAAGCCTTTCAAGACTAGGTCCACTTCTTACTACAAAAACATCTTCTTCCCTTTTCCCTCCCCTTTCTATGGCGATCCTCTTATAGGATTCATTAGTTGCAATACTTATCCTGGCAGACTTGAAAGTCATCCTCTCGAAGAATAAAAGTATCTTGTAAAACATGCCCTTCTTGCCGAATTTGGCTTCATAAAGCTCCGGGTTTATGTCATGGTGGTCAAAAACGAATTTTTTCCCTAAGAGTTTAAAAGGTAGTGCAACCAGGAAAATAAGGTCTGGAGGGTTGCAGGCCTGAATTACATCAAATCCCCTTGTAAACAAACACTTTAATGAAAGTATAAACTCCCAGAACAGGGCCGAGCCGTATTCCAAAAGATACCCTAATGCACCATCCGCCTCATTTGGGAGACTGTGACGGTATATCGCTATGTCGTCTATCATCTCAAAGCTCTTTTCATAACCCTTTCCCTTTGGACAAATAATGGATACCGTTGCACCGTTGTCCCGCAGTGCAGTCGCCTCCTGCCATACCCTTCTGTCAAAAGGTGATGGAAGGTTTTCAACTATAATCAATATTTTTCTACCAGCTAATTCCTTCGTAGTTGTCTCTTGCATCTGAAACCTCCCCTATCCTCACAAGGTCATATACTTTCTGGTCTTCTTTACTATCCGTAAGCAAGCGTTCAAATTCCTTATCCTTGTTACCTATAACAATGACCTCCCTGTCATTTAACAGATCATCCAGTGAATCAACCATAAGGGTCGATACATGAGGAATACGTTCATTTATGTATTCCTTGTTTGCTCCTATCAGTTTGGCTATATAAACATTCTTATCATAAAGCTTTAGGTCATATCCCTTACCTAAAAGGGTTTCTATCAACTCTATTATTGGGCTCTCCCTCAAATCATCGGTCCCAGCCTTAAAGCTGAAACCCGCAACTCCTATCTTCTTCTTGCCATAGGATATAATCTTTTTTACTGCGTTCTGAATCTGTAAGTTATTACTTTGCATAATGGAATTTAGCATGGGAGTTTCCACATCATGAAGTTTTGCCATGCAGCTTATGGCCCTAAGATCTTTAGGAAGGCATGAACCTCCGAAAGCAAAGCCCGGCTTTAGATAGACAGGCGAAATATTAAGCTTCATATCCTGTAAAAATATGTTCATCACTTCATGGCTGTCAAGTCCCACGCTCTTGCAAAGGGTTCCTATCTCGTTGGCAAATGTTATCTTCAAGGCGTGGAAGTTGTTGTCAACATACTTTACCATTTCAGCCACTTCTAGCTTTGTCTTAACCCTTGGTCCCGGAATACCCTCATAAATCCCTAAAACAGCTTCGGCAGCCTCGTCAGAGTCAGCTCCTACCACAGTCTTCGGAGGGTTATTAAAATCATAAACTGCTGTAGATTCCCTTAAAAACTCCGGGTTAAAAGCAACGTAAAAATCCTTATTCTGCTTTTTACCCGATGCCTCTTCAAGCATTGGTATAACAACCTCCCTCATGGTTCCGGGCAGCATTGTGCTTCTAAACACAAGAATCTGAGGCTTATCCTTGTCTTTCAAACTGGTGCCTATCTGCTGGCATACACTTTCAATATATGAGGTATCAAGACACCCATTGGATCTACTGGGAGTTCCTACACAGATAATTGAAAGCTCTGTCTCGGCGATAGCCTCCGATACTTCGGTAGTTGCATGAAGCATACCATTTTCTTTTGCCTTTGAAAGGAGCTCCGGCAAATCTTTTTCAACTATGGGAGATACTCCATCGTTTAGCATATTAACTTTTACCTCATTTACATCAACACCAACTATCCTATGCCCCCGAGAAGCAAGGCACCCTGCCGAAACTACTCCTACATAACCTAATCCGAAAATACTTATATTCATATTAATAACACTCCTTGTCTTTAATGAAATTTAACTTCAAAATCAGTACATATCTTTTCAGTTCCGTTTATTGTTTTGGATAGCTTTATCGTATACGACGGTACTTTGCTGTCATAGGACTCTGAATACCAGCCAAGCTGTGTATCATCATCACCTTTATATATATTTAAATCCAAGCCGGAATTAAAGTTTAACTTACAAATGCCTTTATCAAAATTTATAATTATGGTGTTATCGCGGCTTTCAATACTGCATTGTGGATGAAGGTGAAAGTGCAGCAAAATCTCATGTTTTCCTTTAGAGATAAATTCATCTTCAATTTGCCACCTGTTCTTCTCCTTATCAAAGCTAATACTCCTTACATGCCTGACCTTATCCTTAAGCCTTTCATATCCATCGTGATAACCTTTAACAAAGCAGGATTCCTTATAAGATATCAGGGCTGACCGGGCCTTGCTGCTCCACATAAAATTACCTGCCATGACAGACTGGTCTTTTCCATCAACTAAGGCCGTATTATGGGAAGCTGTACCTCTAAAATAGCTTCTCCACCTTTTATTTGCATGATATGCATATGTCCCTGGATCAACAAATACAGGCGAGCCTCCTGCGGAGAAATAAAAAGATAAAGCATCAGCATGGCCATGGGCTGCTATGGATAAATAACCTAATGGTCCGCAGTCAAAGATTAGTTTTTGCTCTCTGCTGCCGTTAAAATCAGTTCCAAGGATATAATATCCTCCCTCCTCAAACTTTACGGGAAGTCTTCCATTTTTATCAGGTCTTCTTCCAATATTAAGGTTTATCATACCAAGAAGAATCTTTGTTTTAATATCGATTTCCCTATCTCCCTTTAGAAATTCACTCCTTTCAAACAAATATGCTCCCGTATTAAGGAGTGAACGATATGGTCCGTACCGACTCTGAAGCAGGTCTAAAACGAACCCATCATCTTCGTCTCCAGTATGAGGAAGGTTACCGGTAACATCCTCCATTGAAGCTAAATATACCAACATTTTTTCAATAATAAACCAATAACTATCAGGAAATTCCTTGTTATTTGCTTTTCCGATAATACCGCATATGAGAAGGAAATCAAGAACAAACTGCTGATATGACAAAGCCTGCTCCTTATTTACTCCATCCCTGTAATTCTGCTTTTGACACTCCCTCACCAGAATCTCATAAGACCTCTGCTGCCACTTCTTTGACATATCAAACTTTGGCATGGTAGTACTTACGGCAAACAGGCCTGCTGCTTCCCCGATAAGGTGGTTGTTTGCAGAGGAATAGGCACTAAAGTTCCTGTATATAAACCAGGAGTGGCAGTAAACCGATTCAAGCCACCTTTTCCTAAGATTCTCATTGATTGAGTCTCCTAGAAGGTGCCAGGAAAATGTCCAGTTAATAAGCCTTATGCCAAGCTCCAGCGAACTTGACCAGTTGACTCCTATCATAAAGGGATTTTGTTTTAGCCATTCATCAAGAAAGTATTGAAATTTCAAAAGATATTTCTCATCTTTTGTGGACTTGTAGGCAATCGACAGTATAACCATAAACAAGTGACGGTTAATCTCCCAGATATACTTTATATCACCTATTTCATCGCTGTTTCTATAATCAATATCCTTGCCGAAAACATGGGAAGGAGCAGATTTTCCACTCTTGTAATCTTTATGGTAATCTATCCTTTGTCCAATATCGATATTTTTAAGTGAAAAAATATCAAACCTGTTGCTGCAAAGTTCATCAGCTTTTTTAATAAGATCATGGTTCTTGTCAAACCTGAAACTGCTTCCAAACAGTCCAGCATTATCTTCAATTATTCTATAATTAAACTTATATGATTTAAGTCTTCTTTTTTCAATGGCACTTTGGACTTTATGCCTTACTCTATAAGCTATTTCAGGCATAGACATTCTCATGAGCCTGTTTACTATAAAATTTAAGTCTTTCACATCTATCTCCCCTTACATTCACTGTATAGTGCGTCAAGCTCCTTACCTATCCGATGGATAGAGAACTTGATTCCTGCGATCTCATGGCTCCTTTTTCCCATTCTTCCCCTTAAGTCCGGGTTTGTAATTAGAAGCTCCAGCTTCTCTGACAGCCGCTCAACATCCCCCGGACTTACAATAAAGCCGTTTTCCCCATCCAGGACAGCCTCCGCTATACCACCTACATTTGTAGATACTATTGCAAGTCCCTTTCCAATTGCTTCAAGCACAGACATTGGAAGGCCTTCTGCATAGGAGGGCAAAACAAGAATATCGCAGTCATCATAGAGCTTTCCTATTTCACTATGGGATACCCACCCATTTACCTCTATCTTTTTGCTTAAGCCATATCTATCGACAATTTCCTTTACCCTGTCAACTTCCCCATCTCCATATAGGGTCAGGATAAAGTCCTTTTCTTTTATTTTTTTAGCTGCTTCAATCAAGTCGTATACACCTTTTCTTTGCCCCAACCTTCCCATAAACAATATTTTAGGTATCACATTTTCTTTCTTCTCAAGCTTCTCATCGTAAGTAGATGAAGGGTTATAAATAACTTTAATATTCCTTGCTGGAACATAGTCAAAAAAGTACCTTCTCCAACTCTCTGAAAGGACCACCAGTTTGTCTGCCTTATTTAAGAATTTGATTATTTGCTGCTTCTTTTTGGGTCTTGAGTTTTCCAGAAACTTGTCAAACATTGCTCCATGAATGTGTATAATAACAGTTTTGTTAAAAACCTTGCAAATACTTGCTATTATAGATTTTCTAAGATAACTTCCCTTAGAAGCTGTATGAATATGGAATACAGGTGATCTTTCCCATAGACAAATCCACAAAACCCTTAACACACAAAGAACAAAATAATATATATCCTTTAACCTTTTATGACCTGAATAGGACGGTATAAATTCCATACCAAGGCTATCTTTATAGTTTGCTTCATATATGCATAATACAGATGAAATTCCACCCTGTGTCCTAAAAGACGGTCCTATCATATATATCTTTGACCCTGCCATATAAAGCTGCCCCCTTCCTTGACAGTTAACACTCTATCTTGTTTATTACCGAAGTATACTTGCCATTTGACCCTCTCGGGATTATATCGAGAATATTAAGCTCAACATTCATCTCCTTGCCCATATGCTCTTTGGTTATATTGATGATTTTTTCCCTGTCACTTTCTTCAAACTTGCTGTTTGTTGTTATGTTTATTACTACTTCTCCCTTCTTCTCCTGGACAAACTGTATCTCATTTATGGAATCCACATACTTTATAAAATAGCCCAGCAGGGTAGCAGACACCTTCTTCCCGTCAAGAGTCATAATATATGATGACTTTCTTCCCAAAACCCTGTCTACTACCCTAAAGTGCCTGCCGCAAGAGCACTTTTTATCACTCAATTCAACAATATCGCAGGTCCGGTATCTGATTAGAGGCATGGCATAGTTGTACAAATGGGTACCCACAATTTCATTTCCCTCTTGAGAGGGTATAATCTCGGTTATTGAATAATCCTCAATAATATGATAAGTCCCCATCTCACATTGTCCTATTGCAGATACTCGTTCAGACTGACCATACCAGTCATATACCCTGCAGTCAAAGACCTCTTGAATCAGCTCTCTCTGATAGTCCGAGAGTGTTTCTGAAGAAGTAAAAACTGCTTTAAGCTTTAGTTTTATGCCTTCATCCGCAAAAAATCTGGCTGCCAGATAAGCTGTTGAGGGATATGCGTAAACTACCTCCGGTCTGTAGTTTACTATTTCGTTAACATAATGTTTTGAATTTTCATAAAAGAGATGAAATGAAGACATCACAAGCTCATTATTAAGTCTGTTATATTCCCAGAAGGGAGGCTCCTTAATGTCCCCTGGAACAACAATCCCGCCTCTTAAAACCACCCGTTTTGATCCCATGTCTCCTGCACTTTGCCAGAACCTTTTTAAAGCAGCACTTTCGTATCTTACACAGGTGATATCTCTAACAATCTTTGAAAGTATTCCCGTAGTACCGCTAGATGTCTCACAGCTGCATAAAACCTTATTCCTCTTTTTAGAGAGCAGCTTGTCGAAGTTTTCTCTGATAGTCGCCTTATCCATAAGAGGAAGCTTCTTGAGATCTTCCTTTGTTTTTATGTCCTGGGGCTTTAATTTTAGGCTGTTAAAAAGGTCAGTATAATAAGGTACACTCTCGTAACAGTGCTTTATAATTTTTCCAAGCTTGTAGTTTTGAACTGCCTCAAGTTTTTCCATAGTATAATACTGCGAAGTACTAAGTTCATCCAATAACCTTTTTGCAAGTATATCCCTAACCGGAAACTTTTCCAGAGCATTCTTTATATACCTGTTCATAGTGCACCTTTATGCCTTTCTTCAGCTTATGCCGAATTCTCATTTAATACATACATGAACTTTCCCCTGTTGTTTCTTTCAATTTTGTCTACGTACTCTAAAGTTACCATCTCCAATGGGAGATAATTTGCTATGATATCTCTAAGATGTTCTTCATCTTTTTTACTGTATCTTTCATTCTTTACGACTCTTAACCTTATACTCATATCCTTCTTTTGAACTATTTGTGCTTCTATAACATTTCTTGCGGTCTTAAACAGGAAGGATAAAGGTGTCTCGTGCAGCCTTCTGCCAGGCAAATCGATATAGCTGTTTTTTCTTCCGTGAATCCTCACAACATTTGCACCCTTTGAGCCGCACAGGCACCTGGTACTGTCCAGTTCCACCAGATCATGGGTGTTATACCTTATAAGAGGCATTACCCTATTGTGTACTGTTGTGCCTACCAGTTCACAGGTGTTTCCTTCATAGGGAAGAAACTCAACATGTGAATAGCCCTCCACCTGGTGATAGTGGCCGTACTCACACCGAACCAGTCCTGCCACCCTTTCCGCCTGTCCGTACCAGTCTTTTATACTGCATTTAAATGCCTTTTTGATTGCTTCAATCTGATAGTCCATCAACATCTCTGAAGAGGTTGCTACAACATCAAAATCAATGTCCTCATTATTCCTCAAACAATATTCCGCCAGAAGATATGCTGATGACGGATAAGCCCAAAGGCACTTTCCCTTTATATTTCTAAGCTTTTTTACGAGGCTTCTAAGGGTTCTGTCATTTATATGAAAAGAGGAAACATACATCTCTCTTATAAAGGGTACAGTCTTATAAATCTTGTCTGATTTGTGGTTTACATCAAAGAGCTTCTCTCCTCTGAAAACAACCCTGTATTTGCCTTTCCACCCAAAGTATTTACTCTGGTAGTACTGCTCAAGGGCCATTGACTTTATATCCCTCAAAAACCGCCCCGGGGACCCCGTTGTTCCACTGGTGCTCCCTTCATTTCGGATTTTGATGTTACTGTTTACAAACATATCCTGATTATCCATCACAGTTCTTTTGTCAATATAGTCATAGTCCTCCAGACTGGTCCCTTTGCCCTTATAATAAGGTATATTGTCCGAACAATATTGTAGAGCCTTAAAAAGGGTGTCCTTTTCAGGTTTATAAAAGAAGTTTAGTATGTCAAATAATTTTCTTATTAAAAATGTTTTGTACTTTTGAATATAAAACATGTTATCTCTCCTTTCATTCTCTTAGTCTTGAAACTTAAGCTCTTGGAGTAACATGGAGCATGTATGAAAAATTTGTCCACTACTTATTTCTAAACACTTATCAGTTCAATGTACCTGTCAACCATGACATCCTTGCTAAAGCTGGTTATCACCTTGTTTTTAGACTTTTGCCCCATGCTGTAGAAAGAATTGTTGTCAACTATCTTTTTTATAGCCTTTACCAGTTCATCTACATTTCCTGCAGGGTACAAGTATCCATTCACCCCCTCATCCACCAACTCTCTGGCACCTCCAATGTCTGAAAGAACCACCGGCTTTCCAAGAGCCATACTCTCCAATATGGCTATGGAAAAAGTCTCAACTGCAACAGATGTCAACGCTGAAATATCCGCACATGAAAGATATGGCCTTACATCCTGTACAAAACCCGTGATTTTTATCTTATCAGGCAGCTTTTTCATATTGATATATTCCTCAATATTACTGCGTCTTACACCATCCCCTATAAAAAGAAGTTTTATATTATAACCTTCTTCAGTCAGAACCTCAAGTGCATCTATCATATCCTCGTGCTTCTTTTCAGGCCTTAGGTTTGCGTTTATTCCTATAACAATATCATCTTTGGAAAAACCAAGCTGCTCTCTCACAGCCAAAGTATCCGCCTTAAAGTCAATAAACCTTTCAAGGTCTATTCCGTTATATATAACTCTTGATATGCCAGGTCTTATCTTGTAGTTTTGTATCCAGAAGTTCCTTTGCGTGTTGCAGACAAATACTGCGCTGTCCATTCTGTTTATTACTTTTCTGTAAAAAAAGTTTTTGAGCCTGTCGACAAATCCCTTTATCAAAGTAGTATGTTGAACGGATATCTTTTTATATTTTTTATTTATAAAAGGCTGTACCAGATATCCATACAGCGTTGAATACGAGTTTGTCATAAACATGACATCCAGTTTGAAGTCTTTTAGTATGGATACCAGTCTCCTCAATACTCCCAGATCTAAGAAATGCTTCTTTCCAAGGACCACAACCTCCACTTTGTCACAAACCCTTTTTATTATCTCCGATTCGGAGCCCAGGCTTAAAAGGATAACCCTGTAGCCCCTGTTTGCAAGATTATTCACCAGCTCAACCGTTTGAACCTCTGCCCCGCCGAATCTAAGGCTGTTTACTATTACTGCTATATTCTTCATCATAATACACCTCACTCTGTATAGGACTTATAAAGCTGTCCCCTGCTGCTTCTCCCTTATCCTCCTGCCCTTCCATATCTTCATCACGCTTCTTACCTGAATAAACTATAGCAGTTCCCAGTCCCAGGGTTATCCAGAGAAATGAGTTGGTAAGGGTTGGGAAAAAGAAACTGTCGGTAATGCCTCTTATCAAAAATGCAAATACGGATATCTCTATACCATACATCAGGTCTAACAGTGATTTATCACCTATTGTCCTATGGGACTCAATAAATTTCTTTAAAAGCATCCAAAAGAATATGATAAAAAACCCTAAACCTATTATTCCTGAATCAAAAAGAGTATCAAAATACATGCTGTGTGCGTGTCCAACCTTTAAAATTATCCCGTCTTTAAAGGCTTCTGTCCCCATTACCGCATATCTTCCTGCCCCTATAAAAATACTAACGGGATTGGCCGAAAACTCCATAAATAAAGGAATCCAAATATCGCCGGTTCTGCCTGCAGATATTTCGTTGAGACCCTCTCCCCCAAAGCCGGTTAGAGCTCTTTCAATTACTGTTTCGGGTATAATTGAGTAACCTAAGGCTGCTGCGGTAATAAACAGAGGAATCCATTTCTTTCTTCCGGAAACCAGGTAGAAGGCTAATGTTGAAATAATAACTACTGCATAGGCACTTCTTGAATATATTATTGCTATTGAAATAACCGATAACACCGTAGTAACTGTTAAAAACAGGTTCTTTTTACTCACCGTATATGCTAAAAGCATCGGATATACTGCAATATAAAAGTCTGCAATGTTATTTCCATGCATTCCTATAGCCTTGCCAAAACCTGCCCTGACATGTTCAAAGTTCATCTTGTTGGGAGTAGCAAAGATATATAGTACCAGGATCGTCACTGATAAAAGAAAGATAGAAGCAATTATGCTGTATATTACTTTTTTGATGTCCCTCTCTTTCCTCACGTAGCAAACAATTATTATAAAAGGGAGAAATACCAATAAGGGTCTTATCAAATGAGACAGCAGGTATTTGGTTGTGGTAAAATCATCATCCCACATCATACTATAAGTCTCGCCTATAT
>JBMOLK010000143.1:0-12567 GCA_049325575.1 Bacillota bacterium | reverse complement strand
AGCCTTCTATCCCTCGCAGCTATTTTTAAGGCCGGCAAATACCAACGCTTTGATTTTATTCTCTCCCATAGCAGGTATTGTCATGTTTGTTATAGCTTATATGGTATGGAATAGAGGTGTACGCATATACTCCGGTACAGGGTCATAGTATGGTTGGTCTATTTAGGGGGCAGCACTACCATTAATTTTATCATAATCTTTTTTGTATTGTACCTGTTACCCCTATATCTATATTTTATTGGCCCAAATCAGGTCTAGCTGCTAACTGAACACTTCATTCAGCTTCACAATCTTATCAATAAGTATTCTTTCCCGGGGGCCAAGTACCGGCTGCAATATTGTAAGGGTATTAACAATGTTATTTCTATCCAGCCTCCTATTTCCTCTATATGTATTTAAGTTTTGATTTAAATTCTTAAAAACATCCATGTATATTCTGCTTTTGTTAGCGGTTCCTACCAAAATATTTCTTTGTTTTTCAGGAGCATATTCAGATAAAATGTCAAGAATTCTACTAAAGGCTTGAATAATATTTGTGTCATCCAACCCACGTGTTTCACCGCTGCGTGTTGAATTTAACACCTCTCGGATTCTGCCAGCCGCGTATATGCCATTAGCCAAATCATACAGATTCTTATATCCATTCATGGAAAGATACCTCACTTATTGCCAATAGATTCTTATTTAAATATTATGTATTATATTCAGATTTAGTTACTGTTACATATATATAACATTTAGAGATAGCGAACAGTTCGATCCCTTTACATATAGCATTTATTAAAAACTTATAAAAAAAGAGAAAGGAGGCCTTTACCTCCTTTTAAGCTGTGCAGTTTTAGTTGCTCTACAGCTTCTCTTAATAAGCTTCGGAAAGGATATGAAATCCCGCTCCCAAAATAGTTATTGATTATTCGTTTGCGAATCCGCCGAATCCGAATCCAAAGAATGGGAATAATATTAATATCAATATAATGATAAATATTATACCAAAACCACCAAAACCACCAAAGCCACCAGCGAATGGTGTAGCTGCTGCTGCAGCTGCAGGTCTATCATATGACATATTATTCACCTCCTTCTCGCAGGTCAACATAACCCAATTTAAATACCTATACATCATATTCAAATCCCATAATTGGTGTTACAAAAATTTCCTTACCCCTGAAAAAGGAATCGGTGTAACGGACTTTGACAACTCAAATGCAGTTTTTTAACAGTCCCCGTTTTTTTGATTTTGTAACACATCTTTTACCAACCGAATAGTATGTTATTGGCTAGCCATTAATTTAAATGATAATGAAAGGAGTGCTTAAAATGGATGATTCAAGATTTGCAGGTGCAGGTGCAGGTTTTTTTGGAGGTAACTTTATATGGATTATTCTACTATTAATAATAATCCTTCCTCTGTTTGGTTTTGGTGGATTCGGCGGCTTTGCCTCCGAAGATAAGTTATAAGATTAATACATAAAAGAAAGGAAATAAAAAGTAGACGATTCAAGATTTGCATATGCAGATGGAGTTTCGGCCCTGACTTTATCCGGATTATCTTATTGTTGATCATACATATTAAAGAAGGAGGCGGTAGACCTCCTTTTTATTTTAGAAATTTTCTTAGCATCAACACTGCTAATATCAGAACACTTTCATAATATAACCTTTGATAGTATAAGCTTTCATGAATAAACCTTCTGTTACCTTCAAAAAACTTCAAAGCTGCATCCCTTCCCGAATTTATTAGTTGGTTCATCTCATTGTCACTCAAATCAAAATCAAGAAATGAAATATTGGATGTATTTATTTTTATATAGTATTCGTGGTCAAAAAGTAATTTCTGGGGTACACCTATATCATGAATGGATGAAATGATTCCTTTAAGTATAGTAAGTGGAGTATCCAAACTTATAATGCTTTTATTTCCCACCAATCTCATTCCTATTGTAGGGATATTAAAATCCTGATGCCTGCCCAAAGAGTAGTCAGCCTTATGCTCAATAAGCCAGAATGGAAATTTATCAAACACTCCGCCATCTACCAAATTGTATGTCATAACAAAATTCCCTTCTGACTTTTTCAGTTCCACCGGTTTAAATACAAAAGGAACACTGGCACTCATTCTTACGGCTTTTGCAACCTCTAAACTGTCTGGATTTATTCCATAAAAAGCTATATCGTCAGGTAGTACAACAACTTTTGCCCTTGTAGCATCCACTGCTGTCATCCTCATCCTATAACCTGAAGGATTAACTCTGTCTGCAAGTCCGCCTCTAAGGTCTCCAAAGGTCCTCACACCTTTTTTAGCAAGAACCTTGGATATCCATTCCTCCAGATAATCACCGTCGAAAAGGCATCCTTGCTTACAAAGCTTATGAATACAATCGAATAAATTACCCCGCATATTTGAAAGCCCACCGGTAAAGACTTTGCTATTACTATTAATCAGTTCCTCCAGGGTCAAAAGCATTTCATAGCCTTCATCAGCATGACTCCTAAACCCGTTATTATAATTCATATATTTTGAAATAATAGGTACTCTTACGGGAATATCACTTATTTTGATTTTCTCAAAAACAAAGCTGTCTAAAATCTTTCTTAATTCCAGAGGACTATACCCTGCTGCTAAAATTGAGCCCACGATTGCACCTGCCGATACACCTGCTATATTATAGAATTGCCAGCCTCTTTGTGCAAATATTTCGAGCGCCCCGATAAAAGCAATTCCTTTTACACCTCCTCCACTCAAAACAAGATTTGCAATATTGTCTGTATAAAACATTTCTTAAACCTCCAAAATCCGTTATATATAATTATATTTTTAAAATTCTGAAGTAAGACTGTAACAAATACCACTATTAGACAATATAATGTAAAGGAAGAATAACCAAACTCGATAGCAAATGTTGATATCCTGTTGAATGAGAAAATATGTAAAACTGTTGAAAGGAATGATTATATGAGTAATAATGATTTGAATAAAAACCTTGCTGATATCCTTAATAATATGGATAAAAAAGCGCTGCAGGAAAACTTGAATAAAGCTCTTGATGTGCTGAAGAACGGAAATACCGAAGAATTAGCAAAGCAGATAGCTTCTGTGACCAAGAGCCCGCAAGGTGCAAAGCCAAGCAGTGCGGATAAGGCAGCTCTGGATAAAATGAACATTGATGCAGATGCTATAAAAAATCTGAATAGCACTGATCTTGAGAAAATTTTAAAGTATATAGGAAGTCATGGGAACGAGATAAAGGATAAGTTGAAGGATATTATTAAGTAAACCCCAGGCCTAAATACTCACATCTGGGAGGAAAATTATGAGTGATGAATTGGATAGAAGTATAAAACAAGCTATGGAAATACTTAGCCAGCCGGAAAAGCTTAAAGGCATGCTTGAACTTCTTGGCAGCTCCATGGGTGGCCAAAGTTCCAGCCAACCCCAGGATGAAGCACCATCAAACAAAAATGAGAGTTCGGCACCGGCAGGCGATTTGGCAAATAATATGGAGTTTTTAAGCAGGGCCCAGGATGTTATGAGAGCACTGAATTCCAATAATGATCCCAGGGTTAATCTTTTGACTGCAGTTACTCCTTTTTTAAACAAAAAAAGGCAGCGGGCTGTAAATGATTGTATCCACTTCCTTCGTGTTTCAAAGCTGTTACCCCTTCTTTTCAACAACGGAGGCAGCTTAAAGACAAAATAACCTGCGGGCCCAATCAAAATATCAGGGCCTCCTTTCAACAAAGCTGTTATGCATGGTCAGAAGATAGGAAGTATTAATTCTGCTTCCTATCTTTTTGTTGTTAAAGTCAATGAGATTAAGTACACAAAAATTTTATGAATGCAAAATACAGGAAAGCTTCATTAAGCCCTCCTGCATTCTGCATTTATTTAATACTCTCTTCCTTAGATAAAGAATGCGCCGGCTCCAAAAAATGGGAACACTAACAATAACAACAGGATTATTATGAATATAAATCCAAATCCTCCGAAGCCTACACCTGCACCTGCAAATCTGTCATCCATTCTGAGCACTCCTTTCTCAATTGAATTACATAGTATTTTTATGTAATATATACTATTCTTCCGAAAGAAAATTTGTTACAAAAAAAGTATTTTTTATCTTAGACAATAATATTATAGCTATAGAATCAATTCAAAGGAGTGGTTTGATTGGTAAGACCAACATACCTTGAATTACTTGCAAAATACGGAATTAATGGTGCCCATCCGGGTGGAATGCCTCTAACAGTTGAATTGCTTAGGAATACACATATAAACAGTAATACCAGTCTATTGGACGTAGGCTGCGGTGCAGGTCAAACTTCTGCTTTTATAGCAAAAAGGTATCGCTGCAAAGTAACAGCCGTGGATATTAATGAGGAAATGTTAAAAAGATCATCTGATAAATTCAATAGAGAAAAGCTCAAAATAGATCTGATTCGGGCAAATGCGGAAGACCTTCCTTTTGCTTCCGAGTCTTTTGACATCCTGTTGTCGGAATCTGTAACTGCCTTTACCAATATAAACAGATCATTAAAAGAATACTACCGCGTTTTAAAACAGCATGGTACTCTTATGGCTATTGAGATAACTTCAGAGTCAAGTCTTACTTCAAACGATTTGAGCAATATAAAATTTGTCTATAATATAGACCGGGTACCAACCACTGATGAATGGATAGGGGCTTTTACCAAAGCCGGATTTACAGCTCTTAAGACCTTCAGAGTTGCTGTAGGACCAACTAACAGAATAACCTCTATTGGAATGCTAATGGACTTTTTTCCTCATATACGCATTCTTCAATATTATCGTAAAAAGCTGGGATATAGGGTTTTTATTTGCAAAAAGCAGTAAAAGGTATGATAAAACGTCCGTGCACGCACGTTTTATCATACCTTTGCTATACATCAAGACAAACTTATATGTCTCCGGTACTTCTTTATGACAAGGTCATACGGCCCCTGGTGCTGATTCCGCCAATTCCTTTTGCACCAGAAATTGTTCCGGCTACAGCCTGACTGGGTGTCACGATTTTTGAGGAAGCTGTTGTTGCTATTCTCTGTGAAACAACTACCGGATCAAGAGAGTGTACCAGCACCCTTCCCGGTGAACTTGCGAAATTGGCACCTGCAGACATAATAGCTTCATAATATGATTGGCATGCACCTGCAAAAATACATAACCTGTCAGGATTAGGCTCATAGGACCTGGCTTCCTTGACTGCACTTACATAATAGTTTGAATTCTTATAACTCTCAAATGAATTTAAATCTGTAGCACCTTTCCTGATACCGTCATGGCCCGTTAGTACAACAATATCCGGACGGTACTTCTGAAGAAGTCCTCTCACTCTCTGTGGCTGGTCCGGCTCATCTACAATAATTCCAAATGGCCTTAACCCCACACTCCTGTAAAAACTCATACTGTCATTAAGGAACCGCTGGCTCGCATCAATATGAAGTATACTGCCTGACTTTCTGCCGGCTCTCATAAAAGGAAAAGGATTATTTAAAAGCTTCCTCATAAGTACTTGGCTTCTAAGCATAGCCAAATGCCTTTCTTTACTTATGTTTGCAGTTCTGGTATTTAAGCGAAGCAGGTCATCTGCATCAGCATCTGCTATAAGTCTATATTCCAATCCTCTAAGTATATATTCCTTTCCTCTGCTTTCAGACTTATCTATATTAGAAATTACGAAAGGTATATCAGCACCGTATGATTTTCTTACAACTATATCTCCAACTTGATAATTTGACATTTCAATCCCCCTTTTTAATAGCTTTAAAAGGCATAAGGTTTTATTTGCGAAAAAAGGCTACTACATAATATGCAGGCCAATGGGTTTTTGCGAATTGTCAGTACGTGGTTTCATAATTTTTTACGATTGCCTTCCAGGCTGGGCCGGAGAGGATACAGATATGAAAACTGACATAAAAGATTTCATCAGTATTTGTAACACTTAGACAGCTTTATGAATATACTGTCACTATAGTATTTTTATGTAAATTAATAAATATGCTGAAAGGAGTAATTTATATGGCTGATGAAAGAGTAGCACCGGTTGCGGCGGCAGCAGCACCAGCAGCGGCAGCGGCAGCTCCATGTGCAGGAGGAGCAGTTGCTGGAGTTGGTCCGTTTGCAGGAGGTTTTGTTTGGATAATTATCATCATCTTAATATTCTTACTTTTCCCTACGTTTGGTGCTTTTGGATGCGGTGGATTCGGATATGAAAACTAATATCAAATACTTCTAAGGGAGGCTCTTTCACCTCCCTTCAATCAATTTATCCGGTTATATAATACAAATTAATTATGGGTATACGGAATGGAGAACTGTACCCAAGTACATACATCTGCATGTACTCTCAAAATACTTTTAATTAATACTCGAGGTGAAAGATATGAATGCTCTAGATGAAAAAACAAGAAAATTCATCGAACAAATAAAATCTACCGGAGAATTCCGTAGATTAAAGCAATCCAGAGATGCTTTGGCAAGGGACCCGGAACTCAAAAATAAAATAATAAGGTTTAACCAGGTACAAGCAGATCTGTATTCATTGCCTGAAATTCCCCAAAGGGATAAGGAGAGAAAACTTACAGAACTGAATTCACAATTTGAAAGTCTGTCAAAAGTTCCGGAAGTTGCAGAGTACTTAGAGCACTACAAAAGATTTAATGAATTCATGATGGAGATAAACAAGACAATCACTGTCTCTTTGGAAGAAGACCTGGGCTTTAAATAAAGTATAGCAAATGTTTAATAGTTTTGTAACACTTCTTTCGTTTTAGAATAATATGAAGTATATCAAAAAAAGGAGTGATTTCTATGTCATATGATTCAAGAGTAGCTACTCCATGTGCAGCAGCTGCAGGCGTTGGTTCTTTTGGTGGTTTCGGATTTATATTCATTATACTTCTGATTATCATACTTCTGCCTCTGTTCGGTTTCGGCGGTTTTGGCGCAGGCGGATTCGCAAGTGAGTAATTACTAGTACATATACTAAGAGGAGGCACTAGTGCCTCCTCTTAGTATATGCCGGCAAGTTGTTAAAGCAATATTTTTACATAACCTCCATATTGTGTAACCAATGATTATGTATATACATAATATGTTGTGAAAACAAATTTTCAGGAGGTTTTAAAATGGAAGAATATTTTAATACACCTTGTAATGAACCTGTAGATAACAGACAGCCATACACAGGTTATCCTTCACAATTCGGAGCTGCAGCACCGGGAACAGTGCCAGCCTATGGGGGCTATCCGCAGTCAGGTACAGCAGGATATCCATTCCAGCAGGGTTTTGGAGTGTTTCCGTTTCAGTACCCATTCGGGTACTCTGGATATCCATACCCATTTGGTTCATACCAATTCCCGTACGGTTACGGTACTTATCCAACACCAACAGGCATGGGGGCTTACCCTGCAAGAGACGATGAAAGAATTCTACCCATCGGCTTTGGATTTGGGGGATTTCCTTTAGGATTCGGTTTTGGATCCCCATTTGGATTTCCATTCGGCTTTGGGACCGGTTTCGGATTCGGACTACCCTTTATCTAAAAGATAGGCTAAGTATTTTATATCACAATTTATAAAAATTATGCTACTGATAAAATCAATAACACAATTCACATTTGCAGCATATTATATATTAGCCGAAGAAACCATCTTTCTGACATATGAGCCTCTTTCGGAATATATGTCGGAAAAGGGAAGCAGACCAAATGCTTCCCTTTTCTTATACCAGGCCATCTATCATAGAATTTTAATCTTTTATGTAAAACATGAACCAAACAGTCCTCATCATCATACTATATAACAGTCTATAAAAAACTGCATCCGTCATCACAGCAGCTCCTGTTATATAGAATAGCAGAAAAAGGAAGCATATCTATGTTTCCTTTTTTCTATTACTGCAATTACCATAATTTAAGTTTAAAAGTATTAGCCTGGTAATCTCTTTATTCTGTATTCGTTTTCTTTTATATAAACCTTAAAATTTAGCTGTGAAGCTGATATTTAGGTAGGTGAGACTCCAGGCTGTAACGATCCCGAAAGAACGATCTGTATAACCCTGTCTTTATTTATAAGAACTGATGAAACCTCAAACAATCCAATTACCAATCCAGCAATAACCAACCCCTGAGCAGGTGTCAACCCTAAAGGTCCCGCTACTTTTGAACCGTTAGGATTGTCGCCTTCATTTTTGTTTAAAAGGTTAAGCATCTCTTTAACAAATGCGTTCAAATCCTCTGGAGTATACATCTCTGCCCCCCCTGCTTAAAAGATTTCCTATCATCATGAAATAACCACAGTTCCAGGAGCTACTTGTTGTTCTCCCACAAGCCCTGAAGCAAAAAAAGTAAAGAGAAGGATTGTTATTATCAGTAAAACATAATTTTTTATATTATCGCTAATTTGCAATATAATCACCCATTTTCTTCCTTAGACCTTTTAATCAAAATTACTATACTATTATATGGTATATTTTTAAATATGTGCTTCAGTTTTAAAATTCCAATTAGCATTATATCCCCGTTCTGCTTCAGATCTTATATACAGCGCCTGAATTTTTTCAGGTACTTCAAAGGAGACTGAATGAACCATTGATAAACATATGATTCGCTTAACCTATTTGATTCAAATGGCTTGCCTGTCTTGCTTATCTATTTTTACAGTTCGATCTCTTTAATACATGTAACATATCAGTCCATAGGTGAATATTATAAAAATAATTGCATGAAAGGCGGAATTAGAATGTCTACTTCAAGAGACAGATTAAGAGCTGGAGCCCGTGCATTTCTGTGGACAATAATATTCATTATAATACTGCTCCCGCTTATTCAAAGAACAGGCAGCTTTAAATTTAAACAATAAATTACTAAAACAAGGGTTCAACTCTATTGGTTGAGCTCTTTTAACAGATTTTACAGCACTCTGTCTTTTCAGTCAAAATATAAAGAGCCTGAGGATATTAACCTTAGGCTCACATGTAATTATAAGGCTGTGGTTGTTGATTTTATCTTTTTTAGAGTTTCCCTGATTTTATTTAAAATTTCATCACCACGCTCATTTAAGACCTTCGATAACTCACTCGGGCTAGTATTCATGATTTTGCGCTTAAGTTCATCCTTATCAACATTTATCGCCTGAAATATTGAATTATCAAGCTCATCAATCTTTTTTAACAAAGGGCTTTTGTCCATAGAACTTATTTTTTTCGCAACATCTTCTTTCGAAGTATTTGCCAAGGTATTCAACAATCCTTCTACTGTTTTTCTAAAATCATCTATATTAATTTTAACCATAACTTCCGATATTTTCTTCGTTAAATCATCCATAAAATCAGTCTCCTTCATATTCTGCTTATATTTGTCTCAGTGGGTGAACATGGCATTATTCAGTTTTAAAGAAGCATTATACATTAATAAGATCCAATTCACTTTCGAATCGGTTTACATAAGTATCATGCACTCAGAATTACAATAGTATAATATGTCCTAAAAGGCTGCATGCACCGGAAACTTTTGTTGATAGTATCTTTCATTATAACTGTATTGGTTTTGAACATTATAATAAAGCATAATTTTCACATCCTCTTTATGTCATCTTATTATTAGTATATTCAAGAAGTTTTTTTCTGTGAAAGATCGTGTTTCCGACTATTCATTAGATGCCCCGAAAGAACACCTCTGCCTTCTTGTTCTTCAAACAAATCCATGAAAACAGACTATAGAGCTTACGTATTTTTCACAACAAGCAGCCTTTTTGCAGAAGCTTTGATGGCAATTGACCCAAGGGGCGCTGTAACCAATATGGACAGAACTGCTATCGCCAGGATAACATCACCGGAAGGAATTCCAAATCCTAAAGGAATGGCTCCTATGGCAGCCTGAACTGTTGCTTTGGGGATATAAGAAATGATGCAGAACACCCTTTCCTTCCAATTAAGATTTGTTCTCAAAGTGGATATAATAACTCCCACGCTTCGTCCAAAAAGTCCGATAAAGATAATCACAAGCCCTGTTAACCCCGCGTTTAATGCTACACTGATATTCACCTGTGAACCAACCAGAACAAAAAGCAGTATTTCTGCAAAAATCCATAGTTTGTTGAACTTGGTTGCTAATCTGCGGGCAACTTCCGGCTTCCTTTCAAGGATTATGAAACCAATGGTCATAACTCCAAGAAGCCCGGCAATTTGCAGCTTGTTTTTAAGAGCGCTTTCAATCACCGTAAGAAGAATTGCAGCGCCAAGTATTAATAAAACCTTTCTTGTATCACGTATATGATAAGCTTCAAACAGCCTTACCATGACAAGTCCCATAATCAAACCCAATACGATGCCCGAAAAAATCGATACAGGTATGCTTAATATCTGTATTCCTATATTCACATGTGTACCACTGTATAAACCAAGAAAAGTAGTAAAAAGAGTAATTGCAAATACATCATCAATGGATGAGCTCGCCAGGATCAGAGTAGGTATCCCTTTGTTGGTACCAATACCCTTTTCCAGGTAGTGCAGCATTTGTGGTACAACAACTGCTGGAGATACCGCAGCAATTATGAAACCAAGAATTCCTCCCTCGATAAAGCTAAATCCAAGAAGCTTCACCGAAACAAAGGCAATTGTAAAGCCTTCAATGATCCCGGGTATGAAGCTAAGCTTCATAGCAGTGGCTCCAACCCTGTTCAAGTCATCCCTGCTGATACCCAGACCTGCTCTTAACAGTATTATAATTAAAGCTATTTTTCTAAAGTCACTGGATAGTCTCAAAGTATCTGCATCCAGCCAGTTTAATGCATAAGGGCCGATAACTGCTCCCAGAATAAGCATACCGAGCAGCCCAGGAAGCTTTAATTTTGTAAACAGGGCATTTGCTCCTAATCCTAATATCAAAATAATTGCGAGACTTGTTGTCATTTTTAATCCTCCAATTCAAGATTATTTAAAGCTAACCATTTCTATACCGCACTGGCTAAAGACACAAACTCTGCATAGGCGGTTCCTTTGCTTAAACACAAAAACTCCTACAAGAACAGAATATCTGTTGCTTGCAGGAGTCATCAGCTTTTAAGCGGTTTCGGCGAACTCCATCGCCATCAAGTGTGAATTTCGAAACCATTATATCACATATAAGCTATCCAATCCATACTTTTTTAATTTTTAGAAAACGATATGATTTTTATCATTATATTTGTTCCGTTGAAAATTACCCACATTTACCCCTTTTATAAAAATTATACTGTAACATTTTTTGCATGATATTCATAATATACATTGTTTAAAAATCAAATTATTAATTGAAGGGAGAAAGAGATTATGGATGATTCAAGAGTAGCCCCGGGAGCAGTTGCAGCAGCAGGACCAGGTGCTTTTTTTGCGGGTCCTTTCGGAATTTTCTTTATTATTATCCTTATAATAATTCTTATACCGTTTTTCGGATTTGGCGGCTTCGCTCATGAGTAGTATCCACTGAAGATGCTTTATGGAGAAAGACGCTATTAGGCACCTTTCTCCATAAAAAACAATATTCCAGTACTATTAAAACTCTATCCAATCAAGTCTATATATCTATTTTTTCCATATTACTTAAAAATCTGCTTTTCATACTTCTCATAAAAAAATTCCCTGCTAAATGTAAGATTCACAGCAAATTGAATATAATATAAGCTTTTAATATAAACTATTAGAAAATATTTGACTTTACCGGGAAAGGGAAGAACAATGGTTCAGGAAATAGCTCAATCAGGGATAAAGACTTTAATTGCATATATTTTACTTCTGATCTTAACACGAATGATGGGAAGAAAAATGGTAGCACAGGTGACGTTTTTTGATTTCGTTGTAGCCATCATTGTTGGTTCTGTTGTGGCAAATATCGCTGTAAACCAAGACATGCCTTTGGTTTCAGGCTTCACAGTCCTGGTAGTACTCTCTGCCATGACAATATTGGTACAGGTCCTTCTTCTAAAGAGTTTTCTATTGAGAAAGCTAATTGACTTTGGATCCATTGTTGTGATTGAAAACGGTAAGATCATTTCAGAAAATCTGAAGACTACAAGGCTGCGCCTGGATAATCTGTTAATGCTGCTTAGGGAGAAAGATGCTTTTTCAATTGCCGATGTAGAATATGCGGTACTTGAGACAGACGGTAAACTGTCGGTTTTAAAAAAATCACAGAAACTACCTGTAACTCCGGCAGACTTGAATATTCCAACGGCGTACATCGGACTTACTAAAGATATCATCATGGATGGGGAAGTGATGGAGAAAAACCTTAGAGGTGCAAACCTTGATAAAGATTGGCTAATGCGAATGCTTAAAGCTCAGAATTACAACCGTGTTGAGGATGTATTCTATGCTGGTTTGGATGCAACGGGCAATTTGTATATCTCATCAAGAAACAGAAACCAGGTAAAGAAGGAGCAGAGCGGAATAGAATAGCTAAAAACTATCTCCTTGCCTATAGGGCTAATGGTTTATACTTTTACGCAAATTCTAGAGCCAAATTATTTCCCGGTAATAAATATATTAAACAAAGTATAAAAATAATCAAATAC
>JBMOLK010000142.1:0-13136 GCA_049325575.1 Bacillota bacterium | reverse complement strand
GTGACATCATATAATCCTTCAGTTGAAGCTATGCTTTCCAACCAAATGGGGTATGATATTGTTGCAGTTCCGCTGGACACACCGTTTATCACAAAAAAAGACATTACGTATCATATGCAAGCCATATCTTCTACATCCGATAACCCTGAAAGGGCTATGATGTTCCTTGAACTACTTAACACGGACAAGTATTTGTATAATTTAATTGCTTATGGAATAGAAGGAACACACTATGTGAGGAATTCAGAGAATGTTATAACTGCCAAGAATAATTCATACGGTATTTTGCCTTATTCTTTCGGCAACAGAATGCTGTCTTATTCATTTTCTATTTATCCTAAGACTATTGATGAGGATAACAAGAGGTTTGACAACGCGGCAATAATATCACCCCTTTTAAATTTTACCTTTGACCCTGAACCTGTAAAGGATGAAATAGCAAGGATAACAGAGGTAACGGAGGAATCGGAAGGGCCTCTTTTCGTTGGGGCAGTGGACCCTGAAATATACCTTCCAAAAGTAATTGATAAGTATAAGGCCGCCGGACTGGATAAAGTCATGGCAGAACAGCAGCAGCAGCTTGATGAATGGCGCCGTAATAACAGGTAATAATGATAGGGCTTATAAGTTCCTGAATTCAGTAGGTGAAACACCTGAATATTTTCTAAATGTTTTATAAAAATAGTTGGGATCTGTATAACCCACCTTTAATGAGATATCTTTTGTAGTCATGTTGGAGGTTGAAAGAAGCTCTTTAGCTTTATTAATTCTTAAATTGTTTACGTAGTCGTTGAAGAATTCGCCTGTCTCATCCTTGAATAATTGACCAAGATAGTTTGGATTTATATTAAGCTCAATTGAAAGAGTCTTTAGACAAATGTCATGGCAGTAATTTGACTTTATATAATCTATAACCCTTCTTATTACCGGATTTAGGCTTTCGTGTCTTAGAACAAGAAATTCAATTATTTTTTTAGAGGTTTCTTTTATATAGTGCAGAATATCCTCTATACTGTTCATATTGTAAATATCTTTTGGAGAGCAGCACAAGTCGCCAAGTGAATTTAGCCTTCCTTCTGCAGTTGAACGTGCGGAATTTATAATGGAGAATAGTGTTTCGATGGCGGTATCCCGGATGAATGAAGGTGAGACTCCTCCTAAAGCCATAAGGTGTTGGAAAGAGTCTTCCAAATATGAGTTAAGTGAGTCTATATTTTTTGCAGCAACCAATTTGTTTATTTCGTCAAAAGATATAGTACTTTCTACATGTGTCTTTAGAGAGTTTTTTTCTAATTCGTTGTAATCTATTATAAGGCCGGGAGACATAACTATTGAGTATTGTTGAAGATCCATAGCCCTGTCAAAACTCCTGCGGATCATGGTGAAAGAATCCTCAAAGCAGCCAATTGTAACAAATGTATCGACATTTAGCATATGTTTTATACCAGATACACAGTCACCCAGTGCTTTTTTTAATCTTGAACCGTCAATAGACCCTGAATTACTATTAATAATAAATGCAATATCTCCTTCAGGTGTACACAGGACTATTCCAAGATCATACCGACTGATTATATCAGCGCATATTTTTTCAGCATCTATTAATACATTGCCAAATTGGGGAAGATCATTTTTGTTCAAAGTGTTAAGCCTTAACAAACAGGCGGCATAAGGAGGGCTCTTTAGATTTATATCAAGTAGTAAAGATCTTTCCTTAAGCTCTTCCTCGGTAATATAACCGGTTATCCACCTAAAGAGGATATTGTTCTTAATTATGTGTATATCCTTGTCAGAGTACAGTTTGTTCTTAATTATGTGTATATCCTTGTCAGAGTACAGTTTGTTCTTAGTACTGCTGCGTATTTTGTCAATGGTGTTTGCCAGAGTTGAAGAGAGTTCTTCTTCGTTTACTGGTTTTATAAGGTAATTTTCAATTCCAAGTTTAATAGACTCCTTTAAATACTCAAAGTCGTCGTAGCCGCTTAGAACAATAAACTTAGTTTCAAGTTTCATTTTCTTAATCTCTCGTATTAGTTCCAAACCATTCATTTTAGGCATTCTAATGTCTGTTATAAGAATATCCGTCCCTGACCTTTTAACCAACTCCAGAGCTTCAACACCGTTATAAGCTATCCCCGCCAGTTCCAATCCATATTCTTCCCAGTTGATTATATGCTTTATACCTTCAGGTATAAATGGTTCATCATCAGCTATCAGCAATTTGTACATATTTATCAAGCTCCTCTTTAGTTTTTGCCGGAATTTTAAGAGTTACAACGGTTCCGTTTTCTTTACTGCTTTTAATATCCATTCCATATTCATTGCCGAACAGTAATTTTAATCTTTCGTTAACATTAGCCAACCCCATGCTTGAACTGGTTTTTTTATTTAGACTGTGAAGAGAGTCCTTGATAGAATCTAGTTTGTCCCGACTTATTCCGGTTCCGTTATCCATAATATATATAAAGATATCATTCAATTCTTTAACGGCTTTTATGGTAAGACAATTATCATCTCTATTCATGTCAAGTCCGTATAGAATATAGTTTTCAATTATAGGTTGAATTGAGTGTTTCAAAATAACACAATGCAGTACATCACTCTTTACATCAAAGTTTACTTTAACCTTATCCATAAATCTTATGTTAAAGAGCTCAAGATACATCCTGGAGTGCCTGATTTCTTCATCAATACTAATAATCATGCTGTCCTTGATGGAGCTTCTGAAAAGATTGGATAAGAGATAAATCATATCACTGACTTCTTTTGCCCCCTTTATTAGAGCCCTCATTCTGATAGACTCAAGGGTGTTATAAAGAAAATGAGGATTTATTTGGGCTTGAAGAGCCTTCAATTGGGCATTTTTTTGCTGTATTTCTGAAACATAAACTTTCTCTATATACTTACTAAGATCGCTGCACATGCCATTAATGCTTGCTGCAATCTCACTGATTTCGTCTCCTTCACATTCTATATTAATTCTTCCTGAAAGGTCACCTTGTCTAATGTTTTTGATGCCCTCCATAACAGCATTTATTCGTTTTCTAAAAGTATTCAATGTAAAATAAGTCAGGAGAAATGCTGCCCCAATGCAGGAAAAGGCAATCAGGTAAACTGTTTGTCCAATTCTCGATGCGGATTTTATGACATCATCTCTTGATAATACTGCAGAGATTAGAACGCCTGAATCCTCTGAATACGCAGTGTGTATAATATGCTTCTTATTATTGCCGGGACTTTCAAGGCTTTTCTTTATATCTTCAAAGTACGGGTATTCTTTATTGTAATACGTATTTGACGAATCAAAAACTACCAGGCCGTTGTGGGTTAGGATAACTATTTTGCCTTTATAGTCTTTGGCATATCTTGAGAATGCTTTATATATACCATCTACAGCATAGTCTATGGTTATGACTCCTTGAGGAATGGATGAAAATCTTGCATTGATATGATAAGCTACTGTAAATGCCTGTATGTTTTGACCGTTTCCGGCAAGATAGTGTACGGGATGGGATGGTATGACTCTGGTATCAAAAGTATTGTAAGCAGGATCTAAAAGATACTTATTAACAGTAGAGTCTTTTGGATGTATAATGCTGCTTGTAGTGATGGAATAAATGTATGCCGGGGCCTGTTTATTACTATAAATGCAAATACCCAGAATATCACTATCCCTGGCCAACCAACTATTAAAGTATTCTTCAAAACCGTAATACTTGTTTTCGGGGCTTGTTAGAAGTTTGTCATACTTATACCGAAGGTGTTTGGCATATCCGTTTTCCATAAGATAGAGAATTTCTGATTGCAGCATACTGTTAGTGTATATATTTTGAACAATATTTTTGGAGGAACTGATTTTCTGCTCGAAATACGTATTGATATTTCCTAACACCTGCTGATTGTTCTCCTTTTCCTTATTTAAAAGTGAGATGTTTATATTGATGTTTACCATGTATGCGAGAATAAGAATTACAGCTGTTGTGATGGATAGGTATAAAAGAAACATTTTATTAAAGAATTTTTGTTTAATGTGCCTGTTATACAGTTTTACCAGCATAATTAATACCACCTGATTTTATTCCAAAATTCTATCTGGTTACTTGGTATTTATGATATTATATCACAGAAAATAAATTATTTCACCAGAATTTAGATGGATTGAATTATATAAGAAGGTGGTTTGAGTAGGGCATCACAACGCATGCATCCTTGCTAAATTAATATGATTTTATTTTGGTGGACAATATGGTAAAATTGGTTATACATAGTATACTGCTAGGGTTAAAGTGAAGTTAAGGTGATGGAACTGTAAAAATAGATAAACAAGATGAGCAAAGCCATTTGAATTAAAAAGGCTTAAAGAAATCATAAATTTGTGAGGTATTATGAAAAAATATTTGGTTTCTGTTGGAATTATTGTGTTCTATATAATTACTATGCTAATATTTTCAATTTTGCAAGGTGTCTATTCCGACGATGGTTTTATATTTAAAGAGTATTCCGGTAAATATGTTCAGAATTTTATAATAACTGTACTGTTTCTGGCTGTTTCCTTTAATTACGGATTTTTGTCATTTAGTTTAGCAAAGCCTGTGTTGATGTATTCTTTAACTATTATGTGGCTAACTGTTTTACTTTTATATATAGCTGCTTATAATGACTTGCTTCCGGATTTTCTGGAAATACCCGTTTTGGCTATTTATATAGTATTCTATCCATTAATGTGCGGTATATCTTATATTGGAATTATAGATTCATATAGTAACGCAGATCTTATTACATTTATTGTATTTGGCATATTTGTTCCTTTTAGCTTTTCTGCTTTTGGTTATTATGCTGGTCATTTTATTAGTGAGAGAAAAAAGAAAGGTATATAATAGGATTTACACTAAAAAGCAGATGACTAAAAATGTTGTGAAAGTAACAGATTTAAAATAAAATATTATTAAAGGATTTAAGTCCGGAGGTCCTTATATGGGCATGGAAAGCTATTTTATAAATTTACTGCCTGAAGGAGTAACCGCCGCTAAGGTTGATGGAAAAGACCGCTTTAACGGCAGGAGCTCTATTCACGTATTGGACTTTATTGAGTTACTTGAAGGCAGAGGATTTAAAATCGAACTAAATGATTTTGACAGCCTGATTGCAGAGCATGCAGTATTCATTAATTTTGGAATAGAAGAAGAAGCCTTTGACATTCTATGGGTGAAAGAAATCACTTTTGAAGGGTGTTTTGCCTGTTTTGAATACAGCCTTGGCTTGTTTTACAGTTTGTATCAGATTATAAACAAGCAGATCGTGAAAGTAAGGTTGTATCATCCTTCAATTGGAGAGTTTGAAGCCCAGTCGGAAGCATGTTTTTATGAAAAAATCAAATCACTATACAGCGAAAAGTATAAAAGGTTTAAGGAGTCATACGGAACTCTGGATACAAAAGTGCTGCCGGGGGATGCATTTTACAGGTCTTTAAAATTCCTAAAGCTTAAACAATGTATTAAAGATATATTTAGAGGTAAATTTTTCGGCAGCTAGTTATAGAGATGGCCAGGGTTATTAATAAAAGTTTGTGAGGTATTATAGTGAATTATATTTTTGAAGAGATTAAAGAGGAACATTTGTCGGAAGTTCTTGGTATTTACAACTACTATGTGCTAAATACAACAGTAACATTTAATATAAAGCCTCTAACTCTGGAAGAAATGAAGGCTTTGGTATTTTTTGACGATGACAGATTTAAGGCCTTTGCTATTACTGATAATGAAGAAATACGGGGTTATGCTATTTTGACAAGGCATAAAACAAGAGAAGCCTATGACAATACAGCGGAAGTTGCCATATACTTAAGGAACGACTGTAGAGGAAAAGGTATTGGTTCTGCTGCGGTAGGATTTATTGAAGATTTGGCAGTAAAGAATGGTTTTCATGTTCTGGTTGCCTCTATTTGCGGAGAGAATGAAAGCAGCATTAAGATGTTTGAGAAAAATGGTTATATAAAGTGTGCTCACTACAGGGAGGTAGGCAGAAAATTCGGAAGATGGCTTGATGTTGTTGCATATCAAAAGCTTTTATGAGATTATTGATAAAGGTCATCTTAAATTAATAAAAAAAAAACAAAAGGGTGGTTATCATGGCTGGTATCAAGAAATTAAGTCCTGGCAGTTTGAAAGATTTGCTGAACTATGAAAAAAACAAGCAGGTTGTTAGGTTTGGAGTTGTTGGAGTAACTAATACTGCTGTGGACTATGCTGTGTATTCTTTATGCATAGCTCTTCTTGGTATACACTATTCCATAGCACAATTACTGGGATACTCTTTTGGTATAATAAACAGCTTTATACTAAACAGAATATGGACTTTTAAAAGTACAAATGCAGGAAAAAAGACGTCACGGCAGTTTGTACAATTTGTATTGGTTAATGCAGTTTCCCTTGGCATCACCCTGTTGGGACTTAATTTACTTGTAGAGGGACTTAATATAAGTGAGTATCTGGCAAAGCTGGCTGTAATAGTAGTTGCACAGGTTGTGAATTTCTTTGGATATAAACTGTGGGTTTTCAAAAAATAATGCCATGGAAAGTATTGGCAATGTCGTTTTCATAAAAAAGTTATTGAATCAAATGGATAATGTTATATAATATAATAATATATATTTCTAGAGAATTAGCCTACATATGAAAAAGGACATAATTATGCGAGGAGGAACATAAGAATGTGTGCTCAAATAGATGATACAAATAATGAGCTGAATTCATTTGAAGAAAGTGAAAAAAAATATTCAAACTTTATACAAGATATTATCGATGAAGATACTGAAAACAATAGATTCGGCAAGAGAGTCCATACAAGATTTCCGCCTGAACCAAACGGCTATCTTCATATAGGACATGCTAAATCCATTTGCCTGAATTTTGGAATAGCTAACCAAAACAATGGCTTGTGCAATCTTAGGTTTGATGACACAAATCCAAGTAAGGAAGATAATGAATATGTGGAATCTATTAAGACAGATGTAAAATGGCTTGGATTTGACTGGGATGACAGGCTCTTTTATGCATCCGATTACTTTGAAAAGCTGTACGAGTTTGCAGTAAAGCTGATTGAGGTGGGTAAGGCCTATGTTTGTGATTTGAGTGCAGAGCAAATAAGAGAGTATAGGGGAACCTTAACAGAGCCAGGGAAGGAAAGTCCTTATCGCGGCCGCTCTGTTGAAGAGAACCTTGATTTATTCAATAGAATGAAAAATGGTGAATTTGAAGATGGCTCAAGGGTGCTTAGAGCCAAGATAGATATGGCTTCTCCAAACCTTAACATGCGTGACCCGGTAATCTATAGAATTATGAGAGCCCATCATCATAGGACAGGGGACAATTGGTGCATATATCCTATGTATGACTTTGCGCATCCTTTATCAGATTCATTAGAAGGGATAACCCATTCAATTTGTACTCTTGAGTTTGAAGACCATAGACCTTTATATAACTGGCTGCTTGAGACTTTGGATGTTCCATGCAAATCCCGCCAGATAGAGTTTGCCCGTTTGAACTTGAGCAATACGGTAATGAGTAAGAGAAAGCTTCTGCAGTTGGTAAAAGAAGGCCATGTCAAAGGATGGGATGACCCGAGAATGCCTACAATATCAGGCTTAAGAAGGCGTGGATATACCCCTGAAGCAGTAAGAGAGTTTTGTGCACGAATAGGGGTTGCAAAAAGTAACAGCATGGTTGATATAGCTCTTCTCGAGCACTGTATAAGAGAAGAACTGAATCAAAAGGCTACAAGAGTTATGGCTGTGCTGCGTCCTCTTAAGGTAGTTATAGATAATTATCCTGAAGACATGGTGGAAGAATTTGAGGTTCCTAATAACCCTGAAGATCCTGATTCAGGAACAAGAAAAGTACCTTTCTCACGTGTCATATATATAGAGCAGGACGATTTTTGTGAAAATCCGCCCAAGAAGTACTTCCGTTTGGCGCCGGGACAGGAAGTCAGGCTAAAAAGCACTTACTTCATAAAATGTGTTAATGTAGTAAAGGATGAAAAGACAGGTGAAATAATTGAAGTGCATTGCACTTACGACCCGGATTCTAGAGGAGGGAATTCTCCTGATGGCCGTAAGGTAAAAGGCACTATTCACTGGGTATCGGCTGCACATGCTATTGATGGTGAAGTTCGCCTGTATGAACACTTGTTTAACCTTCCAAACCCGGGTTCTGAAGAAAACGTGGATTTTCTGGAACAGATAAATTCCGACTCTCTCGAAGTTCTGGCTTCATGCAAGCTTGAGCCGGGACTTAAAGATGCCAAGCCAGGTGACATGTTCCAGTTTTTAAGGTTGGGGTATTTCTGTGTTGATATTGTTGATTCAAAGGAAGGTGCGCCGGTATTTAACAGAACTGTATCACTTAAAGATACATGGGCTAAGGTTTCCAATAAGGAATAAAGGAATAATATATGCATAATGTATAATAAAAAAGTGACACTTTATTCTGTGTCACTTTTTTCTATTAATATCTAAAAAATTCGTATTTTCTTGACCATTCCTGAACTTCTCCGGGTGCTATATTGACGTTTATAAATACTTCAGGACTGACAACATGGGTGTTTCCCCAAACGGCCACAAGGTGAACGGGGAAATTACTGAATTCTCTTACGCCCGCTCTTTCCGGTTCGTATACCAGCTCCCAGAAATGATTTTGTACGGCAGAAAAACCATCAGGGCGGCAGTAAAAATCCTTATCGGGTACTTGGTTCCAGCTGATTGTATTACCTTTTAAAGTCATAACTTCGGGAACCTCATCAGATTTAATGTCATAGGGGAATTTAAGCATGTATCCTGGACCAATGGAATTATTGTTTACTGCTATAAAATTATGACAGTACTCTTCCGTTTTTATATATTTTGTTCCAACGTTTTCAAGGTGATAATCTATAATTAAGGTATTTTCACTCAATGATATTTTTTTTACCATCTTGACGGCGTATCCGTTACAGTCTAGCGGGTCAATCTTAAACACTGCAGTATCAATATCGGTGGAAATTTTTACGGGGAATGGGGTAACCACATACTTATCAAAAAAGAAGTAGTCTGATTCATCAGGACGAGTCAAAAGACCAGCACCTAACTTTGGAAATTTATCTCCGGGCTTTGCGTCGTCATATCCTATAGGAGTGGTAATGCCGAATTCATTGCAAAATCCTAAACCACCGGAGCCTTCGCCAGATATAAGTGATTCGGGTACACAATATGAATAACTGTCATCAAGGACTACCTTTGTGACAAAACCTGTCCAGTCAAAGCGTGACCCGCTGTAAATTGTCCCGGGATATGCAATTTCGACATTTAATCTATTACTTTTTAGTGTTATATGCGAATTAGACGTGCTCATTAATAAGACCTCCTTAAATATATATAGGTAATATTCTAACACAAAATTTAGAGCTGCGAAACTCGAGTTTCTGCAACATTTATCGAAAGAACTACAAAAGGCACCCAATTTGGAGAGTGACTGGACCAAAGAGAGAATAAGTGGTAAAATAAATCTATTGATTATAAAGTCATATTATAAAGTAAGTCTTGGAGGTAAAATACATGAAATACAGTAAATTTGGAAATACCGGTGTGAACATTTCAAAGCTTGGATTTGGATGCATGAGATTTCCTATGATTAAAGTCAATGGGAAGGATGTAGTTGATGAGGAAAAAACTATAGAAATGCTCCTAAGAGCTTATGAATTAGGTGTCAATTACTATGATACTGCCTACTTTTATTGCGAGGATCAGAGTGAAAGTGTAGTTGGAAAAGCTTTAAAGGGAATCAGGGATAAAGTAATAGTATCCACAAAAAGTCCGGGGCATCTTATCAAGAAGGAAGGGGACTACAGAAGAATCCTTGAGGAACAGCTTTTGAGGCTGGATATGGATTATGTTGACTTTTACCATTTTCATGGAATAGGGTATAACGGCTTTTTGGATATTGACAAGAAAGCCAGGTGGCTAAGTGAGGCATACAAGGCTAAGGAAGAAGGTCTGATCAAGCATATATGTTTCTCGTTCCATGATGAGCCGGAGAGTATGAAAAAGCTGGTTGACCTTGGCATATTTGAATCTGTGTTATGTCAGTACAATGCAATAGACCGGAGCAATGAGGAGGCTATTTCCTATGCAAAATCCAAGGGTCTTGGAGTAGTAGTCATGGGACCAGTTGGAGGTGGAAGGGTATCAGGACTTCCCCGGGATGTTGCAGATAAGCTGGGCATAAAGGTAAATAGCAGCGCAGAGCTTGCTCTTAGGTTTGTGCTTTCAAACCCTGATATAGACTGTGCATTATCCGGAATGAGCAACATCCAAATGCTTGAAGAAAACTGTAATACGGCATCAAACAGTGATCCCCTGTCAGACAGTGAAGTTAAGGCTATCAACAGAATGATGGAAGAGAATAAGAAGCTCTCGCAGCTCTATTGTACCGGTTGCGCATATTGTATGCCTTGTCCTAAGGAAGTAAATATCCCACACATCTTCCAGATGATGAACTACCATAAAGTTTACGGGATAAGTGAGTATGCAAGAAATGGATACGCGGAAATAGGCACAAATCAATGGGTTCCGGGTAAAAGAGCTGACGCGTGTACCGAATGCGGCATATGTGAGACCAAGTGTCCGCAAAAACTACAAATCAGGGATCAGCTTAAAGATTGTCATAATACTTTATCTATATAGAATTTGCGCATCTTGTGGAAGTTTACTGTCTGTGTTAATATAGAATTACAGGAGAAGAGTGATAGATAATAAGTTAAAGACAGGGATGTATAATGTATAAAATAGGAAGTGTTGTTTCCCTATCCGGTGCATTCGAAGAGAATATAGGGTCAGGAGTTGTATTGGACCTTAATGATGATTTTATCTTGTTAAAACTGTTTGACGATGACAGGTTCTATATTGATCTGCCGGACAGCTCACTGTTTATAGGGTTTGAGTTGTATAACAAGATAATTGTTTCATCCTGCACAGTTCTAGCCCACGATTTGAGTCAGGGTATTATGAAGCTTAAGGCCAATAAGACTTTCTCAATGATGAACCGCAGGTTTTCAACCAGGTTTCCTGCCTCTATAGAGGCGGTCGTTAAACCTGCTGCTTCCGTAAATTCATATAGTGCGTCTGTAAAGAATGTTAGTTTAAAAGGTTTTATGATAAATACGGTTGTTGATCTTCCGGTTAACAGATTTGTTGAACTAAGTCTTAATATGAATGATAATCCTGTTATACTAAGGTCAATGGTTACACGAAAATCGGAGCGCAAAGGATATTATAATTATGGCCTTAAGGTTGTAGACACGGGTTATAATACTAAAACTTTAATGAACTCCATTATAAGGGATTTAAAAGAAAAACAAAAAAAGATGACGGAAGATTTGTTAGGTTACCTCTAAAGCGGAGGTAGCCTTATTTTATTAATGAGTACTTGTAAAGTTTGGGGAATGTTGAGAATAATAATAATGTGTGATATTATTTTCATGATATCCTATAAATGTACCAAGTCTGGAGGAAGCATAATTGCATCAAAGATTTAGCGAAAATAGAAATATTACTTATAGAATAAAAGACGGAGTGGAATTTGTACAATTTAACAATCTTATAAAATATAGTAATGTTGTTACCCACTGCTTCACAACAAGAAGGGGTGGGGTAAGCAAAAATGAGTATGAATCACTGAATATGGCCTTTAACAAGACTGATGACAGGATAAATGTTGAAGAGAACTACAAAAGAATTGCCAATGCAATAGGAATAGATATAAATAATATAGTATTTTCAAACCAAGTTCATGATAATAAAATCAGAGTAGTAAATAAGGATGACAGAGGTAAGGGGATAATACGCCAAAGCGATATAATGGGTTTTGACGGTCTTGTTACAAATGATGAAGAGGTAGCGCTGGTTACCTTCTATGCCGACTGCGTACCGGTTTTTCTGTTTGATCCCGTGAAAATGGTAATATCCCTGGTTCATTCGGGTTGGCGCAGTACAGTTAAGGAGATATCAAAAGAAGCCATAAAAAAAATGGTGGAAGTCTATGGAAGTAATCCCAGGGATATTGAGGCAGCTGTAGGACCATCCATCGGAAAGTGCTGCTTTGAAGTGGGGGATGAGGTCTATGAAGAATTTAATAGGAATATAAGTTATAGTGGCAAATTTAGTGAGCAGGTAAATAATAAATGGCATATTGACCTTCCTTCCATAATAAAAGATAATTTATTGGATGAGGGATTGAAGGAAAGCAATATTTTGCTTAGCAATATATGCACCAAATGCAATAAGGATATATTTTTTTCCCATAGGGGGGATAACGGAAAAACGGGTACCCTTGTAGGAATAATGCAGTTAAATCGATCTCTATAAATTACAAATGAGTAACTCTTATAGAATAATAGTATATGAGGGAGAGATATACTTGAGAAAAAGGGCTTTATTTATAGTTATAATGCTGGTCATATCAAATATTATATTCACTTCCTGCAGTGTAGAAATGGGAAGGGATATCGGGGATAATTCGGATAATAACGAGTATGAGTTTTTAAACAACAATATGGATGATGTGCTGGATACAGGACCGGTAAAAGGCGGAATATTAAACCTGTTTTCAACCTCTCCCGATACCTTGAATCCTATTTTGACGAATAATGCTTATGTGAAGGATTATTCCTGCTTTATCTATGAAAGCCTTGTAACCCTGGATAAAAACCAAAAACCTGTACCAATGTTGTCAGAGAGTTGGGAAGTATCAGGTGACAGGCTGGTATGGACATTTAAAATAAGAGATAATGTTTTCTGGCATGATAATATACCCTTCACTGCAGAAGATGTTGAGTTTACAGTCAGTACCATACTAAACAGCACGGTAAACAGCCCTTACAAGGTGAACCTTAAGAATATAACTGCCTTTTCGGCAGAGGATTTAAAGACTTTTAGAGTAATACTAAAGAGTCCCAATTCTTTTACTCCGGAGCTTATGACATTTCCAATAATTCCAAAGCATTATTTTTTAGGTGAAGATATAACAAATTCTCCTAAGAACAACAAACCTATAGGTACAGGGCCATTTAAGTTTGTAGAATATAAAGAAAATGAATATATAAAA
>JBMOLK010000141.1:0-13156 GCA_049325575.1 Bacillota bacterium | reverse complement strand
TCTTTTGAAGGTTAAAGACAAAATGACAAAAAACGTTGCATACGTTAATCCGACTAATACAGTAGTAGAGGCAGCACAGCTCATGCAGAAACATAATGTTGGTTCTATACCTGTATATGACCAAAGAGGAGTAGTTGGAATAGTAACTGATAGAGACATAGTTGTAAGAAATGTTGCTCACGGAAAAGTTCCAAATGATACAAAGGTACAGGATGTTATGACATCACAGGTTACAACAGTAACACCGGACATGGATATTGATGAAGTTTCAAAGTTAATGGCACAACAGCAGATAAGAAGGGTTCCTGTTGTAGAAAACAACCAGATTGTCGGTATTTTAGCTCTAGGAGATATGGCAACAGATATGAGGTTTGATACTGAAGCTTCAGAAGCGCTTAGTGAAATATCAAAGCCTTCAAAACCTTTCAGAATCTAACAAAATTATAGGGCAAGAACTAATTATAAAGCATATGATTAGTCTTGCCCTATCTTAATTCAGTAAATTGCGTAATGTATTAAATTTAGAAGTAAAACCTTACAAATTTTATTGAATATAAATCACCTAATAGTAAGTCATCCGTTTCGGCTTCCCTGATTACTATATAGCTTGCTCCCACTTCAACCAATGTACCATCTCTATCTACCAGCATATTTGTACCGATAAGGAATTCAACCTTAACTCTTCGGCCTATATACTTCATTAAGTACCCCTGAGTATAAACGGGACTTTGCACTGTATCAGGAACCAGGTCAACGTCAGCTGGAGATGGAACTCCTATGGTTGTTGGGTATGAAGGTGAAGGAGGTGGACTATACACCGGTCCTGTTGGATAACCTGTGGGCATTTGTGGTAAAGCCGTAGTGGAAGGTATTACAGGCATAACACTTTCTTGTGCATACGGCAATTGAGCAGGCATACTGTACTGGTCAGCTAAATAAGGTTGATATTGATTTGGATTAAAGTAATTTGGCATAAAAAATGTCCTCCTTGGATAAATAAATTTAAAGCTATAATTTTGCTTCATAATAAGAATTAAATTAATATAAGAATGAGTTTAATTGTGAATCAAGTTTCTGCATATAGCCGTGTAGGATTATAAAAGCAGTGTTGGTTGACTCGGGTCACAAATCTGCCTGTGCCTGTTCTGGGGAAAATTCGGGAGCACCTTGGGCTAAATGGGTTGTAATACCATAAGCATTCACCTATCCCGGGGAGTTTGTTGCCGGAAAGTGCCCAGTCTGCAACTTCATAGTGAATCTGCTCAGGGGTACTTGCCCATACTGTTTGGGGATTTACTTCCCCATATACTGTTCCCATAAGACAGGTAAACTGACGAGGTTGTGTGATTACTTTCCTTAGGTCACCCTGCCCCGTTTTCAGGTACTCACCGTATGCAACATGCACTCTGTTCATAACAACCGTAGCAACTGCCTTCATTCCGTCAATTCCTTCTCCTCCGGCTTCGCATTTTATTAGTCTTGCAAATAGTTCTCTTGCAGTAAATGGCATGAAAATCACCCTAACCTTAAAAAGTTGTCAATAACTAATCAGTAAGTATTTTGTAAATGTTGAATGTTTTTTAATACAGTATATTAACATAACGGGTAAAAGGTAACCCATTTTAAAATTAAAATTAATCAAAGAAAAAATTACATCAAATTAATCTTTAAAAATTGAAGATAATAATAACGTACGCAATATTTTTAGTATAAGTCTATAAGGCTTATATAAAAAGGAGGCATGTACAATGAGTAGACGAAACGGTGGAATTATGTCAGAAGAGCTTAAAGCTGAAATAGCAAAGGAGCTAGGAGTCTACAACACGGTTGCAACTGAAGGATGGGGATCTGTGACCTCAAGAGACTGCGGTAATATTGTTAAAAAGGCTATTGAAATGGCAGAAAGAAACCTCGGAAGCAAATAGTATTGCCTTAATGCGTAATAAAAGCCGGCGAAATGCCGGCTTTTAATATAGCTGTCGGGAAATATTCTATCAAAAAAACCTTACAAAAAAATCATATTTATAGTATAATTGTACTATTAAAATATACTGTTTAAAGCATTTGTACAGTTTGTTTCAATTCTATTACAATTTCTTTACACTTAATTTCAAAATGTTGACTCTCCAAAATGCCGATGATATAATTAGTTTGAATTCAAGATAGGTTAAGTGCGCCGGTCTTGATCAAAATGCAAGATAGGTCAGGTTAAGACACAAAGGGATAAGGCGTAGCCTGGCTTCAAATTAAAGCCTGCTTCCCAAAAAAACTTACAAGGAGGATTTGAGAGTATGAAAAATCTCAAAAAATTGTTGGCAGTACTAGTTGTAATCTCAATGATTTCAACTCTTTTAGTGCCTGCATTTGCTGAGTCATCATTCAGCTATGAAACAGAGGCAAAAGATTTGTATGACCTTGGCTTGTACAAGGGTATGTCACCAACAGACTACGTTCCTAACTTAGGAGGAAAGCTTGACAGAGAAACCGGTGTTGTAATGCTTCTTAGACTTTTTGGTCAGGAAGAAGATGCATTAGCGCTTACTGCAGAAGATGTTACTGCTAAGCTTGCTAAGTTCTCTGACGCAGAGAAGATTTCAGATTGGGCTAAGAAACAAGTTGCATATGCCGTAGATAAGGGATATGTAAAAGGATTGCCAAACGGAACATTCGCTCCAAAGGCAGACCTTAACGGTAAAGCTTACTGTTCATTAATCCTTCAACAATTAGGATATGATGGAGAATTCACTTATGATAATGCTGCTTATGATTTAGCTGAATTTGGCGGATTATCAGATACTGACGCAGTAATCTTTAACAGCAACTCAGGAATAAACAGAGATTCATTAGTAGGTATCTCCTACCAGACTTTACAGGCAGAATACAAAGCTGGTGGAACAGTTATAGAAAAACTTATTGAACTTGAAAAAGTTAGTGAAGCATTAGCTAAAGAAAAAGGCGTTGTTAAAGCTAAAATTAAAACAGTAGCTGCATTGGCTGATGTTAAAGTTCAAATAGGTAAAACACCTGAATTACCTGCAAAAGTTAAAGTAACTTACGAAGATGATACTACTGCAGAACTCGCAGTTACTTGGCCAGCAGTTGATACTACAACAGTTGGTGAAAAAGTAGTTGAAGGTTCAATCGAAGGTTACAAAACTTCAAAAGCAACTGTTAAAGTTATAGTACAACCTGCGGAACTTTTAGTTGACAGTGTAACAGCTAGCAACTTAAAAGAAGTAGTTGTTAACTTTAATGGCGAAGTCGACGCTGATAAAGCTGGAAAAACAGCAAGCTACAGCGTTAAAGACAATACAGTTTCATCAGTTACAGTATCAGACGATAAAAAATCAGTTACATTAACACTTGGAAGTGCTTTGGCACAACAAGCTAAAGTTGAAGTAACAGTTAAGAAAGAAGCTGGTTTAACAGCTGATGTTACTAAGACAATAGAAAGCGTAATGGATACTACATTACCTGAAGCTAAGTCAATTAAATTAACTGGTCCAAAAACTTTCGAAATCACTTTCAGTGAACCAGTTCAGGCAGATTCTTCTCCAGATGTTTTAATAAATAACGGAGTATATGGAGTTTACTCAAAAGTGTTGTCAGCTAACGGCAGATCATTAACAGTTACACTTGGAGTAAGTTCATTAAATGAAGGAACTTATACAGTTAAAGTTAGCGGATACAAGGACTTTGCTAATTTTGCAATAATGGCTAAGACTTTTGATCTCGAGTATAAGAAGGATACAACTGCTCCAACTGCTACAATTAAGCAAGCAGAACAGAATAAAGTTGTAATCGAGTTCAGTAAAGCTGTATACAGAAAAGATCAGTCAGCTCCAAGTGATAAGCTTACAACTGCTTACTTCTATCACACTTATTCTGCTTGGCAGCCTACAAATGTAACAACTGATGACTACAAGACTTATACTTTAACCTTTAACACTTACTATTTACCAGAAGGTAATGTAACAGTTACAGTGTTGAAGTCAGTTAGTGATGTAGATGTTGTTGACGCTTGGGGTAACAAGTTAGAAGCGGACATAAAACTTACAACTTCAATAACAGTTGACAAGGAAGCTCCTAAGGTATCAAAAGTAGAAGCATCTGCAGAAAACAAAATTGAAGTTACTTTCTCTGAAAGTGTAACAGAAGCTAGTGCAGAAACTACTGCTAATTACACAATCAAAGACAAAGACGGTAAAACAGTAACTCCTACAATATCAACTATTGATTATGTTGATGCTGATAAAAAAGCAACGCTTACTTTATCAGACAAACTTTCAGGTGGTAATTATACTGTAGAAATTAAAGATGTTGTAGACTCATCATTGGCAGCTAACAAAATTACAACAGTATCTGTAGAATTTACAGTAACTGATAAAACACCACCGACTGTTTCAGGAGCAACATATGTTGACAATGGTTCCAGTGCTCACTTCATATATGTAACATTTAATGAAGCTATGGCTACAACTGGTGATGGTTCAGTCTTAGAAAAGTACAATTACAGACTAAACAACGCAGAACTTCCAGATGGTTCTAAGGTTGAAGCTTTTGGCACAGATAATAAGAAGGTTAAAATTACTGTTCCAAATGGTACAGTAGTAGGTGGTAGACCATTGCATGTTGCTAGAGTTGCGGACGCTGCAGGAAATAAGATTGTTGCATTCCAAACTCAAGCATCAGCTTCACTGGCTCTTGAAGCAGCACCTTTGGTAACTGCAGTAAGTGTAAAAGATAAAAATATAATTGAAATAGAAGTTGATAAGATATTAACTTCAGTTCCTTCTGATGGATTTACAGTATCCAATGGAGTATATACTAGATCATTGGCAGCTGTAACATATACTACAAAAGATGGTAAGACAACTATAACTGCTACACTTAACGCTGATGTAGCTCTTGCAGGAGCATCATCTAGTACAGCTGGATATACACTTACAGCAGTTGCTGATAAGGTTAAATCAGATACTGGAATGGCTATGGCAGCAGGTAACACTGGAGCCGTGTTTGCAGATAAGTATGCTCCAAGCATTAGCGGAGATCTCACTGCAATTGCAGGTGGATTCAGAGTGACATTTGACGAAAACGTACAATTTACAGGCGGCAATGCAGGTCTTGCAGCAACTGAGTTTGTTATAGTTGACAAGGACGGAAAGACACTTAAAGCAGTAACAGACTTCACAATCACAGTAAGCACAAATGTAATTACTGTAGATCTGAATGGCGACTATAACACTTACACTGGTAAGCTTAAAGTATCAACTAAAGATTCTGTAAGCTATATCACAGACGCTAATAGTAACGCAATTAAGAGCTTCTCAAATAAAGAAGTAACTCTTAACTAATAAGTTATAAGTGAAAAAGAGCTTCCGTTAAGGAAGCTCTTTTTTTGCTGTGTAAGTTTATATATTCGAGGATTTAAAAATAGAAAAAAATATTAGCTAATATATTTATTACTAATTGACATGGACAAATTATTTATATACAATTAATTTGTTCAAACAATGAACAAATATCGACTTATATATAAGATTACTATACTTTCTTATAAAACAAGCTGCTGTTTATTCCAAATAAATGGGGGACAAAAATGGAAGGCTTAAATTTAAGAGTTGTAATTGAAGTAATGCTAAAATGGAAAAAGGTTATAGGAATTACAACACTAATATTTGTTGTGATTGCTTTGTTTGTGAATGTTTTTTTATTAAGCCCGGTTTACCAGGCACAGACGATGCTTTTAATATCACCAGTTACAAAAACTGACCAAACAAATAGAGTAATAACCGGAGAAGTCGATAGTTTCGAGCCTATAGTTGGTTCACTGTCAAATTATCCTCAAATGACAATTGATACCTACAGAGAACAAATTAAAGCACCAGAAGTCCTTGACTATATACGTAAAGAAATGAATATTAATGAAAAGTCTATAAGTTCGATAGCAGATTCTATTAACGTCAAACCTTTAAAGAATACAAACCTTATTTCAATAGGTGTAACAGATAAAGATCCTGCTAAGGCTGCTAAAATGGCTAACTTAATCAGTGAAAGATACACAAAGTTTATTTCGGAAGTCAATCAAAAACAGGCAGAGCAATCTGCAGAGTTTCTAAAAAAACAGATGGAAGAGGAAAGAAATAATCTTACAAAAGCATCAGACGCTCTCAAAGAGTTTTTAAAACAACCAAGAGGACCTGAAGAAGTAAAGCAGGAGTTAGCCTCAAAACTGGAAAAGTTAACTGAATTTAAAACTAAACTGTCTGAAATTAAGATAATGGAAAGCTCAAAAGCCACATCACTTCAGCACGCTAAACAGCTATTAAAGAAAACACCTAGCACTGTTATAACCGTTAAATCAATATTAGATGATGAATTATTAAGTGAAATAGTAAAGAGTAAGACGGACATTAAAATAACAGAGTTATCAAGATTAAAGTTAACAAGTGAGGAAATAAATCAAGTATATGTCAGTTTGTCAAGCGAAGTGAATACTTTAGAGTTAGAGGTGTCTTCAGTTCGTGCAGAAAGAAGCAATATGGAGAATGAAATTTCATTGTTACAAAAAGATATAGAGGTGCTGCAAGCTGATTTGGCAGAAAAGCAACAAAAATATGATATTCTAAATAATGAAGTCAACCTGATAAAGCAGACATATGAAACGTATCAGAAAAAGTATAAGGAAGTAATGATTATTCAGTCTGCGGAAATTGGTAAGTCCAGTATAATGGTGGTTTCAAAAGCAACTCCTCCGAGATATCCAATAGGTCCAAATAAGGCAAAGAATATTATAATTGCATCAATATTTGGGTTCATGTTGAGTTCTTTAGCAGTATTTTTAATAGAATACTGGGAAGGCTCTAAGTCTAATTATTTATCTACAAGTAAGTAACAAATATTTGTTAAAAGTAATTGGCAGTTCAAAAAACTTTTATAACCATAAAAAAAATATAACTGAACGGGACTAGAGGATATGAATAGTGAGTTTTCAATTTTAAGTAGTTTTAATAATAATTCAGATTTAACTCAAAGAGATATAGCCTTGATAACCGGCAAGTCCCTGGGCAATGTAAATCAAGCAATCAAAAATCTTGTAAAAGAAGGATTACTTGAAATCGAAAAAAAAGGTTCACGTACTATAAAATATATATTAACACAACAGGGGATCAAAAAAAAGGCTGAGATTACCTATAAATACTTAATAGACTCCTGCAGAAATATAAAAAAGTTTAATATAGTCATAGACAAGCATTTAGAGGGTATTAACATGAGTAAAACTATGACTACGGTATTATTTGGCCATAATGATGAAATATGTGAGATAATCTCCTGTAGATTAAGAGCCAAAAATGCATCATTTGTTGTTATAAATTCAACGCTTGAAATAGGCCAAATTGACATTAGTAATAGTATGCAGTTTATAGTTTGGCACCCTGACTTTATAGAAACCGTAAAAGCCAGGAGTATAAATTTCATAAATATCTTGGATGGGCTTTAAGAAATTCGTTATCTAAAGGGGACATTTACATGACAAAAAGTGGGACATTGAAATCTAAAGGTAGTTATAGTAAGAATAGATCAGGTAGTATTAATAATAAAGAGGAAAATAAGTATATTGGAATTTTAAGCTTGTTTATTGTATTATTAGTTGTTTTCTACTCTCCTTATGTAAGAGGATTGTATTTTGAATCAGAGCAGCTATATGCTGAAATTCTGGTACTAACGGCTTTTGCTGTTTATTGGGTTTATAAGCTTTTAAATAAAGATAAAACTTTTATTAAGACTCCGTTAGAATATGCGGCTTTAGGATTTCCAATAATTTATTTCATATCACTGTTTGCCTCAACGGGCCTAAGAACTTCAATTTCTGAGTGGCTTAAGTACTTTATGTATTTTTCAGCATTTATAATAGTATCAAGATTAGTAACTACCTTTAGATTAAAGCTGCTTGTCATTGGCGTAGTTGTCACATCGGCTTTAGGGGTATGTATATTAGGTATAGACGGTATGGCTGGGGGAAGATTAGCAGAAGCATTTAACAGTTTCTTTAACAGTATGGGTGTGGAAAAGAAAGTATTTTTCGGTCTATTTGTTGATGGTCGAATGCACTCAACTATACAGTATGCAAATGCTCTGGCTGCATACATTATGGTAGTTCTTATTGTAGTGCTGGGTTTGATTGTGATAGAGAAAAAGGCATGGTTAAGGTCTATACAACTTTCAATCGCTTTTATACTGGTTACGACGTTTATATTAACTCAAAGCAGGGGAGCACAGTTGGTTTTCCCTATTGCTTTTATTGCGTTACTTGTAATGTTGTCAAAAGAATACAGGATAAAGCTGTTTGTATATTCTCTTATTATATTTATTACTTCCATACTTATTTCAACAAGGCTTTTATCATTGGCTGCTGCCTCTCAACAATCCTATGCTAAGGTTTGGCTTTATATAGTCGTTGGAATTGCAGTTACTATTGCCGCTTCACTACTAGCAAGCCATCTATTTAGATTCCTCTACGCTGTGAACTGGAAGGTGTATGCAGCTCTAGCAAGTACAATACTAATAGGGTGCGTAGTAACTATTACAGTTATAATGAACTCATCGGCGCCACTACAGCTAAAGCATTCAGATAGTGAAGAAGAAACGCCTGTAACATTAACAAAAACTGCAATATTGCCCCCAGGCAAAAACTATAAATTGGTTTATAAGGTTGATGCTATAAACACTTATAATAAACCTTATGCTTACTCAATTGAGATTTTGAGTAAAACTGAAAGGGAAATCCTATTTTCTTCTTCAACGTTGATAGCAAGCTACATGGACAAGGAGACAAAAGGAAATGAGTTAAGGGAGATCAGGTTTAGTGTTCCGGAAGGAAGCAGAACTGTAAATATTAACTTTAAAAATACATTTAAGGGAACAAGCAGCACATTCTCCGAGGCTAAAATTGTTAATGATGATACAAACAAGGTAGTAAAAAAGCTTATGCTTAAAAATAAGTATTTATCGAATAATATATTTTCCAGGTTTGAAGGCATCCAAGCTTCATACAGTAGTATCTTGAGGGCAGTGTATTATAAGGATGGGCTTAATATGTTTAAGGACTATTGGCTATTAGGTGCCGGCGGTGGCGCATGGGCTAACCTTATTTTTTCATATCAATCCTTCCTATACTGGTCGACACAGGCACATAATTATGTTATTCAAATTGCGACTGATTGCGGTGTCCTTGGGCTATTGGTACTAGCTGCATTTGTATTGTCAATTATTGGAGTATATTTTCTCCAATACAGATATAAAAATGGGTACACTGCCAGTGAGAATGTTATTCGAACAGCAATCTTCGTATCGATTCTAAGTCTATTGATGCATTCAACAATAGATTTCGATTTATCGTTATCATCTATCTCATTGGTGCTTTGGGTATTTACTGCCTTATTGAATACATTTTATATGCACAATAAAGAATTTGAAGTAAAAGAATACAGATTTCCTGTAATAAATAGTTTTCTGCAAATTTTATCAAAAGCTAGGGATATAAGAGGGTTAAATCTAAACCCTGTCATTGGTTTTGTAATTGCTGTTTTAGTATTAATAGTGCCTATTAGCTTTAAAACATCGGAGGAATACTATACATTAGCACAAGAGACAAGTGATAAGGCGAAAGAACAAAGCTATATTAAAAAAGCTATATCATTTGATTCATTAAATCCAACTTATAAAATAAATTATGCAAGTAACCAAATAAAAGTAAAGAATAATACGGAAATGGATCTCAAAGAATTAGATACCTTAGTAAAGCAAGCTGAAAAACAGGCATGGTATAATCCTGATTTAATGACAAGAGTTGCTGCTTATTATTTCTTAAGAGGTCAAGTAGATAGTGGGTTTAAAGCAATAAACCGGTCAACAGAACTTAGACCGTTAAGTAACCTGGAATGGCAGCAAAAAGTAAGTTCATACTTTCAATTAACATTAATATTGTTTAACCAAAATAATACAGAGCTTGCCATGGAATACCTTGAGAAAACATATAATATAATTGATGAGGCAAAAAAAGTAAACAAGCAGAATCTAAGTCCTTTTGGTTTTAATAGAGAAACTGTAGAAATGTTGGAAAAGATTAAGTATATAAAGGATAATATAAAACAGGGCAATACTGTTAATATAGATAAGGTTATATTTTATTCAATGCCTGAATTGGATGTAGACCTGAATAATAAGCCGGAGCAATTTTTAGTTGCAAATTCAGAGGATGTTAAGCTATTATGTACAAATGATGGCATAGTAATTGAAAATGATAATGATAATGGTATCAAGGGACATGTGATTACAAGGGAACTAAACATTATGCCAAACAAAGGATATATAATAGAGATTGACTTAGAGGGAGAGAATTTAGACACTGTGTCTCTAGATATTCCAGGTGTAAGTAGTGGTGAATACCTTACTTATTCTGGTGGTAAGCTCTACGGAAAATTCACAACACCAAGTGATTACAATCAAAATAACAGGTTTGTTATGTTGGGTTTTGATAGAGATGTTAAAATTAAGAATATGGTTATCTATGAGGAATAGTAATTATACGCTATCTTACCAAGGAGAGAGTTTATTTTGGATAACAATTATAATTTGCTTATGGGGAAAAATAATAATGCAAACACTATTCATGGAATAAATATTCCATCAGAATTTATCATGTTCTTAATGATAGCATTTATAGGTATATCTTTAAGCCTGTTGTTTGAAGCTGATATTATTTTACCTTTGCATATAAGCTTAGGTCTGCTAGCAGTAATAGTGATATGGGGTATATTCGGGATAAGGTTTTCCAAGCTATCCTTATTAAGCAGAATAATGATTATATTTTACTCTCTACCATTTATTCACGGACTCGAGTATATATTTATAAGTGATATAAGTAATCAAAATATACTCTGGGGCCTGCCTGTTAATGATTACCAGGTAGACTTTGAGATTGTTAATAAAATGTTTATGGCAGGTTGTATAGGTGCATATGGGTTGGTTGCAGGTTATGGCTTTGTTAAGACTATAAAGGATAAAGGTGATGTAGATTATATCCGATCCAATAGTCTCAAATTAACCGGCTTTATCGTAGTTTCTATGATAAGCTTGGCCTTTTCATGGATAAGTGCTCCGCAGGAGACAATATTGAAGGCTGCATATACAGAAAGTCTTAGCATGCTTGATAATGAAAGCATAAATTTTGGTGCAGGTTGGATGGTATCCCACACTCTTGCAATGCTGTTACTTGTGGATACACTGAATGAGACAAATGTAAAGAGAAAAAGGATTAAAACTGGAATTACACTGGCAGTAGCACTAATTATCATTGTCTGGTTTCAGTTATTAAGAGGTGATAGGGAATTTATGGGTATGGCTGCCGGTTACTTTTCATTTTACTTAATTTATAACTCCAGTAATATTAAAAGGATGTTTGAGAAGTCTAAGAAGTACCTGAAAACGAAAAAGAATAAACTAAATAAGTATTTTGTACTTGTAATAATAGTATTAGTAATAGTTTCTTCTCAACTATTAGGAAGCTTAAGGTCTCAACTAAGTAATTTGGAAAGTCCGACAGAAATAGTGAAGCTAAGCAAATTTGAGGGTTTACATGGTACCTGGTCTGCTGTTTTGCTAACGCCTTTATCAGTGGTTGGGGACTTCCATAATAATTTAATGAAACCACGCTGGGGTGAAACCTATGTTGACTATACTATGTCAATGATTCCAGGAGTAGTAGCACAAAACCTGGGAATTGAGAGACCGCTGGAGAGTACCAAAGGACCTGCCTGGGAAATGCGGTATGGACTTGGAGGTACACATGCTATGGTTGTGCCGTTTATGAATTTTAAAACACCAGGCGTATTTTTCATTTTATTACTGTTTGGTATCTTTATTGCTGCTTGCGAGAAAAACATTAAGTATTTGTTCAGAGTCAAAAATAGTTTGTTCTACGGCAGTATGTTTGTGTTAGCTCCATTCTGGTTTTGGTATGGAGACATGTATTTGATTCGCGGAATCATGAGTTTTTATATAGTACTGTTTCTCTATATCGTATTGCCAAAGTACAAACTTCAAAACCAATGTTAATAGATTTGCCAGGGTATTTTAATAAAGTAGATCCATAAGGGGGGTTATCTAAATGAAAACAATGCTTATTACAGGCGGCTGCGGCTTTATTGGAAGCAATTTTATAATTTATATGTTAAATAAGTATAAGGACTATAAAGTAATAAATTTAGATAAGTTAACATATGCTGGTAATCCAGATAACCTAACTTGCATATCATTAAATGAAAACTACAGCTTTGTTCAAGGAGATATATGTGATAAGGGGCTGGTTGAATCAATATTTAAAAAAAATGATATTGACTACGTTGTTAACTTCGCAGCTGAAAGCCATGTTGATAGAAGTATCCTTGATCCGGAAATTTTTATTAAAACAAATGTACTAGGTACTTCCAATTTGTTAAGTACAGCTAAGGGTGTGTGGGAGAATAATAACGGATTTTTAAAAGGGAAGAAGTTTCTTCAGGTATCTACTGATGAAGTTTACGGGTCACTACCTCAAACAGGTTACTTTACTGAAATGACGCCACTTGACCCTCATAGTCCATATTCAGCCAGTAAGGCAGGTGCTGATTTACTGGTTAAGTCTTACTTTGATACATTTAAGATGCCAGTTAACATAACCAGGTGTAGCAACAACTACGGACCCTATCAATTTCCAGAGAAACTAATACCTCTTATTATTAATAATGCACTAAATAAAAAGGATCTACCTGTATATGGGGATGGGCTAAACGTTAGAGATTGGCTCTATGTAGAGGATCATTGTACTGCTTTAGATTTAGTTCTTCACAAAGGAAAACTTGGTGAAGTTTATAATATTGGTGGGCAAAATGAAAGAACAAATATTCAAATAGTAAAAGATATAATAAACTATCTAAGCAACAGTGTTGATAGTTCAATTAGGGAAGACCTTATCAAATTCGTAGAGGATAGGAAAGGACACGACAGAAGGTATGCTATTAACGCAAATAAAATTGAAGAGGAATTAGGATGGAAGCCAAATATTTCCTTTGAATTAGGTATTATAAAAACAATAAACTGGTATTTAGATAATTTG
>JBMOLK010000140.1:0-13207 GCA_049325575.1 Bacillota bacterium | reverse complement strand
ATCAACTGAGTGTAACATTTGTATTCACAGCTCCATAATATGGTACTACAAAGCGTAGTACTATTTTAGTTTATAGCTTATGTTTACCTTAATATAGTCAGATAGTACAGCATTTAAAATCTAATTATTATGGGGAGCAATATATATGAACTTTAAATTTGGTAGCACTAAAAATAGGTATTCTCACGAAAGCAAATCAAATAACCATGATATCGGAGAAAACCCGTTTGAAGCCATTTTCCAGAAAATCAATCAGAATCACTTCGACAGGTCGTATGGAAATATAGAGGATAATCCTAATACTTTGCCAGCTAACGGACATGATATATGCAATTACCTTGCCCGGCACAGGCTAGCTAATTACCAGATTCAAATAGTCATGAAGATAGATGGTATATTAGACTACAACAAGCTGGTAAGAGCGGTACAGTTGTCAGTTGATGCAGAACCTGTTTTGGGATGTCGGTTTGTTGAAAATGAAACACCTTATTGGAAACGTTTGGATAACATTGATAAAATCATGTTTTGTTCTTTTGAAGAAACCGATAATCCGGATAAAGCTATCCAGAGTTTTTTGGAAAGTCCTTTGGATATGGATAAGGACCCAGTGGTGAAAGTAAGACTCATACGCTCCGGGCCATATGATACTTTGTGTATAAAACTCAATCACACCTGCTGTGATGGAGCTGGTACAAAGGAGTATATTCATCTTCTTTCAGAAATCTATTCCACTATTAATCAAGAGTGCGGTATTTTCATACCAAGACCAAGGATAGGCGGCAGAAAGGATCAGGATAGGTTATTTAGTGCACTGGGCATAAAGAACCCGAAGGCAGAATGGAACCCTTTGGAGATGATTCCCAGGACTATGTGGACCTTTCCCTGGAGACAGGGACGGACAGAAGCCACACGTTTTGTGGTTTGTAGACTCCCTTATGGACATGTGGATGTAATGTCCAAGTATGGAAAAGCAAGGGGAGCTACCATCAATGATTTGATTCTTACTGCATATTATAGGGCAATGTTTGAAATTTCTAAGCCTTTATACGGTATTCCTATGGACATTTCTTCAACCATTGATTTACGTCGTTATCTCCCGAATCAAAAGGCTGAAGCAATGAGGAATTTATCCGGGGGATTTATCACAGCAATACCCAGGGTAAAGGGTGAATCTTTTGAGGCAACCCTGACAAGAGTAATACATCAGATGAATAAAGTAAAAGATGGGCGTCCCGGTCTGCAAAATGCTATAGGTGGTGAGCTGGTAGAAAAAATGAGCTTTACCAAAATGAATACTTATTTTAAGGCCTCATCCCAGGTTTCAGAGATTGCAGCTCAATACCCAACTCCTTACAGCAAGCTATGCTTACCTGGTTTATCTAATTTGGGTCTTATTTCAAGGTCATTAATAAAATTTGGTGAGAATGCTGTCACAGATGCTTACATTGTGCCGCCTGCTGTACGTGCACCCGGATTTCTTCTTCTTGCGTGTACTTATAACGGTATTTTAACGTTTGTATCAGGCTGTTATAAAGATGAAATCAGTAGAAAACATATGGAAAGACTTCTTAACAAAGTTAAAGATGAATTAATGGAAGGCTGCGGGATGTAAAATGACTACTGAAACTTGTTTTCATGTGAAGTTTACTGAAATAGACTTAATGGGTATTGTCCATCATTCTAACTATCCAATATGGTTTGAAGCAGGCAGAACCGATTATTTAAAGAAAGCAGGAATCCCAGCTTATAGAATGAATGCATTGGGATTCTTTCTTCCCCTTTCTAAAATAGAATGCGAGTTTAAGAGTCCTGCAAGATACGGGGATAAAATACTGGTCGTAACAGACTTAACATATGTGTCCTATGTTAAGGTTAAGTTTGAATACAGAATTCTCAACAAAAGAAACGGAAAGTTACTGACAGTAGGAAAAACGATTCATGCATGGACTAATAAAAAGGTTGAACCCCTTAATATAAAAAAGGCTGCACCGGAAATTTACCAGCGGCTTAAGCAGTTGGCTGAATCAACGGGAGCAAATTGAGATGAGAGGATAAGGATACCGAACGAAAAACTTAATCCTCTAAGGATTAAAACAAGGGGCTTTCTAGAATTACAAATCTTAATAAGACTTTGTGCTTGATTTGGTACAGGATTTACATGTTGACTTGAGGTGCTTAGAAACATAACATAAAGGTAGAGAATAAATATTCAGGGGGATTAAAATGTTACTTAATAAGAGCACCAAGAAGTTTATCGGTATTTTGTTGGCTGTTATGGTAATACTTTCAATTCTGCTGGTTAATGTACTTGCAGAGGTAAAACCATGGGATCCATATGCGCCTTATATACCGGATAATACTCCTGTTGTAAAAAGGCATCTTAGAGGAGCCTGGATTTCTACCGTTATAAACCTTGACTGGCCTTCGGTAGAAACCAGAAAGATTGAGAATGTCGAAGAGAGGATTCAGAAGAGTAAGGATGAACTTGTTGCAATTTTAGACAAGGCGGTTGATATGAACCTTAATGCGGTTTTCTTTCAGGTGAGTCCCGAGGGAGATGCATTTTACAAATCAAATATTGTACCCTGGTCACGTTATCTTACAGGAACCTTTGGTAAGGACCCGGGCTTTGACCCATTGGCTTTTGCCATAGAGGAAGCTCATAAACGGAACCTTGAAATGCATGCATGGTTTAACCCATACAGAGTATCAATGGATACCAAGGATGCTACTAAAGCATCACTTAATATAGAAAAGAGTGTTTATAAGGAACATCCCGAATGGATCAAAGCATCCATGGATAGATTTGTTGTGGACCCAGGCATTCCCGAGGCAAGAAAATGGGTAATGGACCGTGTTATGGAGGTTGTAGATAATTACGATATAGATGGAGTACATTTTGATGATTATTTTTATTATGAAAGATATGAGGGAGAATTGAAAGACGAAGATACCTACAAAAAATATAATAAAGGGCAGTTTTCAAATATAGGTGATTGGAGAAGAAATAACACATACCTGCTTGTAAAGGAGCTCTCAAAAAAGGTAAGGGCAACAAAGACCTGGGTAAAATTCGGTATAAGCCCTGCCGGAGTTTGGGGTAATAAAAAGGATGGACATCCTGACGGTTCAAATACACAGTCAAGCTTCACAAATTATAACAAGAGCTTTGCTGACACAAAAAGATGGGTGGAAGAGGAACTCCTTGATTATATTGCTCCACAGATATACTTTACATTTGCAAATCCCAGAGCTTCCTATGGAGAGGTTGCTTCATGGTGGTCCAGGGTCTGCAAGGGAAAAAAGGTGCATCTTTATATTGGAATGGCACTTTATAAAATAAATGATGATTCTGATCAATACTTCAAGGGCGAAAATGCTGTGCCGGAGTTTTCCAGGCAGATGAAATTCAATATAGCAAGACCTGAAATAATGGGAAGTATTATGTTTAGGGCTAAAAACTTCAATGACCCAGGTAAACAACAAGTAGTAAATACCATGAAGAGTGATTTGTGGTCTACAAGAGCCCTTGTTCCGGTTATGTCCTGGAAGGGGGGGAAGGTTCCAGGCACTCCTACAAAGGGAAAGGTAGAAGCAGTTTTTGAGGGGGCTAAGCTTTCATGGACAGACAGTGACCCCAATACTGCCTATTATGCAATTTACCGCTTTAATAATGGTGAGAAGGTAGACGTTGTCTCGGATGCAAGTGCATCCAATCTAATAGGTACTTTAAGAAAAAGCAATAATGAAAGACAGGAGTTTTTGGATATCGGTACTACTAATCCGGATAATGTATTTTATGTTGTTACTGCTCTCGACAGGCTTCATAACGAAAGCAAGGGGCTTGCAGTGAGCATAAACCAATCAGTTTACTTTCCGGATGTTGGCATGGAATATTTCTGGGCTTTTGAGTCCATTGACTGGCTCTATGAGAGCGGGATTATCAAGGGAGACGACCGCGGCATGTTTAATCCCGGTCAAAATACCAAAAGAGGTGATTTTACCCTGATGGTTGTTAAGGCATTGAATTTTAAGGCTGACTTTATAGACAACTTCAAGGATGTGAAGAAGGGCTCATACTACTATGATGCCATAGGAATTGCAAAGATACTTGGTATTGTTAAAGGCAGTGGAGAATTCTTTAATCCCGATGGAAACATAACCAGAGAGGACATGATGGTTATTATGGTCAGGGCTATTGAAGTTGCAGGTATAGAGCTTGAAGAAGCAGGAGAGGAGTACCTGGCGGGGTATAACGATGCAAATCTTATAAGCACTTATGCCAGGGATGCGGTATCCAGGCTTACAAAGGCAGGTATCATACAGGGTTCCGGAGGAGCAGTAAACCCCAAGCGCAGGGCAACAAGGGCAGAGGTTGCAGTAATACTTCATAAAGTGCTAAACGATATAGTTTTAGAAAGAGGATAAGTGTTGGGAGATTTAAGTTCAAATAAACCGGAGTAGCCGAATTTATATTAGATAGTTAAAAAGATTATTGTACAAAGCTGCAATAGTCTTTTTTTATAATTACCAGTTCAAACTATATATAAAAGAAAATGTTTGAAGCAGCTTAAAGTAGCTGATATAATTGGGTTTATATGAGCAGTAGTTTTATGAAGACTAAGCTGTCAAGATAGTTTTAAAGGAGAAGATTATTTGAATATATTATCTGCTGAAAGAATATCCAAGAGCTATAGTGAGAAAATAATATTAGGTGAGATATCCTTCGGTATAAATGAAGGAGAAAAAATAGGCCTAATAGGCATAAACGGGACAGGTAAGTCAACGCTCCTAAAGGTTGTCGCAGGTGTAGAATACCCTGACAGTGGAAGAATTATTAAGGGCAACAGTGTCAGGATAGAGTATTTACCGCAAAATCCACATTTTGAGGATGGAACAACGGTGCTTGGGCAGGTTTTCAAAGGCAGCTCTCCCATTATGGAGCTTTTAAGGGAATACGAATGTACATTGCAAAAGCTAAATGAAATCCCGGGTGATGTAGAGCAGGGGAAGAAATTGACTGCTTTAACTCAGAAGATGGACGCCATGGATGCATGGACCGTTGAAAATGAAGCGAAAAGCATTTTGACAAGGCTTGGAATTTTTGATTTTCAGGCAGATGTCAGTACACTTTCGGGAGGACAAAGAAAAAGGGTAGCAATAGCAAGTGCTCTTATCAGCACAGCCGATTTATTGATTCTAGACGAACCGACAAACCATATTGATAATGATACCATAGACTGGCTTGAAAGCTACCTGAATAAGCAAAAGGGTGCATTGCTTATGGTCACCCATGACAGGTATTTTCTAGAAAGAGTAGCCAACAGGATTATAGAGCTTGATAATGGAAAACTATACAGCTACCAGGCAAATTATAGTAAGTACCTTGAAATGAAAGCAGAAAGAGAGGAGTTGGAGCAATCGGCGGAAAGGAAGCGCCAAAGCCTTATCAGAAAGGAATTGGAGTGGATAAGAAGAGGAGCAAAGGCCCGCTCTACAAAACAAAAAGCAAGAATAGAAAGATTTGAGAAGCTTCAAGAAGTACAAACACCGGAAAGCTCCGGTAGTATTGAAATGAAAGTGGGTTCTTCCCGTTTGGGCAAGAAAATAATTGAGTTGGATAATATAGAAAAAAGCTACCCGGGGCAGGACCTCATAAAGAGTCTTAGCTATATCTTTTCAAGGGAAGATAGGGTAGGTATCATAGGCCCTAACGGTAGTGGTAAATCTACTCTCCTCAAAATTATAGCAGGGAAAATAAGCCCTGATAGAGGTAAGGTTACAGCAGGTGAGACGGTGAAAATCGGGTTTTTCTCACAGGAAAATGATGAGATGGATGAAAGTTTAAGGGTCATCGATTATATTAAAGAGGAAGCTGAATTTATTACTGCGGATGGTGTTGTGATAAGTGCTTCGCAAATGCTGGAAAGATTCCTGTTTCCTCCTTCCGTCCAGTGGACACCGGTATCCAAACTGTCAGGAGGAGAGAAAAGAAGGCTCTATTTACTGCGCATACTTATGGGGGCACCTAATGTATTACTGCTGGATGAGCCGACAAATGACCTGGATATCCAGACTCTTACAATTCTTGAAAGCTATATTGATGAGTTTCCGGGATCAGTCATAGTAGTATCCCACGATAGGTATTTCCTGGACAGGATAGCAAGTAAGATATTCTCCTTTGAAGGGGAGGGAGTTGTCAGGCAGTTTACCGGAAATTACTCCGATTATCGTGAAGTTATCAGGGAGACGGAGGCAGAGCAAGAGGAAAGAAGCCGTAAGACTGTGGAGGAAAAAGAAAGCAGCAGCGTGGGTATCAAGAAGGATAGGCCACTAAAATTTACGTTTAAAGAACAGAAGGAATTCGAACAGATCGAAGATGTTATTGCCGGTATGGAAAGGGAATTGGAAGAAGTTAATGAAGATATCAACCGGTCGTCCAGCAACTTTGAACGCCTGCAGGAGCTTCTTGCAAGAAAAGAACTGCTGGAAAAACGCCTGAATGAGGCTATAGAACGCTGGGCATATTTAAATGAACTTGCAGAAGAAATATCAAAGTCTAAAAAGGACTTATAGGAGACGATAATGACTAAATCATTTAATAGCATGAATTTAAACCCCTCCATAATATCAGCTTTGGAAAAACAGAACATTACTGTTCCTACTGAAATACAGCTAAAGGTTATACCTCAAGCCCTACAAAACAAGGATCTGATAGTACAGTCTGAAACGGGCACCGGAAAGACTTTGGCCTATCTGCTTCCTTTATTTGAGAAGCTGAATGCTCAAGTGAGAGAAATGCAGGCAATTATACTGGTGCCGACACATGAGCTTGCCATACAAATACAAAGGCAGATAGAACGTTTAGCTCAAAACTCGGAGCTAAAGGTAAGCGCAACACCTGTAATTGGGAATGTGAATATAGCAAGGCAAGTTGAAAAACTAAAAGAAAAACCGCATATTATTGTTGGTTCCGCCGGAAGAGTACTGGAGCTGATAAAAAAGAAGAAAATTTCTGCCCATACTATTAAGACTATAATACTGGATGAGGCTGACAGGCTGGTGGATGAGAACAACCTGGATAACGTGATGGCAATAATTAAGAGTACTCTTAAGGAAAGGCAGCTTATGATGTTCTCTGCCACCATATCACAAAAGGCGATAGCCCGTGCTAAAGAGGCTATGAAGGACCCGGAGATCATAAGGGGTGAAGAAAAGATTCAAGTTCCAGCAGCTATTGAGCATTTTTACTTTTTAGCTGAGCAAAGAGATAAAATTGAGGTATTAAGGAAGCTGGTAAGAATATTAAATCCTAATAAGGCCATTGTATTTGTAAATAAGAGTGATGAAATTGATGTACTTACCTTAAAGCTAAAGCATCATGGGCTAAAGGTCGAAGCAATTCACGGGTCCAGTATAAAGCTGGATCGAAAAAAGGTTATAGATGAATTCAGGTCGGGTAAAATTCAGCTTCTGGTTGCTTCTGATATAGCTGCCAGGGGACTTGATATAGAAGGAACTACACATATATTCAATTTGAGTATGCCCGAAGATTCAATGGATTATCTGCATAGGGTTGGAAGAACCGGGAGGGCTGGAAATGCCGGAACTGCTTTATCTATAGTTACCAAAAGGGAATTGCCGCTTATTAGAATGTATGAAAATAATTTAAAAATTAAAATAGCTCCAAAGGATACCTATAAGGGTAATATTATTGATGTCAGGAAGGTTTCAAGATGAATTTACTTGTTGTACATTAATAAAGACATATTGCTGTAGACTAATGGAAGATCATGTTTTTACTTAAGTCCAATAATGCTTATGATTTAGGACAAAAAGGAGTATAATGGGAAGAATCATTTTTATATTTGTGGTGTTTGTTTTAGTTTTATCCTTCACAACGGGCTATATGTTTGATAATTGGGGTTTAGACCCTATTGACTTATTGGATTCACATATCAACAAAACCCATAAGGATAATTCAAATGGAAATATCCCAAGCAACAACGAGAACATGGAGAAAGAAGGCCCAAATCAATTTAGACAGGAGGATAATGAAGAAACCGTTATTCTATCCTTTGCAGGTGATGTTTTGCTTGTAAGGGGTGTAGCAGCGCTCATTGAACAAAAAGGTGCCGATTTTATTCTTTCGGGCGTCAAACCGGTTTTTGACCGATCGGACATCTCTATGGTTAATCTGGAATGCCCTGTAAGTGAAAAAGGTACCAAAGCAAAGGACAAACAATACACCTTTAGAGCAAAGCCAAAAAGCTTGGAAGTTCTGACATCCTGCGGTATTGATATGGTAACTCTTGCAAACAATCATATTCTGGACTTTGGCAGGGAAGCTCTTTTGGATACACTTCAAAATCTTAAGGAGAGAAATATTAAATATGTTGGTGCCGGTGTCAATATGGACGAAGCCAGTAAACCCGTTTTCATCGACAAAAAAGGACTTAAAATAGCCTTTATCGCATCAAGCCGTATCATTCCCGATGCTTCATGGACTGCTGGAAAAAACAGTCCTGGAGTTGCCACAACCTACAACCCTGAGCGTATACTGGCAGAAATTAAATCTGCTAAAGAACAGGCAGACATTGTAGCTGTATATGTCCACTGGGGAGAAGAGCTTAAGGAACAACCGCTTAACTATCAAAAGAGTTTAGCCAGAGCCTATGTCGATAAGGGCGCTGATATTGTAATTGGTTCACATCCGCATGTACTTCAGGGCCTGGAGTTTTACAAGGGTAAAATCATAGCTTACAGCCTGGGGAATTTTGTTTTTACAAATATAAAGAGGGACACTATGATTTTAAGCATAGGAGTCAATAAGAAGGGTATCAAAGACATTCAAGTTCTGCCATGTAGAATAGAGAACCTAAGGCCTGTGGTTCTTAATGATAAAAGCCAGTCATACAAACTGCTTCAAAAAATCGAGTCCTTGTCTTTCAATATTGAAATTGATAAAAAGGGTAATGTAAAGCCTGGATAACTTTCAAAAAAAGATTAAAATCCTATACAGCAGAGTTTGTTGTACATTCAGCTTTGATAAAACATATATAAAAGTATGTTAAATTTTGCCTGTTGAAATCTCTTCAATCTTGCTTTAGTTTAGTATTATGTGCAAGTTTGGGGGGAGTTGCGTTGAGGAAGAACATTAGAAGGGGAATATTGTTTGTATTAACCATAGCTGTCATGATATCACTTTTTTCATACAAATCCAGTGCGTTTCAAGTATCGGATGACTACCATATGAAGGATATTTCGCAACATTGGGCTCAAAAACATATCAATGAGCTGGTTTATATGGAAATTCTAAAAGGCTATAACCAGAATTCAAATCCAAATAATAAAATTACAAGGGCGGAGTTTATGTCGCTTCTTGTTAAGGCGTTGGAACTTGAAGAGTATTCATATTCGGGGAAATCGTATTTTTCTGATGTGAAGCCGGAAGCGTGGTACTATAAGGCTGTTACAACTGCATATGGAAAGGGGATAGTCAGGGGATATGGCGACGGAACTTTTTTGCCGGATAAACTTATAACCCGTGAGGAGATTGTAATAACCATTGTACGTGCTTTGAACCTTGATTACAGGTATACTTCTACATCAAGAAAATTCAAAGATATAAAAAGCTACTATCCATATAAGTCAGAGCTCGATGCTGCCATACAGAGCGGGATTATTAACGGCTATGGGGATAATACCTTCAGACCGAAGAATAATGCACTAAGGTCTGAAGCTGCTGTGATGATAAGAAAAATGATGGATATTGATATTGAAGCGGTAAATAGAAGGGAACAGGAAGAAATCATTAAAAATTTGATAAGCAGTTATATGAATGAATACTTGAAGAAAAAAAATAAACTGCAGTCGGATATTGAGTTTAATATGATGCACTCAATCGGTAAAGCACGGGATGATAACACGGTAAGGTCGGAAGTTATTGAACTATTAAGTGAAAAAGGCTTAAGAGTAGTGGAAGAAATTCAAAATGCAGACATAAAGGTGAATGAAATAAGCGGAAGTACTGCAAAGGCAAGAGTAAATTATGATGTGAAGTATACAAGACTGTTTGAGGACAGCAGCACCCGTATAAAAGACTATAAGGGTGAAAAAACCTTCAGTCTAAGAAAGTTGAACGGAAGCTGGAAGGTATATAATGTAGAGGAGCGGTTATATCGCAGCGAAAAAATAAATATGGTATGGGAGCAGGTGGCTGTTAAGACTCCTGCTATGACAGGTGTTCAACCCTTAAAGGGTCTGAATATTATTTCCCCCACATGGTTTGAGCTTAGGAAAGCCTCCAACAAGCTTGGAGTAAAGGCAACCGATCCTGTGGTCTATAGAGACTCCAAAGGGAAGATCCATATGATAGATATGGGGGATAAGGATTATATAGAGTGGGCCCATCAAAATGGCTATGATGTATGGGGACTTTTCAGAAATGAGTTTGACATAGATATTGCCAATAAAGTGTTAAATAGCAAAAAATCACGGAAAGAAATCATAGGGCTTCTTGTGGGATATACTGAAAAGTATAGGCTTGACGGTATAAATGTTGATTTTGAAAATGTTTATTATAATGATAGAAGTGTTTTGACACAGTTTGTGAGAGAATTGGCTCTTGTAATGAGGGAGCAGGGACTTGTTACTTCGGTGGATATAACTAAGATTGAGCCTACCAGCTGGAACTGGTCAATGTGCTATGACAGGAGGGCTCTTGGGGAGGCAGCCGATTATCTGGCACTGATGGCATATGACCAAAACGGTGATTGGAGCAAGCAGAGCGGGTCTGTTGCCCAACTGAACTGGGTTGAAAAGGGACTTAGGGAAGTATTGGAGCAGGTACCCAGAGAAAAAATGATTCTTGGGCTTCCTTTTTATACAAGACTATGGGAAGAAGAGAAAGGCCGTGTGGTTGATTCTTCACCTGTTTCCATGCAGACAGCACAGAGGCTGGTCAGAGAAAATAATGCCAGGGTAACATGGGATAATACCAGCGGACAGTATTTTGCCGTATATACCAAAGGGAATAAGACCTATAAAATTTGGCTGGAAGATGTCCGCTCCATTAACCTGAAATCCTCTCTTGTGCACAAATATAAGCTTGCCGGTGCCGCTGGTTGGAGGAGAGGCTACGAGACAGCGGATATATGGAGTATACTTGACAGGAACCTAAATCTGTATGTCAGCTATGAAGAGTGGGCTTCCAATAACAAAGAAGAATCCTATGCCAGTATTAGATAATTTATTATTATACATGTTGAACTATTTTAAATTATAAACTATGATATAACATAAGGGCTGCTGTTAATGTTAAAAACAGTAGTCTTTTTTATTGTGTGTACAATAGGATGTGAAATATGAAAATAGATATTGAAAAAGATATTGAAAAGGTTCAAAGACTAGTGGGGAATATTAGTGAGAGTAATCTTAAATATGTAGATTACTATGTTTCTGATAACTTAGGCATCTTTATTCCTAGTGTCGGTTTTTGTGAATATGCTATTATGCCGCAGCATACTCATCCTGCTTATTCATTTATATTGTTTTTCTCCAAAGATCAAAGTTTTGTACCAACAAAAATAAAAGTTCTGCCTAAGCACTATCTAGTGACTGCGATTTCACCGGATGTGCCTCATGAAGAAAATGAAACGGATACTTTTACACGTTATATAGCGATCATTATTTCAAGAGAGCTTTATGATACTCAATACGAAATTTACAGCGCACAGCCACCGGAGAACTATATCTGGGAGCAGTTTCTTGTAGGTTATGATATTATGATTTATCTTAAGAAGTTTATGGCAGAATATGAAAACAGGGTAATAGGCTCTGAAAAAGTACTTGAGGCTCTTGCTGTGATTATTACTCATCAACTGATTAGAAATATTCTAAAGATAAACAGTCCTACAGATATTATAACCGAAAAATTCGAGATTGAAGAAGTAGTAGAGTATATGAACCAGCACTTTGGAAAAAAGCTATCAGTTGATGGCATGGCAAAAAAAGCTAATATGTCACAATCACATTTTATAAGAATTTTTAAGAAAGAGACAGGTATGGCTCCAATGGAGTACCTGATAAAAATGCGCATAGAAAAGGCAAAAAAACTTTTAAGAAGCGGAACGAAAAATATTACCGAAATATCATTACAGTGCGGGTTTAACAGTACATCACATTTCTCTTCCAGCTTTGCAAGGCACGCTGGCATGACTCCTTCAGATTATCAGAATACTTATTCGGAACGAAACAGCAAAATTCTATAAAAAAATGAGGATATTTTGAAAGCCTTCCATACCAGTTTTTTTGTATAGTAGAGAAAAGGTAATGAACGAATTATGTTTTAGGAGGGAATAATATGACCAAGCAAGAAATCTTTAATTTGATGAACAGCAATCCTGCTTTCTTTTTAGCTACAGTAGATGGTGATCAACCCAGAACCAGAGGTATGCTCCTTTATAAAGCAGATGAATCGGGAATTGTATTTCATACCGGGACATTTAAGGATTTATACAAGCAGATAATGAAAAATCCTAAAGTCGAGCTTTGCTTCAATGACTTCAGACAGAACATTCAGGTTCGGGTAAGTGGAGAACTGGAACTAGTGGATGATAATAACTTAAAGGATGAGATTTCGGAGCACCCCTCACGTGAGTTTCTAAAACCGTGGAGGCAAAGCGGAGCCTTAGCGGATTTTTATAAAACATTTGCAGTATTCAGGCTTAGAAACGGTATAGCTACTACCTGGACAATAGAAAGAAATTTTGAACCTAAAGAGGAAATAAAGCTGTAAGAGGTTAGAGATCTGCACTTTAAACAGAGCTAAAAGGATAAATAAAACGAGTAATCTTCCACGGGTACTCGTTTTTATTTATCCTTTTAGCATATGGCAAAATATTTACAAATCATCACGAGTTTTACATAAAAAGCTATTTAATTTTAGTTAGAAGGTTTTATTGCCTAGTGAGGCAGAATAAGGTAAAATATGCTTAAGAGTGTCGTAATATAGAAAAAAGAGGGAAACTTTGAAGGCTATAGATATAAATATAAATAAAATTACAGTATAAATAAGGGGGAGTTATGGAATGAGGATAAAAAAAGTTTTATCCGGTATTATAGCAATTAGTTTGGTTTGTGGTTCTATGATATTTCAGGGAGGTAATTCTTACGCAAATACACAGTCAAGCGCTAAAGACTCAAT
>JBMOLK010000139.1:0-13249 GCA_049325575.1 Bacillota bacterium | reverse complement strand
TCTGTTTCAAATTCCACTAAATGTTTTCCAAAGGATTCTTTAGTACCTGATGTAAAAGCTTCTCCTATATTTTTTCCTGCCTTTTTAATTTTGCTAAAATCTCCTTTAAATATTCCTTCTATACCAGCTATGAAATCTCCAATTAAAACAAGAGAGGTTTTACAGAAATCCACAATCATTTTCACTAAAAGTGTAATAAATCCTATTAACCCTGTTATCGCTGTTTCTATAGCTTGCCTTATGGTTACTGTAACAAGTTCAAAAATAGTAATTAAGTGTCTTCCCCACTTTTCGGACAGTGTCATATTTTGAATTATAAGATTATATTGGGCTAGCAATTGCTTATTTATTTCCTCAATATTCTTAATTGGCTCTCCCTTTAATTCCCTAAATTTATCGGCATATTCAGGAAGAAGCTTAATTAACTCCTCAATAATGGCTTTTTGCCTTTCTTTTTGTTCTGTCGTTTTACCTATGATTGTTATCAATTCGTTATATTCACGGATTAGTTCTTCTGTTTTTTCTCTATCCTCCTCAAATTTCTTGATTTTTGCGTCTGTCTCGGATTTTAAGCTTATAAATGCTGTTGTCAGTCCAGTTATCGCTAATGTAAGCCCTGCAATAAGAGGATGGGCAAAAACAAAAGTTTTTAGTGCGGTAGTGCTTATTGCCAATGCCTGTGGTATCTGGACAGCAAAAAGAACTTGGAGGGCTTTCAATCCACCGATAAGGGGTGGAAGGATAAAACCTAATCCAGCTAAACCTGCTACAATCATACTTACTGCACCTACGGTTGCCCCAACAGCAATGACCAACTTACCATTTTCTTTCACAAAATTTTCCACCTTCTCAAGGGTTGGAGTAAGGCTTTCTTTAACCCATCTATTAAATATCGGTATCATTTCTTTTCCAATAGCCATATATACCCTAGACAAGGCATCTCGCAGGTTAGACATTGCTCCTTGAAATGTATCCATCTGCCGAGCCATTGCTCCAGCAAAATTCTGTTTTATCAAAGCCTCTAGGGCATTTCTTAATTTTTCTTGCTGTTCGGCTGTTCTTACTGCAATTCCTCCCTCCTTATTTATTTCTGCTCCAAAAGCCTTAAGGGCTTGGGCGGATATGCCGAATTGGTCTCGTAGGGACAATATAGCATCCTGTGAGCCTGTTAGTGCCTTGCCCATTACAAGGGATGTGTAATGCAGGTCTTTCCCCATCCCTGCAGCAAGGTCTCCAATGAGGGGAAACCATTTTTGGGCATCCTTACCTGTCCACCCTAGCATTTTTGTAAATTGCATTATGGTGGCGGTGGATTCTACAACCCCCTTAACCTCAAAGGGTGTTTGGGTGGCAGCTTTTATGGCAAATTGTATCATATTTGCGGCTTCTTTAGTTGAGCCTGTAATGGTTCTCATTGTGGCAGTAAATTTTTCAATATCCCCTGCCTCATCAAGGGCTTTCTTGCCGATTAGGGCTATTGCACCAGCTAGCCCTCCCGCAGCAGCAGTTAAGGCTAAAAAATTGGGTTTGATAGAATCTAGCTGGGTTTTAACTGATTGGATAGCCTGTCTAACCTGTTCTCTTCCTTGTAGATTTATGGTTATTGTTGTTTCTGGCATTTTCTTTTTTAAAAAGCAAAATAGGGATTAAACCTTAATCCCCATTAAACTTGCTTTTAATTTAAATCTTTCTACCTCCCTTTCAGCAAAATAATTAAGAAAAAGGGTAGCTACATTTATTTTTAGCTTTAAAATATACTCAATCGTCCATCCTGTTTTTTCCACCAAAAAACATATTGCCTCATCTATATTTGTGTTTTTTTTTGTGATACTGTTGTCGTTGTCTTTTGCATCTGTCCAAAGGCTTGCTCCATTACTTTATTGATTGCGATTGAATATTCCATTAGCTGGGAGGCTTCTAATTGTCTTGATTTTTCACTGATTTCCTTTTGCCTTCCTTCTTCTGGCATATTAAGCAAATCTTTTTCTTGATTTTCCAAAACCCAGAGAATAAATACAATATCCCTAATTGTGAGACTTGAATTGGCTGCCCCTCCCTCCATAAAATTAAACCTTTCGTCAAGTAAAATAAGAGACTGAAGATTGGGGATAGGTAGATGAATTCCTTTTTGATTTTCAAGTATTGTAAAAACGCTTTTTTTTCTTCTCATCAGTTATAATTAGCATCAAGGGAATAAATGGTAAGGGTCGCTTCGTTATTTCCCTCTCCAAAGGCAGAAAAGGGTAGGTCATTATACATTAAGCTCATATCAGAAACCGTAGGGTCTGTTCCCTCAAACATAATTGTTGGAAAGACGAACTCAACTGTTTCTAGGGGTCCTGCATAAGGCTGGCTTGTTCCTTTAACTGAAAGCTTTGCTGAAGTTCCATTTATCCATTTGTCAAAATAGGTGCTGTCCTCAAATTGTCGGTTGATTGTCCCCGTAATTGTCCTTTTCCCACCCCTTACTAATCGGGGAATTTGTAAAGGAACGCTCTCCTTTATTTCAGCGGTATCCTCCAGTAAATTATTGCTTATTGTGAAATTTATTGATTTAATGCCGATAAGGGTATCATCAATTCTTAATCCACATCTCCAATTTAAAAATATCTCTTTCACCAAAGAACTCAAAGATGAAGGTGTTGTTGTTCCTGCTAATGATTTTGGCTCACCATCCTTACCAACAAAAGAGAATGTCCCTTTGGTTATTCCCTCTGGAGTGTCTACTTTAAATTGAGCAGAGGTTAATCCACAACCCCAATAAGTGAAAGGATAGCCTCCTTTAGAGATTTCCATTGTAATGCTAGGAACATCGTTTGCTAATGCGAATTCGTGTTTATATGTGTTTCGGTTGCCGTTAATCGCTAATGTTCCTCCCGTAAATCCAGAGGTGGTGATACCACCAGCATTTACCGTAGCAAAATACTTTGTGGTGTTTATGGTTGTGTTGGAAGTATAGGTTAATGTTTCAGTGATAGCAGTTCCATTACCATCTGTTCCTGTAATGGTGATTGTTCCCCAGGCAGTAGCTCCTGCAACCGTGCACTTTAATATAGCAGGCTTGTTTCCTGCTGATGGCTGGCTAGTCAATGACATTGTAGCAGCAATTGATGTGGCAGCAAGCAATACCTCATCTGAAGGAGCAGTGGTAGTTGGGGTTTGCCCAAAAAGCATCCTCCAAAAATAACCATCTCCCCTTGTGTAAAGCTCTTTGTTTATCGCTGATGCGGGGATTTTCTTCATCCCTGCCACATATTTTAAGGGAGAAAATCCTGATTGAACTACCATCCTTTCTATCTTATTTCTTTCAATATGAATGTCTATAGGCATTTCCACATCAAATCTGTATGAAATCAATGAGGATGCCTTTGTCCCTGGTGTAGTTTCAAAGCCTATTCCCAGTTGACTATCTGCACCAATTCTATCTGCCATTATTTTTTACCTCCCTTTGGTTTTTCCTCCTCAACTATCCTAAAGCCAGGATATTTAAGAAGTCTATCTACCAAATCTTTATCTATTTTTCTTTCCTCCCCTCTCTTGACAATGCCAAGCAAAGGATTTTGGATTGTCTCTCCCTGTCCTTCATAAACAATCGTTTTCATTTCTCCCCCAATGAAGAAGCTGTGGCAAGCCCTGAGCTAACAGCAGAGGCTACTGTTTCCCACAATTGACGCAATAGGTCTATATTTCCTGTGATACCGATATATCCGCTTCCTTTTCCAGTATCCCTATTGGCTGTAATTCCTACGGATATGTCAACCATATCGGATGGAGCAAAGCCTATGCCTATTCCGCCATAATAAGTATCCTTCTTCACAACAACAAAATCAATCCCTAATGTATTTAAAACAGGAAGGTTTATTGGTGTTTCTGTCCTTATCCCTGCTCCAAGACAAATTCCATTTGCCTCTTTTACCCAAACAGATGCCCCCCGCAGGGAATAGGTCTCATCAGCCCATAATGGCAATGCCATCAACCCTAATGCTAATAAAATCTTTTTCATCATATTGTCCTCCAAATTTAATTTATCTAAATCTTAAATATTCCTTACCAGAAAATCAAACGTATCTTGAAACGGATTAAAAAAGCTAACATATTCCGAGCCTGCAAAAAGCAAACCAACGGGTCTATTTTCTTCATCCAAAAGCAAAGAGCCAGAATCACCCCCCTTACTCATTGCATTTGTAGCAATTTGTCCTTTAAAGATAGCCTTTTTATCTCCATATTCAACCTTCACATAAGCATTTATAATCTTTATCTTTCCTATGGTCAATCCTGTTGTTCTGCCCATCTTTTTAACCTTAAGCCCAATTACTGCCTGTCTTATTTCATCTTTAATTTCGCCGATATTTAATATTTTGTTTGTAATAGGAACAATGGGTTTAGCTATCGCAACATCTACCTTATTGCTTACTATAGCACTTCTTGCTGAAAATCTAGTTGGAGATTTAGTTATTTCAGCAATCTTGTTTAAGAGGCTTAAAACAAAGCTAGTTTTTCCGCAAGTTTTGCTATTAGTAAAAACCAAAGGCTGAAAACAGACCAATTCTGCGACCTTTTCTGCTCCACCATCATATATCCCTGGTTGAATTATATTATCGCCCTTCAGAGCATTGTTGCAATTGGCGAGCACGTGATTATTTGAGACAATGTAATCCTTATAAAAAAATCCTAATGTTCCTGCGGTTATGTCCTTGTGTCCAATGCTTATCCCTCCAATTAAAGGTCTTATTTTTCTTTGCTGGGGCTCTTGAAAGGCAACTACCTTTCCTATCTCAATGACATCGCTTTTAAGATTTCCTATCTTCTCAGGGATAATGTCCTGCTTAGAGATTTCCGAGATAGGCTTTTTTTCTTTCACTCCAACCACTATTCCTCTAATACCTGTCTTTTTATTGTTTGTTGTCTTTTCTCCTTCTCCAACACAAACAACTCCGCCCTTATTTAACAGACTGATTATCTGTTCCTCTTTCATTTATTTTTTCCTCTTTTAATTCCATATATCCGCATTTTTGGGAGCATACATATCTATATTCTATTGTTCCTCCGTTCCCCCCCCAATACTTTTTTACTACTTTTCCTTTATTACATTTGGGACAAGACACATTTAATATTTCATCCATATATCGTAGCATATCCCTTTTCTACCATCCAACTGTTTATATTTTCTTTGTCCAGCCAAATTTCACCCAACATCCTACCATATTTATCCTCTTTGTCTTTTATTGTTTTTATTATAATTTCTTCTTCCATCAGAAGTTTATCCGCCAATGCTTTCTTTGACCTCTCCCATTGTTCTAAACCATTTTTCTTATTGGGGGCTTCTATCCTAGCTAGTCTAACCCTTACATCTTTAATCCAAACATTAAATCCTAAATCAATATCGGCAATTATAGTATCTCCATCAATTATCCGTTTTACTCTTGCCTTATAAATATAAAGATTTTCCATCAAAATTTAATCCAAGAAAAATATAACCCTGCTTCATTATCTCTGTCGTGAACATCATAAGCAAGAAATCCACCAATTTCTCCTTCAATGATAGGAATAACCAAATATCCCAATTCCAAACCAAGAATATTTTGAGCAAGGAAAAAATTACTGATTATCTTTTCCTTTTCGCACAACTCAATTCCGAGCCCCATTCCGATTGTATTATTTTTCACTTGATAAACTATCTGGGATTTTATATCGGGGATATAAAAACCAAAGGATAGGGCTGGAAGGACTAAAAAAACCAGCCCTAGGATAGTCTTTTTAACAAAGCCAAAATTAGTTCCTCTAAAAATCTTTTTGTCCATCTTTCCTTTTTCTTGTTCCAATGCTTTCTGTTATCGTAAGCCTGCCAGACCTTTAAAAGTCTGATAATCTGCTTAATAACTTCTTTCTTAAGTTCACTAGGCTTATCACATAATTTCCTGTTAATCTTTCCAATTGCCTTCTGTATTTCATTAACCGCTATTTCTAATCTTTCTTTAGCATTCGGCATTAAACAGGTTTCTTAAAGCTATCCAATACATCCCTCCAATCTTTCAATGTCATTCTTATCTCGCCTGTTACCTTTGCTAAATTTGCCATTATGTTATTTAATTCTTCCTTTGTGAGTTCTTTATCCTCAATGGACTTTTGAAAATCCATTAAGCTCTTTTCCATATCGTCCAAGACAGCCTTTGAAGAAACTACAGCTTCTATAAACTCTTTGATAAATCTAGCAAGCCTGCTATGAAACAGCCCTAATAATGCTGTGCTAACAAGGGCAATTATCCCTCCCCAATCTTGAATTGCTTTTAAAATCTCATCCATTTTATTTACCCCCCCTCCTTAAAAATTGTTAAGATGTTCTTAATATCCCGCAAAGCCATAAGATTTTTTAATTCTGAAAAAACAAAATTTTTTATATTTGTTTCTGTAAAAAATTTAGTATAAGACCTTTTTTCATATTCTTCTCTCATCTCTTTCCAAACATAAAATATATTCTCAATAATTTCTTTTATTATTTCAATTGGAAGAAGAAGCCAAATTATAAAACCTTCTATTAAGTGTAGTGTTCTAATTATAGAATATAACAAGACCCATAAAAAAATCTTAATTTCTCTTACCATTCTATTTAAAAATAATTCTACTTGCCAAAGAAATTACTCCTAAAGCAATTGTGGTAGCAAGGCTTGAATAAATAGTAATTTTGGTCAGCAGTTGCCCAAGCTTAATTCCTTCAGGAGTAGTAAATTCACGATGGCTTTTGTCGTGAACCTTAATATTTTCTTTGCACCACATAATATCTATTTCTAACTTTTTAAGAATACTATAGATTTCTGTTCCTTTCTTGCTTTCTCTATCAAACTCTTCTTTGATAAGTTTTTCAAGAGAACTAATAAACCTTGAGTGTTCCTCAATAGCAAACTCAAATTTAGCAAAATCTCTCTCTTCATACATTTACTTTTCCAAAGAGATAATTCAATATTCCTTTACTTATACACTTACTGATAAACCATTGATTGCTTGCTTCTGTTAAAAATAACTCCTCTTGTTGATTGGTAATAAACCCTATCTCCACAATCACCGCAGGCATTTCTGTATCTTGAAGGATAGAGGGGCCTCTATCCCATCCCCTTGTTTTTCTTAACTCAGAAGCAAGTTTTATCCCTCGATTTTTTATATCTTCTATTTCATCTAAAGTTATATCTATATTTTCAGCCAATAATTGCCCTTCTTTAGAATTATCCCAATGAAAAATTTCCCTGCCTGCTGCGGTTAGGGGTCCTGAATTACAGTGAATAGACACTAGATAATCGCTTTCTAATTGGTTGGCTATTTTTACCCTTTCAGGAGTAATATCTTTTTCCCTTGTCATTATAATTTCACAAAAAGGTTGTAATGCCTTTTTAATATTTTTAGCGATTGCAAGGGTTATATCCTTCTCTTTCACCCCAGAATAGCCTATTGCTCCTGGGTCGTTCCCGCCGTGTCCAGCATCAATGCAAATCTTAAACATAGTTAATAATATGTTGAGGTTTCTTGGCTTCCCAAACTAAAAAAAGTTGAAGGGTCGTTCTGGCTATTATAAGAGGTAGTTATCCAATTAGCAGAGCGGACAATATTAGAGATGCGGACTTCGTCAGTACTACCGTGGTAAGCATAGTTGCTTGTGTAATAATCACAACCCATATCAAGTTGCACGCTTGGATTTACCAAAGACCCGCTAAATGAGGCAGAATTTACAAAACTACCATTAGTATAAAGTGATATTGCAGTATCGCTTATCGTATAAATATAATGTTTCCATATTCCCTCTGTAACTACATTTGTGCTGGTCAGTCCATACCAAGTGCCTGCACTGTTCCAAGTATCTATCACCAAACTAGTTCCATTTCGTTGAATTGCAAAGGCACGGTTGCCTGCACTGTTGGCATCTCTCACTAAAATTCTACCGTTGGTTTTTGTCTCTGTGCCAGCTTTTATCCAAAATTCAAAACTTACAGGTGATGTTATACTAAACGATGATACACTTATATAATCATCTGTGCCATCAAAACTATCTGCTCCATTTATTTTACCAACTACATCTTGGATTACTCCATAAGGCGTTCCATTATTGGCATTGCTCGTGCTATCATAAACCGTGCCAGAGGTTTCATCCAGATGCCAGACGCCCTTATAATTGCTGTCCCAAGTAACCGTGCCTTGTTGTTGGTTGGTAGCTGTATTACTACCATAGTGCATATATATTACTGTATTAGTAGCAAGGGTTGGAACTTTAACCCAAACAACCAACTCTCCTGTTCCTCCATCAAATTTTTCTATTTCGTGAGAAATTTTTGTTGTTCCATCCTGTAAAGTAAAAACTATGTCATCTCCATCGTCTTGGGCATAATTTGCTAAGTTTGTATCTGATGATAAACTAACCAGTGCAGAAAAGTCAGTTTGTGAACTTGGAATTTTTGCACTATCTGAAGTGAAAGTAATAGATTTCATGTAACAGGTAACAGTACCTGCACTTCCACCACCACCTGTTCTAAAAAATCCTATTAGTCCATAACAACTATTGAAGGTTAACAAAAGCAAAGAAGCTATAATCTTTTTCATTTGTTTAATAATTGCTGTGTAGCTTTTTTTGCACTTAGTTCCTTTTCTATCTCCCTTGCCCTTCTTAGAACCCTCAATTTCATCCATTCATTGACCTCATCAACCTTGTTAGGGTCGTTCAGTAAGTCAACATACTCTGGCAGAAAAGGAATTTCTTCTTTTAAAACAAGGTCATTTATAGAAATTTCGGCAATAATAACAAACCTCTTAAAATCAATGTCTAAAATCTTATAAGTTGCCTTTCTAGGCATATCCTCAAGGAGTTGAATATAATAAGAATACTCCTTGTTAAGTTCTCCACATTGATACTGAATGCTTACCGTGCCAAAGAGGATATTTTCTATACATAGGATATTATCTTCTATTCCTATCAATCTTGTAGATGTTCCCCATTTCCAATTACCCTTATCTGGCAAGATATGTCCTGCTTCGTCTACAATCTGTGCCTCAAAATACATTCTTTCCCCTACATATTCTTTGCCTTCCTTTGTGCCAATTATTTTGTAGGGTTTTCCTAACCAAGCAATTTTAATGAAGTTGCTTGTAATTGTTTCATATTTTGTCTGAATTTGCCAGTTATCAGCGGCTAGGGATGTAGTGGGTAGTTCATCTTTTTCTACGCCATTTAAAAGCCATTTTAAAGATGTGTAAATTGGATTGTTCCATTTATCTTTTATGGAGGCTTTTATTTCTATATTCTCTCCCACCTTCAAAACCTCTTTAGAACTTGCAATATCTATTTGGTAAGGCTCTGCGGGTAAAACACTGTAAGGAAAGGCTAAAGTCTTCATAGTTGTTGTGCCTTTATTTGCTGACGAAGTTCCTATCCAAACATTAAATATCCCTTTCCCTGCTTGGTAAGACAAAAAGGTCGTATTGGAAGCCATTGTAATCATTCCCAGACTAGCAGAAATAATATAGGAAGCCTTTGGAGGGATATTTAACTTCTCAATTAAACCTTTTAGATTTTCTTGCTTTCCTGCTTGAAAAGTAAGATTTACCAAAGAAAAAGGTTTTACTCTCGGTTTAGCGTAAGCACAAACAGAAAGTAGACACAAAAGACACAAAAGTTTCTTATTTTTCATCGTAGTAAATACTAATTGTAGTATCAGCAGGACAGGTTAGATAAACATTATCATTTACTGTCCCACTTATCCAACTAGGTTGCCCTTGTGCAACACCACTTGTAAGGGTGTTATTAAGCTCAAAGATAGGTTTAGCATTAGTATCTGCTCCAAAATATACAAGGATGTCTCCCGAGCTTCCACAGGAAGCTACAATATAGATTACTCTAATAAGCATTCCTACCCCTGGGTCTATTACTAATAATCCTGTTTGAGCCGTAGAGAATTTGTTGTAATAAACAGAGTGCCCCTGTAATTCAGATATTCCCAAATAATTACCAGAAGAAGTAATTACAGGTTGTCCTATGGTTACTCCTTCTACAATTGTAAAAGAAAACAACCATAGAACTAATCCTGCAATTATTTCCTGATAAAGACTACCCTTCTTTTTTGTCTTCATCTTACTCATTGTATCCTACCAATGTAGCGGTTACCCTCTGGGCATTTGTGCTGTCCTCATTGGTAACACTCACATAGACCGCCTGTCCACTGGTAATAGCTAATCCATAATCACCGAAAGATATAGTATCACTTCGGTGAGATGGAGATGTTGCTAATTCACCCTTTGCCGTGCTACCAATATAAAGAATACCCCTTACACTTCCATCGGCAGTAATTCTAACTGATGTTAATCTTGAGGCTACAGATAGAGTAGTTGTGCCTAAATCAGCATCATTTCCACTTGCCGCTAAAGAGGTATTTACCTCATAGGAGCTAAAGGGTGTCTTTAGCCCTTGTGTCACGGGTATTGTTCCCCTAATTGCCACAGTCCCTACATGGTTCTCACCTGCTGGAAGACTGGGCAAAGTAAGAACATCAACCTGCATCTCATTACCCGAGATAGCATTATCTAATGTATCAAGGCTAGTCTTAATAGCATTAGAATTTGTCTCGGTAATAGTATTAGTGATAGTTGCATTTACCGCAGGCATCGTAAGAACATCAACATCTCCGATATTGTTGCTCCCTGCATTTAGCCCAACATTACCCTGAATGGTAACAGTATTGGTAATGGTAGCATTAGCATTCCAATTTCCACTCTGGCTAACTGGCTGTGGTAAGGCAAACCCTATCCCTGCCATTAAAAGCAACCCTAACCCACTTAAAGTCATTATCCTCATTTTTTTCTCACCTCCTTTGTTTAAAATTTTTGGACGATTTAAAGTAATCATTTTACTCACCTCCTATTTTATAAGAATATTAACCTTAAAAATCTGATTTATATTTTCATTATTCCAGCCAGTTATTTTTATCTCGCTTCCATCGGCAATTTCAATTCCCGATTTCAAATCCAAAAAAACAAAAGGATTTGTTGGGGTAGAAATGGCAAAAAGTTCATAAGAGCCTATCAAAATATTAAAAACAATCTCCCCTCCTGCTTTATTATTTTCTATAAATGCTCCAATATTTAATCCTGTAACAGTCGTTGAACCAATAGCAGTATAAGCGACCGATTGACTTCCTGTTGGGCTGATAGATGAAGATGTTAATAATACAGGCTTAATAAGCCTTTCTGATATTATCATTTCCCTTTTTTTGGATACATCCACCTTATCCCCCTCTTCATCTTTTAAAATGGTCTCTCCGTAAGCTATTCCACTCACAGTTACAGTTCCTACACTTATCACGGCATCGGTAACTAATTGTCCATTGGCATTTACCCTTGCCTTGTTTGCCCCATATTTTATAGTTACTTCATCAATGGCAAAGGCAAGTCCTGCTACCAAAATTATTATCGCAATTAGTCTATTCATATTTTATCTTCAGAAAAAAGGATAAATCGTTTGAATGATCATTGGTTACTTTTATGTGTAATAATCCTTGTCTATCTAGGTCTATATAATTTATGTTAGGAGAAACATTGATGGTATTATAATCTATGATATTATCCTCCCATATTTTATCCTTTTCTGCCATTGCTTGCCTTTCAAACAATTCTATCTTAATCTGCTCTCCTGCTGTTAATGTTCCTGTAGCAATCAAGATAAGTTGTTTTAGAAGAGCAGAAGAATTAAAAGGCAGATGAAAATCCCCGTGAACTAACATAGGTATTGTCCCCAAGTCTTTTTCAAATACCTTAAGGTTAGGAGCTATAAAAGTAATATCGGGTGTCATATCATTTTCACCTCAAAACTAGTCATTGTTCCGCCAAAATCTATGGTTGAACCAACCACCAAAGCCCCTTGAGCAAAAAGAGAGGGTCTCCATTGAAAGTTCACCTCTAAAATAGAGCTTTCAGTGCAAATCCCCTCTAAACTTCTTCTTTCCCTCAATAAAGCAACAATCTTTTCGGTTATATCCTCTGCCTGTTCTTGTAATTGATTGCAATATTCCATATTCTCCCTAATCCCATCCACGCTATTTCTTGATATTTCTATAATCTGTATCCAAAGAGTAGCGGAGATAAAAGGTCTAAAAACGCCACCCGTTGTTTCTGGTTGTTCCTTTGTTGCTCTGTTAAGCAGAATGGCAACTAAAGGGTATTGGTCTTTAGGAATAAATGGAGGCAGGGGTGAATAGACCCCGTTAACACCTATTGTGCTTTTGTTTGCCTCTAGTAAATCCCTTATCTTTAGCCTAAATTCCTTATACATTTATTTCTTTTAAAATCTCATCCGCCTTTAATCTAATATGTCCCGCAAAAGCCTTTCCTAATATATCTACATCTTCAGGATACATCTCGCACCATACCCTAGATGGGTCCATATCCTGCACGTGCCTTGCTTGAGGAATTTCCTCTGCTTCTACTCCAAACTCAAGATATTCAGGGGTTTTATTATCAATATGCCCTGCTCCTTCACCCATAACGGCTCTTATTAAAGCTTGGGTTAGTTGCAATATAGGCATCCCTGGATAATGTCTTTCTTTCCATTTCTTATAGGCATGGGAAAGCGCTGCCCATTGCCCTTTATTTTCTGTAGCAAACCTCTTTTTAAAAGAGGTCAAAACAATCTCTTTTGCGGTATCTCCAAAATCCCTTAAATCAGAGATAATTTCTCTTTCTATTTTATCTACTGCCTTTAAGACCTCGTATGTTGTAGGTCTGGTAGAAATTTCAAGTTCTAACACCTTCGGGCCTCCTAACTTTTTCATTATATTCTTTTATCTTTCTTTCGTAAGCCTCCAGATAAAGGTTAGAAACTTGCAATCTTTCCATCCCAGGCACATTCACTACCATATCTACATAACGATTTGGTTCATTTATTAGCATTTTATCTAACTCTACATCGGCTCGTAGAAAAACCAATTCTATTTCATTACCCAAAAGGTCTCCTATCTCTTTTCTTTTAGCAAAATACAACTTAAATTCTGTGAAAGTGGTTGTATCTAAAACTGCCAATTTAGAAGGTTCGGTAAATTGCAAAAAGCTGTTTTGGTCTATCCCTTTAATTCTGAATTTGTTATCCCAAGTCTCCCATAATAAACGAACACCATCAGACATATTGACACTTTTTATCCAAAGACAACCTGTCGGTTTAGAGTATTCATTATTAGAGACTACACTAAATTTTTCCTCTTTATCTAAATGATTATAATTGCTA
>JBMOLK010000138.1:0-13299 GCA_049325575.1 Bacillota bacterium | reverse complement strand
GTATGAGCCGGATAATGTCAGCTTTGAATTCTTCATTGTAACGTTTTCCAGTATTCTTCATTTAGTTTCCCTCCACAGTTATATTGTACCCTAACTCAACTGTGTCCGGCAAATCAGGTATGGGGCATCATGCCTGCTCAAGTGATCAACGAAAACAGGGTCCAGCAACGTTATATATTGGGTTGGCTGCGGTACTGACGGAACAGGGTATATAGGTGAATACGGAGCAGCCATTTGATTTATGTATGTAGGTTGGACTATAGGTTTTATAAATGAACAAACTTTTTGAGGTTTCATGGGCTTTGTTGTTCCTCCTAAATTAGTCTTTACAGCATTACATGACCCAAAGACTCAATAGGTGCTGTCAACTATACTGATCCAAAGTAAACTTCGGAATTCTACATTATATCAGATTAGTTCTCGAAGCTTTACATTTTTTTTGTTATCATTACTGTTTTTTTCTTTTAGTTATTCAAATTGTTTAATTTGTTTACTTTATATGTTAAAATAATGTATTAGACAGGAAAAAATTGTCGGATATCCTTATGAGCCAGGGAAGAGCGTCGAAAGATATCAGTTTTAACAGTTAACGACTTAGGGAGGTCATTATGAAAAAGAGTATTCTTTTAAAAAAACTTGTATGTTTCATTTTATGCTTTTGTTTTATTTTTGTATCATCAGTAAATGTGGTATTGGCAAAAGGTAAAGATTCCACAGATTATAACGGGTCAAGCATAGACCACCACAAAGCTCCTTTAAAGAAAATAGATCCTATGCAGCGTTTTATCCTGGATTCTATGGATAGCAAAAAGAATAAGGATATTGCCAAGGAACTCTCCAATTGTACCAAGGATAACACTGCGGAGATAGCAGAAAACTTATCCGGCATTTTAAAGGGATCATGGAAATCTAAAAAAGGTATGGCAGAAATAAAAGATATTCTGGCTGACTACCTTGGCTATACCCCAAAAGCTCAACTTTCGCTGACCATGGTTATAAATGAAGGATTTGAAGGAGTAGAAATACCCTTTACCCTTTCACGTAAAATTAAGGCAAAAATTAACTATGATTTTACCGGCAATTGGAATGATGACCGGGGCGTAAAGTTTATGGTAAAAGCTTTGCAAATATTCCATAAAGCAGCTTCCTTAGCGGGTGAAGAACTTGTAACAGTTACCTATGACAAGTCCTATCGTCCAAAGATTGACTTTAACAGATTGGAAAACTATACGTACATAACATCCAGTGTAAGTAAGGTATTAGCCAGTTTGGATACTCTACCGTTTTCACCAGGTGATTTTGGGGGCTTTATTAATCATTATGAGACATATATAAATGATTGTGGAATATATGGAATCTTTACATTTTTATATTTATTGGAAGTCAATAATATACCATATTCAAGTTTTTAAGTTTTAGCTTCCCTGGCCTCATAAGTATATTTATAGAAGTTAATAATCCCAGTGTTTTTTTGATACAATTTCATTCTCTTCAATAGTATTGCTATTAATACAGTGTTTCTTTAACTCCTCATAAAATACTGCATTAGTGGCCATTATATATGGAATTGTAATTGCGGTACCTAAAAGAAGTGTTATTAAAGACAGTAAAATCCAACCAATAAAACTTATATCTAATAAAAATAATTTAAACCTATGCCCGTTCATCATTTTTTCACTTAATTTCATTGATTTTCTAATTCCTATTTCAGGGTTGTCGGCCAGTATTAAAAAACACAGCCTGTAACTATAGCTTTTTATTATTCCCGGAACTACTAAAAGAGAACTCCATAAAAGTATCCATATTAAATACCATAATAACATTCCTGCTGCAGTGAAAAAATATTTAAACCCATAGAATATGGTTGAAGCGCTCAAATTGAATACATTAGGATTACTTGTGCTGTACTTCATATAGTAGGGTGTTATAATAGTATAGTCTGTTTTGGGGTCCCTGGAATAAGGCGCTTTATAAGCTCTGACTAACCTTAGATAATATGTCCCAAATCCTAAAAGCATTGGCGCTAATAGAACAGCAATAATAATTATGCTGTAAGTTCCAAAGATTAAATAGCTGACAATTGGAACTCCTACTATTGTAACTGTTAGAATTGTATTAGCCAAACCATTTGAACCTAATTGACGTCTAGCTATTTTTTTTAAATCCTGTATTGACTTTTCCATTTCTATACCCCCACAGAAAACTTGCAATGTTATTCTATTGATACTGATGTAAATCAATTATACCAGCTTTGCATCATATAATCAAAACTATAAAATAAAGTTTGTTATACTAAAAGGAGTCTTTAGTACGCCTCGATATCCTGGTTAAGGGTATAATTATCAGACATAAGATAAAGAATTGGAGTATAATTATTAGAGATAACGAACTGTAAAGATAAACATATAATTCGCTCCGCTAATTTGATACAAATGGCGGGCTCATCAAGTTTATCTACTTTTACAGTTCGATCTCTATATAGTAGGGGAGATGTTCTTATGGATAATTTGATACATTTAATTGAAAACCAGCTGTTAAAACAGGTCAGGTTGGAAAGTATATATAAAAATGATCCTATAGTGGTAAGTAATATACCGGAAGGCTGGCATTTACTTGGAAATGGAAATTATGCCGGGGTATTTTATCATGAAGAATTTCCACAGTATGCGGTAAAAGTATATGCAAAGGGAAGAGAAGGAATTGAAGAGGAGAAGCTGGTATATAAAATGATAGGTAAGCATGAGTCATTTTCTGAATGCTATCACTATGGCAGCACCTACTTGATTCTTAAGAGACTTAAAGTGACATCCTTATATGACTGCATGAAAAAAGGCATATTTATACCTGAAAAGATAATTGAAGATATTAGTGAAGCTATAGAATATGCAAGGAGCAGAGGGCTTCATCCTCATGATATTCATTTTAAAAATGTGGGAATACAAGATGGTAAGGGTATTATTATTGATGTTTCCGACTTTCTCAAAACAGAGGATTGTACTCTTTGGAATGACTGTAAGAAATTCTATTTCAAGGCATATAAAAAACTGCCATTTATCGTGCCAATACCTGATTTTAGCCTTAATATGGGAAGAAAGCTTTACCGCCTATATAAAAGACTAAAAAGAAAAAATAAGTGGATAACTAAAGAAACATAAATATATAGAGTCATATAAAAAGGCTAACGCATGTGGTTAGCCTTAAATTTATGCAGCAAGTGCTACTATAATAAGAGCTATAATGGCAATTATAAAGTATAATGCTAAAATGATCCCTGTTAATATTAGGTTTGCTTTAAAGTAATTCTTCTTGCTTATATTAACATCACTGCCAAAGGCCCAAACAAACATAAGCACAATATTTAGATATCCACGCCTATCCATTCATTCAGGATAAGTGGGTTACCGTGGATTTACATGTCTTGACCCATTTGATATAATTTTTATGTCAAACAGTATTATACTATTTATAAAGCTTTAAGGAGAAAACCCATGAGTTGTTTTATAGAACTTGAAGCAGCTGTTGAAACACACACCGGAAAAGTACGAGATTTAAATGAAGACAACTATTATTTTGACGGTAAGTGGAGGAGTGCCAACGAAGCATCAAATACGGGGTTTGAAGCTTCTAAAAAAGGAGAGGACTTTCTCTTTGCTGTCTGTGACGGCATGGGTGGACAAAATTCCGGAGAGAAGGCCTCATTAGAGGCTGTAGAGTATCTGGAGAGTTTGCATAAGATAGTTGACAATAACTTAAGTTTTAATGAGAAACTACATACATTGAATAAACATATAACTTTACTTAACAACAGAATTTATTCAAAAGGATTTGACAAAGAAGACAGGGGAATGGGCACGACTTTAGCCGGAATCTTTATATCATCAGGTAAAGCTTATGCTCTTCACATTGGAGACAGCAGGGTTTACATGCTAAGAAACGGCCTGTTGACCCAGCTGACGGAAGACCACACTGAAGCCCAGAGACTTGTACGAATGGGAGTCCTAGAAAAGTCCCAGGCAAGAAGCCACAAATCAATGTACTGCCTGTCAAGATATCTGGGAATGTCTCCGGAGGATGGAGAGGTTGAAGCAACCATATCGCAGTGTATAGATTTAAGTGAAGGTGACATTTTTTTAATAACCAGCGATGGACTTACGGATATGGTGAATGAGGAAAGAATTAGAAGTTTGATAAGTAATAGCGCTGATACAAAAGATTGTGTAAAGAGCCTTGTAGAAGAAGCACTTTTAGAGGGCGGCAAGGATAATATAACCGTAATTGTTATTAAAATAAACGGTTTATGCCGATAGAATATGAGAATAAGTGCTTTACTTATAGATAGAAATAAAAAAGATTTAAGGAGTGAGGTTAATGATATCGCCAAACGACCCGATTTTAAAGTACCAGCCGCTTTGGGGAAGTTGGGATGTTGAAGAATTGATCGGAAAGGGTAGTTTTGGCAGAGTATACAGGATTTCTAAGGATGTCTATGGAGATAAGTATACATCAGCTGTTAAGCTCATAACAGTGCCTACTCACGATCAGTTCCGTGAAGCAAGAATGTCTGTCAATGTAAATGAGGATGAACTTACAGAATATTTTGAGGATATCGTAAAGAACATAATCAACGAGATAAGCCTCCTCTATCAGCTTAGAGGTCACAGCAACATCGTAAGCTATGAAGACCATACGGTTGAAAAGAAGAAGGATATACTGGGGTGGGACATACTTATAAAGATGGAGTACGTAACATCACTTGTGGACTACATGTCAGAACACAGGCTGACTAGGGGAGAGATAGTAAGAATCGGTATTGATATTTGTTCTGCACTGGAAACATGTGAGAAAATGAATATAATACATAGGGATATAAAAGACGAGAACATATTTGTGTCAAAGCAGGGAAGCTTCAAACTGGGGGACTTCGGTATAGCAAGAGAGCTTTCAAAGAGCGGCAGGATGGCGTCCATGAAGGGTACCCCGCTTTATATGGCCCCAGAGGTATTTAGAGGGGAAAACTATGATTCCAGGGTTGATGTTTATTCCCTGGGAATGGTACTTTACAGGCTTTTAAATATGGGAAGAATGCCTTTGGCCCCTGATTATCCTCAAAAGCTAAGAAGAGAGGACAATGAAAAAGCATTGGAAAGAAGGCTCTCTGGTGAAGATCTTCCAGTGCCTAAAAAAGCTGGAGATGAGCTTGGAAGAATAATGCTTAAAGCCTGTTCCTTCAAGCCTTCAGAAAGGTATTACGGTGCCGGGGAAATGAGAAATGCCTTACAGTACGCACTAAATGAAATGAGTGTTAGCCAAAAGGAAGAAGAAATAATCGAAATAAGGACAAAACCGGGTCAGACAGAGAACTTTGGCGCTGCTCCAAAGTCCATGCCTGATGATTATATAGAAGATACAGTGCTGCTAGACCCCTCGGAACTTCCTCAAAAGAGAAATATAAGCGGCAAAAAATCCGGGGATAGGGAAGCAAATATTAAGACTGGAGCACAGGTGGAATACTTGACTGTAGGTACAAATGAAGTTGCTTTTATGGGTGTAAGCCGTGGTGTTGGAGTTACACATACCGCCATAATGTATGCAAACTTTCTTTGCAGCAAGTATAGGGTGGCTTTATTAGAGCTTAATCGAAGCGGGGATTTTAAAGAGATATACACCCTTGTTGAGAACGGAAGGAATAGCGATAGTTCGTTTTTTAGGTATAAGGGAGTAGACTTTTACTGGAATATTGACTATTCCCAGTTTGTCTCCAAACACAAGGATGATTATGATTTCGTTGTTTTGGATTTGGGTTCTTACGATGAGGTTTATGATATGGAAGATTTTATAAGATCTGATATCAGAATTGTATTAGGACATGCCATAGACTGGAAACTAAACGAGATAAGGCAGTTTTACGATTCTACAAGAAAGTATGACCACAACAATAGCTGGTACTTTTTCATACCGTTTCTAACAGAAAAGCATATAAGTGATGTTAAGGAATTTGTAAATAACAAGGTTTATACCATACCATTTAACACAAACCCCTTTTCTCCTTTAGAAGAAATAAAGAGTATTTTTAGCGAAGTCCTCGGGATAAAGGATGGCAGCCAAAGAAAGAAAGGCTTTTTTAACTTTTTAAAGAAGTAATATCTTAACGTAGAAGATATCTGTATTGATACCAGGTGTTATGTTATAAGCTTTTTTACATAAAAAAATATAAACAAATGTACACTAAAATAGGACTTGTTGCTATACAATTGATTTGATAAAATAAATTAAGAAAGCAATATGGTGTTATATTACTAGTGCCCCGTAACAGAATTCGTTTCTAGAAGCAGGGCACAAACATAGGAAGTGCATTTTTAACATTATGAAGGACTAGAAATTTGTTATGTTAAAAAGCACTAGGATATCGTAGTAGTATAGTACTAGAAACTAAATAGCACGCTGAAAAAGGCAAACTTGCCGAAAGGCAAGGACGCAAAGCTTCGAGTCTAAGGTGGAAACACTATGACAGTCGGGTTGCCAGGGTAAGTGAATTAGACATTTAGCCACGGCAATTTTGCCGTGGTTTTTATTTGTCACTTACTCCTCAAAACCAAAATCCGCATCATTGTATTACTGTTTCGTAGTTATTTAACTTCAAACTAATAAGAGGAGGAGAAAGTAGATGAAAGAATTTTTCAAGACAAAAGGAGCAAAGGCTTTAGCACTGGTCTTGGTTGCAGCCTTTATCGTATCCATTACGTTAATATTACCAATGGATAATACACAGGCAGCAAGTACATTCCCTTATAATGTGGCATATCCATATGGACTAGGACCTGTCTATACGGACCAGGCTACTTTCCTGCAAAATGAATATAACACCTGGAAGCAATACCTTGTTACATCAAGCGGTGCAGGCGGATATCTTAGGGTTAGACGCGGCTCCGGAGACAATTATGATACTGTGTCTGAAGGTATAGGTTATGGTATGCTTCTGGCAGCATACTTTAACGACAGGACTACACTTGACGGGTTGTTCAAATACTATAAGATCCATCTTGATCCAAACCTTTTGATGAAATGGAAAATCGACCAGTATGGTACTGCAATAGGTCTTGATGCTGCCAGTGACGCAGACCAGGACGTTGCAATAGCCCTCATTATGGCAGATAAACTGTGGGGTTCAAGCGGGTCAATCAACTACTCAACTGAAGCAAATACAATAATCAATAAGCTGATGGAAACTTGTGTAGCACCGGATTTCTCATTTGAACCTGGTGACGGCTGGGCAGATAAGCCGGCTGCAAGGAATCCAAGCTATTTTGCACCTGCGTGGTATAGAATTTTTGCCCAAAAGACCGGTGACAGCAGATGGCTAAATGTAGTTGACAAATCATATGAAATTCTTGCAAACATAAACGCTAAAAATAACAACACAGGTTTAACACCTGACTGGTGCGATATTTATGGTAATAAAGCATATGATCTTGGATATGATTACTTCTATGATGCAGTACGTACTCCATGGAGAATAGGTGTAGACTACAGCTGGTATGGAGATACAAGGGCAAAAGCACAGGTTGATAAAATAGCTGCTTTCTTTTATGGAAAAGTAACTACTTTGACAGACAAATACAGCATAACAGGTACTGCATTGACATCAAACCATAGCCCAACAGCTGTATCTATGGCTGCCACAAGTACCATGACAGGTACGGATATGACTTATGCTCAAAGCTTCTATAATGAAACAAAGAAACTTTATGATCCTTGGGGTGGACCATGGGATTACTTTGGCAATACTTTAAGGTTGTTATCTATGATTTATATGACAGGTAACTTCCCGAATCCATATTCATTGGGCAGCACAACTAGCCCTACACCAACACCTACAAATACACCAACACCGACTCCATCACCAGTAGCGGCTACACCAACACCGACGCCGACTACAACTCCAACACCAACACCAAGCAGCGCAGGAACAGGAAGCTTGAAAGTTCAGTTCTACAATAATGACAAGTCATCAACACTTAATACTTTATATTTAAGGTTTAAGCTGGTTAATACAGGAACAACATCTTTTGACCTGGCAAACGTTAAAATGAGATATTATTTCACAGCAGATACAAGCTCTACAAATAACTTTGTTGTTGACTACGCACAGGCAGGCACATCAAATGTAACAGGAACCTTCACCCAGATCAGCCCTGCAAAAACCAATGCAGACTATTATCTGGAAGTTGGATTTAAATCCGGTGCCGGAAGCCTTGCAGCAGGTTCATCAACCGTAGTAGAAGCAAGGGTTCATAAATCCGATTGGTCAAACTACAGCCAGACAAATGACTACTCATTCAACTCTACTGCCACAAGTCATGTTGATTGGGACAAAGTAACAGCTTATTTGTCAGGTGTAAAACACTGGGGTATAGAACCATAACAGTTAATATGACAAGTTAACCTAATACTGATAAACTACCATATCCCCCGGAGATCCCGGGGGATATTTTTCATATAAATAGTAACATCAGGTCTGTCATATGAGTATATTGATTAAAGGTTTATTCAATTATAAAGGTGTTGATAATGGGACAAACAGATCATGATGAATCAAAGGTTAGAAGAATAACCGACCCAAATGATATAGCTCTTCCGCCAGGGTATGAAATTGAAGTATTTCAGGAAGGACTGACCACCCCGATAAATATAATTCTTACTGACAGGGGTGAAATGCTGGTTGCCGATGCTGGTGTTACTTCAGGGAACGGGAAGGTTTTAAAGTATACCGGAGGCGGTTTTGAGGTCATTGCTGATGGTTTTAACCCTCCTCTTACGGGAATAACCTACTACAAAGGAAATATATATGTGGCACACAGGGGCTTTATAACCAAAGTCAAACCGGACGGAACAAAAGAGGATATTATTGCCGGGCTTCCAAGCTGGGGAGACCATCATAATAACAGGGTGGTATTTGGACCTGACGGAAAGATGTATTTTGGACAGGGTACAGCAACCAATTCCGGGGTTGTAGGCAAGGATAACATATGAGAACAGGAAAAGTATATACATTTGCAATAAATAAGACTGGCTATGCGGCTTCACATACCGGTGGAGGTGGCCTTGAAAGGCCTATAGATGTTATTTTTAGTTCCAAAGGTGAAATGTATATTGCCGATTTCGGTCTGCACATCGAGGAAAATCATGGCTATGAGCCTGGTACAGGGGTTATATGGAAGGCGAAGAAACGTTGAATTTAAAGGGGAGTATTTATTTTTGCAAAAAGGTATAGGCTTCTTACTACTAACTGTTTTACTACTTATTGGACTTGTAGTAAAATGTAAATAAGAAATATTAAAATACTATTTGTAAATTTGGGGAGGTACATATAATGAAAATAGTCAAAATTATACCTGTTATCCTTGCAATGTTGATTTCAGCCTGCTTGGTGACGGTTTCTACAAGCAATACCTTTTCTGCTGGAACATATGCAGATAAACCCTTTGTTCATTCCTTATTTGCTGATCATATGATTCTTCAGAGGGATGTTGAAAATCCTGTCTGGGGTTGGACTAATCCCGGCGAAAAGGTAACAGTAGAGATAGGGGGCCAGACATCAACAGGTGTTGCCGATCAAAGTGGAAAATGGTCCGTTAAAATAGGTCCCTTCCCCAAGGGTGGCCCCTATCAGATGACCGTCACCGGCTCACAAACAAAAACAATAAGTGATATACTTTTCGGGGAAGTATGGCTTTGTTCAGGCCAGTCAAATATGGTAATGCAGCTTCGTGAAGCTGCCAACGGTACCACAGAGGTCCAGAATGCAAACTATCCAAATATACGTTATTTTAATGTACCTCACGGGTACAACAGTGTACCCCAGGACAAATTCAGCTATCCTGACCAGTGCAAATGGCAGGTTCTCTCACCGCAGACAGCACCCTATGTATCTGCCGTGGGGTATTTCTTTGCACGTAAATTACATAATGAATTGGATGTTCCGGTTGGAATAATTGTTTCTGCTGTTGGAGGAACAAAGATAGAGTGCTGGACAAGCATGGAGATGCTAAAAACCTATGAAGACTACCAGAGTGAACTGAATTACCTGGGTAACGCCAATTCGGTTACAGGCCTTTATAACGGTATGATAGCTCCGGTTGTTCCTTACAGGATAAAAGGGACTCTATGGTACCAGGGAGAGGCAAATACAGAGAAGGATTACAGGTATGGCAAACTGCTTTCTTCACTTATCATTGACTGGAGATCTAAATTTGGTATAGGAGACTTCCCGTTTATTATAATCCAGCTTCCCAATATTGCAGGTCTGCAGAATGCGCCCGTTCAAAACGGGTCATGGACACTTCTAAGGGAAGCTCAACTGGTTACTTCACAAAGGGATGCAAACAGTGGCTTGATTGTAACTATAGATGTAGGTGATTCAGGTAATGTGCACCCAACCAATAAGCAGGATGTAGGCATAAGGTCAGCTCAATGTGCACTGGGAAAGTATTATGATAAAATCCTTGTACCCGAAGGGCCCTTGTATAAGTCCATGTCCAGGGAAGGAAATAAAATCAGAATAACCTTTGACAATGCCGGCAGTGGTTTAATGGTTGGAAAAAAAACGGGGCTGGAACCTGTTCAAGAGATAACAGGGGGAACTTTGAAGGGCTTTGCAATAGCCGGGCCCGACAAGAATTTTGTATGGGCGGATGCAATGATTGAAAATAATACAGTTGTACTTTCCGCAGCAACTGTAACCGAGCCTGTTGCAGTAAGATACTCATGGTCTGATAATCCAATTGGAAACCTCTATAATAAAGAAGGTATACCTGCATCTCCTTTTAGAACTGACAGGGACTATAGGCTTGAGGTTCTTGAAGGTACAGCCAGTGGAATTTACAAGGAAGGTGAAGTAGTTAGTATAACAGCTAATCCTGCCCCAGCAGGAAAAAAGTTTGAAAAGTGGGTTGGTGATACAGGAAGCATTGAAAACGTTATGAGCTCTTCAACAAAACTAATCATGCGGCCTATGTACACATGCATAAGGGCTAACTATGTAGACATCAATGCTACAATTGCGCCTTTGCCGACACCTACTCCAACACCTTTAATTATGAAAGGTGATGCTAGTGTAGATGGTATTGTCAATTCAAACGATTACACCTTACTAAAGAGATACCTGCTTAAAATAATTGACAAGTTTCCCAATCCTGGAGGAAGCAAGGCTGCAGATGTTAATAGTGATGGTTTGATTAATTCAACCGACCTCACTTTATTAAAGCGGTATATACTAGGGATAATTAGCAGTTTCTAAAGTTAATAAATCTTAGCTCTTAAATGAATATATGTATAAAATGCTTCTGATATAAATAGTAATGGCATTGCTAATTCAATAAAAACCGGAATAAATAAAATCGGGTACCCGACTAGGGAACCCGATTTTATTTAATGAGTTAATGCAGAGGAAATGCAATATACAGAAATTTTTCTATTCTTTATAGCAAATAAATATTTACTTATTTCTCATTGTATGGTATATAATAATTACTTTAATTTATTTTACAGAGCTGTTAAAATGCACCTAAATAATCAGCCCTATAATATTAAATAAAAAACCTGTATTTTGGATACGGGTATATAAAGAGAGATAAAAACTTATGTGCAGGAGGATAGGGTATTATGTTAATGAGTAACCAGGAAAGGATTATATATTTGGCTGTATTGATATTGCTTATACTTATAACTTTGTTAATAAGCAGGGTAATATCACGCTTTAAGAATAGTAAAATGTAAAGTATATTTTTATTCTTCGCCAACATATTGGAATACGATGCTAATCAATACATAGAAGATGACTTGCAATAAAAAAATCAAAAAAGTATCAAATGAGGTATCAAAATTCATACTTTACTCGAATATCTATAATGAGTGTGGGTATGTTCATATTTTAAGTTTAACTTTTAGAGATAACGAGCTTGTAAAGATAAACATATAATTCGCTCCGCCAATTTGATACAAATGGCTTGCCTATCTTGTTTATCTACTTTTACAGTTCGATTTCTATAACTGATTGGTGCATGTTTAACAGTGAAGTACATAGTACTGGTTTGTTTTAATTACAAAAAAGCTTCTACTCATTTTATTACCTATATACTTAAAGGAATAAAGTTGGGAATTTATTGTCCTGCTTTATTCCTTAGTTTTATTAGAGATAACGAACTGTAAAGATAAACATATAATTCGCTCCGCTAATTTGATACAAATGGCTTGCCTATCTTGTTTATCTACTTTTACAGTTCGATCTCTATATGTGAAAAAATTTAAATAGTTTACTTTAGCAAATTTATTAAATATGTTAGAATAGGAGTAAAAGTGTATCAAAGAGGAATTATATAGAGAAAAAAAGATAGGGGTTATGATATGATTGAGAGTAATGTAGGGAACAACAAATATTTAAAACGTTTGAATGAGACAGAAATATTGAATCTAATAAGGACTTACAGGGCAATATCCAAAGCAGAGCTTTCACAGATAACGGGGCTTTCACCCACAGCTGTGGGAATAATAGTTTCGGGACTTATTGAAAAGGACTATATACACGAAACTGGTGTGGGGGACTCCAATGGAGGGAGGAGGCCGGTATTATACGAGCTTAAGCCGCATTCTTTTTACTCTATAGGAATTGATATAGACGTGGATAATATGAACGCAGTACTTATGGATATAGCAGGCAATATAATACATGAAGACTTGATATCTATGCCGGAGGATATATCTTTTGAGAGTGTAATTAATAAGGTTGGGGATGCTGTAAAAGGGATTATGGCCAGATATTCCAAAAACAAGGATGATTTTCTTGGGTTGGGGATTTCAGTTCCTGGTCTTGTTAAGAGTGAGATTCATAAAATAATCTTTGCTCCAAACCTAAACTGGAGAAATATCAGCATGGAATCATATTTAAATAATCTTCCCGATATACCGGTTTATGTTGAGAATGAAGCAAAAGCTTCCGCTATTTGTGAGAAGTGGATAGGCTGCTGTAAAGATATCGAGAATTTTGTTTGCATTAATATGAAGTCAGGTATTGGTGCAGGAATATTTATTGACGGAAGGTTATACAAAGGTGTAGGAGGGGCTGCAGGCGAAGTTGGTCATATAGTAGTGGAGGAAGAAGGACCAAGATGCGGCTGCGGAAATTATGGATGCCTTGAGACGGTAGCTGCAACAGGCTGGATCATTGAAGAAGTAAAAAAGATGGTTAGAAAAGGTACTGCTCCAGGACTTAAGGATATAGAGGACCTGGACAGCTTAAGCATA
>JBMOLK010000137.1:0-13301 GCA_049325575.1 Bacillota bacterium | reverse complement strand
TGCAAAAATTATAGGAAAGAACATGCCGATAGGTCTCACTAAGGTCAAATATCCGATCAGTAAACCTATAAGGAACGGATTGTTTTTATAAAAGAATAAATATATTGAAAGCATTAAAAGTGCAGAGAACAGTATTTCGGAGCATAGTATACTGTTATAGGTAATTGCAAGGGGCGATAATGCGAAAATAAGCAGGGTCAGCAATGCTATTTTGCTGCCAAAAAACTTATTGGCAAGCTTGTATGTTAAAAACATGATTAAAGCTGAAAGTACTACATTAAAAAGTTTTCCTACCATAAAACCAGAACCGAAGATGTAATAAAGAACTGCCAGTGTTCCAGGATAGCCTATGGGCCTAAAAGCGGTAGGGAATCCCGGTCTTCCTGTATAATAGGGATATATTCCGTTTAAAAAGCCTTTACCCTGGGCAATTTCTGTGCCTTTTACATGATACCACATAAAATCGGTTTCCGGGTAGGTGGGCATAACATAAATCCATATAAGCCTTAGTATTACGCCTAACAAAATTAACAGGATATAGCTGTTCTTTTTTACGAAATCTATAGTTCTGGAAATCATATTATCTCCTTATCTTTATCATTTGTATATTCTTACACTGTACATTTTACTTTTGTAAAATACCATGTGTCAAGAATAATTATCTGTAAAGAAAGTACAAACCAGGTTAAAATAATTATAAATCTACTTGCATTTTTGATTTGTGCCGTGCTATAATTATTTCAAGAATAGATGAGTTTAGTTTTAGTTTGAAGAGATGAGAAGAGACAAGGCGAGATGAGTTAATTAAATTTGCGTCTAATTGCCAGGTATCTTCAACCTGGCTTTTTATATTTGGTCTTCTCTCATGTCTTCCTTATAAAAATAAGGAGGCGTCGGAATGTTTTATCCAACTGTAGATAGTGTTAAGGATTTAGCCAGAGACTACAATATCATACCGGTTTCAATGGAAGTTTATGCCGATATGGAGACCCCTATAAGCCTTTTTAAAAGGTTTGAGGGAAGCAAGTACTGTTTCCTGCTAGAAAGTGTTGAAGGCGGAGAAAAGTGGGCCAGATACTCAATAATAGGAAGAAATCCCTTCCTTGTTGTGAAGAGCTATAAGAATAGAACGATTATTGAAGATAGGGCAGGTACCATTAGGGAAGAGGAAGGAAACCCGGTAGAGATTATAAGAGAACTTATGGAAAGGTATAGAGGGGCAAACCTACCTAAACTTCCCAGGTTTAACGGTGGGGCAGTGGGCTTTTTCGGATATGACCTTATAAGGTACTATGAAAAGCTCCCAAATACTCCTAAGGACGACTTGAATCTTCCTGAAAGCCATTTTATGTTTACAGATGAAGTGCTGGTGTTTGACCACTTGAAGCAAAAAATCCATATTATCGTGAATATTCATGTCAACGGTAATATAGAAAGAGGATACAACAGTGCAGTAGACAGGATAAAAGCCATTTACAGGGAAATTTTAGAGACTAGATGGAAAATAGCTGATAATTTTACACCGGACTTTGATAAACGAGACAAAGACTTTATATTTACCAGCAATGTTTCAAAAGAAAAGTATTGTGAGAATGTATTAAAGGCAAAGCAGTATATCAAAGACGGAGACATATTTCAGGTGGTGCTTTCACAGCGGCTGTGTGTTGAGACTGATCAAAATCCCTTTAATGTATACAGGGTCTTGCGAATCATAAATCCTTCGCCCTATATGTATTATCTTAAGTTTAACGACTACAGGCTGGTGGGGTCTTCACCGGAGATGCTGGCAAGGGTCGAAAACGGAACAGTTGAAACCTGTCCTATTGCGGGAACAAGGAAAAGAGGCGAGACAAAGGCTGAAGATGATGCTCTGGAGAAGGACCTGCTTTCTGATGAAAAGGAACTTGCAGAGCATACAATGCTTGTAGACCTTGGAAGAAATGATATAGGAAGAGTATCAAAATACGGTACCGTCAAGGTAAAGGACCTTATGCATATAGAAAGGTACTCGCATGTAATGCATATAGTAACAAACGTTCAGGGTGAGATTAGAGAAGATAAGACTCCATTTGACGCCCTGATGTCTATTCTTCCGGCAGGTACTTTGTCAGGAGCGCCTAAGGTGAGGGCAATGGAAATAATAGACGAGCTTGAAACAGTAAAGCGTGGACCTTACGGTGGTGCTATAGGCTATCTAAGCTTTAACGGTAACCTTGACAGTTGTATTACAATAAGAACTATGATATTTAAAGATGGGAAGGCTTATGTACAGGCAGGTGCTGGTATAGTAGCAGATTCGGTTCCCGAAAAGGAATATGAGGAGTGTATAAACAAAGCTAAGGCACTTCTAAAAGCTTTGGAAGAGGTAGGTGAAATAAGATGAAGAACAATATTTTGATTATTGATAATTACGATTCTTTTACTTATAACCTTTATCAGTATATAGGAGAAATAAGCCCTGATATAGAGGTGTTTAGAAACGATAAGATTACTATTGAAGAAATCAGGGAGAAGAATCCTTCCCACATTATAATTTCTCCAGGTCCGGGATTTCCCAAGGATGCAGGTATATGTATCGAGCTAATAAAAACTTTGGGAGAATATGTACCCACTTTGGGAGTATGTTTGGGCCACCAGGCAATAGGTGAAGCATTTGGAGGAAAGGTGGTACATGCAAAGGAACTGATGCACGGCAAAGCATCGGAAGTTGATTTAGACCCGGAATGTGAGCTTTTTAGATCTATTCCTGAAAAAATCAGGGTAGGAAGATATCATTCGCTTATAGTTCAAAATGAAACTCTACCCGCCAGTTTAAAGGTGAGTGCCAGGACTTCCGATGGAGAGATAATGGGGCTTAAGCATTTAAGCTATCCTGTATTTGGTATACAGTTCCACCCGGAATCAATTCTGACACCGGAGGGAAAGGAAATACTTAAGAATTTTCTAAGTATTAAAAGAGTTTGACAATTAAAACATAAATAGCAGGAAGAGATGAGAAGAGAGGAGTGGGGCATTATGTTAAAGAGTGCAATTTCAAAATTGGTTGAGGGAAAAAATTTAAGTGAGCAGGAGATAATAGAAACATTAAACTGTATTATGGACGGTGATGCAACCCAGGCTCAAATAGGAAGCTTTATAACAGCATTAAGGATTAAAGGTGAAACCATAGAGGAGATAACCGGCTGTGCCAGGGTAATGAGGGAAAAAGCTGACAGGATTAATCCTGAAGTCGAATACTATATTGATACATGCGGTACAGGAGGAGATGGATCAAACACATTTAATATATCAACTGCAGCAGCTTTTGTAGCATCAGCAGGGGGGGTGTCTGTTGCAAAGCATGGAAACAGGTCCATATCCAGCAGAAGCGGAAGTGCGGATGTTCTTGAAGGCTTTGGGATCAATATATCGCTTAGTCCGGATCAGGTAAAGGAGTGTATTGAAAAGGTTGGCATAGGCTTCATGTTTGCACCTGCATTCCACAAGTCAATGAAGCACGCTGCAGGTCCAAGAAGAGAACTTGGGATAAGGACAATATTCAACATACTAGGACCTTTGACTAATCCAGCCAATGCCAAGGGCCAAGTGCTGGGAGTATTTAATGAAAGGCTTACCGAGTCTATGGCTAACGTTTTATTAAACCTGGGCTTGGAAAGGGCAATGGTTATACATGGGCTGGATGGTATGGATGAAATAACCACAACGACCTCAACCAAGGTATCAGAGGTTAGGGATGGCAAGGTTTTAAACTACGAGCTAGATCCTAAAACCTATGGGTTTAAGCTGGCGTCCAAAGATGACCTTATGGGAGGGGATGCAAAGGAGAACTCCGACATTATATGTTCAATTTTCAAAGGTGAGAAGGGGCCTAAAAGAGATATTGTGGTGCTAAATTCAGCTGCTGCGCTTTATGTTGGAAAAGCAGCTGATAGTATTGAAGACGGTATAAAAGCTGCAGAAGATATAATTGATACAGGCAGGGCACTTAAAAAGTTAAATGAATTAAAAGAGTTCACAAACTCTTTTTAAATCGAAATTTTGTGATTTTTTATTACTGGAGGATAATATGATTCTTGATAAAATAGTTGAGGAAAGAAAGAAACAGCTAAGAGATGAAATGAGCAGGATTTCCATAGAAGGATGGAAACAGAGGATTAAAAGGCCTGGAATGCATAAGACACAGGATTTTTATAGTGCTATAAAGCGTGATGAGAACATATCCATAATAGCTGAAGTAAAAAAGGCATCCCCTTCAAAAGGAATAATAAAGGAGAACTTTGATCCGCTGGCCATTGCAAAGGAATACAGTGAATCGAATGTACAGGCAATTTCTGTACTGACGGAAAAGAACTTCTTTTTAGGTGATGATGAATACTTAATAAGAGTAAGACAGTCCAGTTCTTTGCCTGTTTTAAGAAAAGACTTTATAATAGACATATGGCAGGTATACCAATCCAGATGCCTTGGTGCTGATGCCATATTGCTTATTGTATCATTATTATCGGATGAAGACTTAAAAAAGTTCCAGATAGTAGCAGGTATTCTTGGGATGCAGTGCCTGGTCGAAGTTCATGATAAGGGAGAGCTTGAGAGGGCTTTAGAGTCCGGTGCAAAAATAATAGGTATAAACAACAGGGACCTTAAAACCTTTGATGTAGACCTTAAGACTACGGAAAAGCTCATGAACTACATACCTCATGACAGGGCGGTGGTGAGTGAGAGCGGGATAAAGAGCCCCGATGATATGAAGTACCTTAAAGAACTGGGAGTAGATGCCGTATTAATTGGAGAAACCTTTATGAGGGCACCTTCCATTCGTGGAAAAATCGATGAATTAAGAGCGGTGAAAATATGACAGGTGTTAAAATTTGCGGTTTAAGAAGGAAAGAAGATATAGAGTATGTAAACTGTTATTTACCCCATTATATAGGCCTCGTTTTTGCAAAGAGCAAACGGCAGGTTTCAAAGGAGCTTGCTGCGGACTTAAGGGCTGAGCTTGCTTCAGATATTAAGGCAGTGGGGGTATTTGTCAACGAAGATGCTCTTGAAGTTGCTGAAATCACCCGTTATTGCGGACTTGATTGTATACAGCTCCATGGTGATGAATCCCCGGAGTACATTGAAAGTCTAAAAGAGGCGCTGCATGGTGAAAACATCAAAAGGGTTGAGATATGGAAGGCTGTGCGGGTCAGGGATGAAGAATCGGTTAAAAGCATGTCTTTGTATGATGTAGATGCATTTCTTCTTGATACCTATGTTGAGGGAAGCTTCGGCGGTGCAGGTAAAACCTTTGACTGGGAACTTGCATGCCTTGCTAAAAAGTATGGCAAAATTATTTTGGCCGGCGGACTTGATACGGGTAATGTTTCCGGCGCTGTTGGTATGGTTAGGCCCTTTGCGGTAGATGTAAGCAGTGGAGTTGAAACCGATGGCTTTAAGGATGAAGTTAAAATAAGTTCCTTTATTAAAGAAGTTAAGAGTGTCGATGATTTTATGGCGCAAGCTGTGAAATAAGGAGGTAGGAAACAATGGAACAAAGAAAAGGAAGATTCGGTGATTTCGGTGGGCAATTTGCCCCGGAGACCTTAATGAATGCACTTTTGGAGCTTGAACAAGCTTATGAAAAATTTAAAAACGATAAAGAGTTTCAGGATGAACTTGATTTTTATTTTAAAGAATATGCAGGAAGGCCTTCCTTGTTGTATTATGCCCAAAAGATGACTAAAGACCTTGGAGGCGCAAAAGTATATCTAAAAAGGGAAGATCTAAACCATACAGGTTCCCATAAGATAAACAATGTCCTGGGGCAGGCCCTTATGGCAAAACGTATGGGTAAAAAGAAGGTTATTGCAGAGACTGGAGCCGGGCAGCATGGGGTAGCAACAGCTACAGCGGCAGCTCTTTTTGACTTGGAATGTGAAGTGTTCATGGGTAAGGAAGATATGGAGAGGCAGGCACTTAACGTGTTTAGAATGAAGCTCTTAGGTGCAAGTGTACGTCCAGTTACTTCAGGTACTGCCACACTAAAGGACGCAACAAGTGAGGCAATGAGAGAATGGGCATCCAGGGTCAATGACACTTTTTATGTTTTAGGATCTGTTGTGGGACCTCACCCTTACCCTACAATAGTACGAGACCTTCAAAGCATTATTGGAGATGAGGTTAAGGAACAGTTAATGAAAAAGGAAGGAAGATATCCTGACTATCTTATAGCTTGTGTTGGCGGAGGCAGCAATGCCATGGGGCTTTTTTATCCATTTTTAAATGATAAAGAGGTTCGGATGATAGGTGTTGAAGCGGCAGGAGAAGGGATAGATACAGAGAAGCATGCAGCATCAATTACAAAAGGCAGTATAGGCGTCCTTCACGGAATGAAGTCATATTTTCTGCAGGATGGGGATGGACAGATCACACCTGTATATTCAATCTCTGCAGGGCTTGACTATCCGGGAATAGGTCCGGAACATGCATACTTCCACAAATCCAAAAGAGCAGATTATGTACCTGTGAATGATAAAGAAGCCGTAGAGGCTTTTAAATATCTAACAAAAACAGAGGGAATTATACCGGCAGTGGAAAGCTCTCATGCTGTGGCATATGCTATGAAGCTTGCACCTACACTATCCAAAGATAAAATTATTGTCATAAACCTATCCGGAAGAGGAGATAAGGATGTATACTCTATAGCACGTTATATGGGGGTGGATTTGAGTGAATAGAATAAGTGGTAAATTCGATGAGCTAAGGGAGATGAATAAAAAGGCCCTTATTACTTTTGTTACTGCAGGTGACCCTACCTTAGATGCTACTATAAGGATTGTAAAGGAGATGGAACAAAAGGGGGCTGATATAATAGAGCTTGGAATACCCTATTCAGACCCTATTGCCGAAGGGCCCGTAATACAGCTGGCAAACAGCAGAGCATTAAAGAACGATATTAAAATAAAAGATATAATGAACATGGTAAGTGAAATCAGAAAAGAAGTTAAGGTTCCCTTGGTGTATTTGCTCTATTATAACTGCATTTTGCAGTATGGGCCTGACAGGTTCTTTCAGGACTGTGTACAATCGGGTATTGACGGTCTCATCATTCCTGATCTGCCTTTTGAGGAGAAGCAGGAGCTTGATGAAATCGCATCCAGGTATCCAGTTGATATAATTACGTTGGTTTCACCTACATCAAAGGATAGAATTGAAAAGGTAGCCAAGGAAGCACAAGGATTTTTATACTGTGTATCCTCACTTGGTGTTACAGGTGTAAGAAAGGAATTTGATACAGACTTTGATGAATTCTTTTCATATATAAACAAGTACTCAAAAATACCTAAGGCATTGGGATTTGGAATTTCCACCCCGGAGCATATAAGAGAGCTTAAGGGCTATTGTGACGGACTCATCGTAGGAAGCGCCATAGTAAGACAGGTCGAAGTGAGCAGGAGTGAAGATGAAGCAGTAAGAAATGTAGGTGAATTTGTAAAAGCCTTAAGAGACGCCATGGATAGTTAAGGCGCAGTCAGCAGTTACTTCCCCTTTTTTGCGTGGCTATTTGCAGGAAAATAAGCCGGAAGCAAAAACAGTAGGGGAAGTTACTGATTGAGAAGCCAAGGCGCAGTCAGCAGTTACATCATGATTAAAAAGTAATAGTAGACATTAGCTTTTATATGATATTATAATTTCAGGGGGAAAAAGCTAAAATGTTTACTATTTTTTTGCTGGAAATTATCTTTGGAACAATATTAATTGTTTTAAACTCAAAGAATAAGGCCATATATTGGCTAGGCAGTACTATTTATTTATCAGGATTAGGGGCTTTCACAGTTGTCTTAAGAGAGACAATAATTCCGTTTATACATAGCAATATAACGAGCAATCAAAATATCATTGATCTAATAAGAGCATTTAATGAAAACCTTGCTTCTGCAACCCACTATTTTCCTCCTTATACATTTCTGATGTTTACAGTTTATGATTCCATATTGTTTAAAGGAAGGCTTGAAAAATGGAAGGCCAAAATAGCAATAATGGTTCTAATACCCATTATTGCCATGTATATCCTTTATCCTAATAAGCCTGTTTTTAAGCCTTCATACACGGTACTTTCAATTTGGGTGATCCTTTACTGGATAATTTCAAACTTTCTTCTTGTGCATGCCTTTATAAAAGAAAAAGAAGTATTTGTAAAGTGGAATAGATTATTAAAATGTCTTTTGATTACGCCAATTACGTTCTTTAGCCTTCTAACCAATTATGTATTACTTGCTTTCAATTTAAATGACTTGTGGAGATATAACGGATTTTTTATTATTCCCAACGTAGTTTTATTTTTTATAGTTAGTAACAAGTATGGAATTCTGGGGGTAAGACTAAAGCTGGAAAAGGTTTATATGGATGATACTATAAAAGCTTTGGGTTTGGGAACAGCTCTAATTAATCACACAATCAAAAATGAAATCTCCAAAATCAATATGTGTGTTAATAATATTAATACACTGGTCAATTCTGCCGACCCGAGATTGAACAAGTACTTAAGCATAATTTCAAATTCATCATCCCACATGCTGGAGATGGTGAATAAAATACATCACCATATTAACGATGTTGTTCTTGACAGAAAAAAACACAGAATAGCTGATATTATTGAGAATTCCATATTGATGGTTGAGCCATATATTGAAGAAAAATCAATTGCTGTGAAAAAAGAATACAACTATGAGGGGGAAGTCATATGTGATGAAGTGCATATGAAAGAAGTGATAATAAACATCCTGCGTAATTCCATAGAAGCCATGGATGTAGAAGGAATATTGTCTATTCAAACCAGAAAGATGAAAAATCAAGTTGTCATATCTTTACAGGATAACGGCCAAGGGATATCCAAAGAAAACTTAAATCATGTAATGAAGCCTTTCTTTACAACAAAGTGCGTTAATATGAGTTATGGTCTAGGGTTATCATATTGCTACAGTGTTATGCAAAAACACGGTGGTGGAATAGATATCCAAAGTAAGGAGAGCGTTGGCACTACAGTGTACCTCTATCTTCCAAAAGTTTAATGCATATATATAATCCAAAGGGTGAAGGAATTTTATATTTATGCTGCGTGAATATTTTTAAGAATGATAAATATAATTATTCTGATGTATATGTTTTAATTTTAATAGATCCACATATAAAGGAGGTACTATAATGCCAGCAAAAAAGATACTGATGATAGTTGGTGATTATGTAGAGGATTACGAAGTAATGGTTCCTTTTCAAGCTCTTAAAATGGTTGGACATGTAGTTCATGCTGTTTGCCCCTATAAAAAAGCCGGAGATATTGTAAGGACTTCCATACATGACTTTGAGGGGGACCAGACCTACAGCGAAAAGAGGGGGCATAATTTTACTCTAAACGCTACATTTGAAGAAATTGATGTAGAAGAATATGATGCTTTACTAATACCGGGTGGTCGTGCACCGGAGTATATTCGTCTTGATTCCAAGGTTATTGATGCTGTAAAGCATTTTGCATCTGAAGGCAAGCCTGTCGGTGCAATATGTCATGGAGCGCAGGTCCTTATAGCATCAGGAGTGGTGAAAGATGTACAATGCTCTGCATACCCTGCTTTAGAACCTGATATTGAATTGGCAGGCGGAAAATATGTTGATTTGCCCATGGACAAATCTCATATGGATAAGAATTTTGTTACAGCTCCAGCCTGGCCTGCTCATCCTGATTGGCTGGCTAAGTTTCTCCATTTGTTGGATACAGAAATCAAACTATAAGGTCCATGAGAAAGCAATATAAATGTGCTCCTTTTTGTTATTTTGTTTATCTGGGTGGTATTTTAATAGTAATCAGTTGATTTATGTTATAGAGGGGAAGGAGCGAACTTTAATGGATTTTGTGAAGCCAAAAGGCAAGGTGGTTGTTGTAGGCAGTGGTTTTGTTGGGGCGTCTTCGGCATTTGCTCTAACAATGAGCGGGTTAGCCACAGAGATTGTATTGATTGATATTAATAAGGAAAAAGCTCAGGGCGAAGCGCTGGATTTAAATCATGGCCTTGCCTTTGCCGGACAGATGTCCATAACCTCCGGTGATTACGATGCAGTAAAAGATGCAGATATCATAATTATAACTGCCGGTGCCGCCCGTAAACCGGGACAGACCAGGCTTGACCTAGCAAAAAACAATGCAAATATTATAAAAGATATGGTTCCAAAAATCATGCAGCATTATAATGGTGGGGTTATAGTTGTTGTATCAAATCCTGTAGATATACTGACATATCTAGTACAAAAGATCTCGGGACTGCCGGAGGGTAAGGTGTTCGGGTCCGGGACGGTTTTAGACAGCTCAAGGTTCCGCTATCTTCTAAGCCAGCACTGTAACATTGATGTTAAGAATATTCACGGCTATATAATAGGGGAGCATGGTGATGCACAAATACCCGTGTGGAGTGCAACCAACATAGCAGGGCAGAGGTTTGATGAGTTTTGTTCAACCTGCACGAAAAAATGCGGTAGTTTGGAAAGGCAGAAAATAGCTAAGGATGTTAAGGAGTCGGGATCGGAGATTATAAAGCTAAAGGGTGCAACATATTATGCTATAGCTTTTGCTGTAAACAGAATAGTTGAAGCAATATTGAAAAATCAAAATTCTATAATTACTGTAAGCAGTGTCATAAACGGAAGCTATGGTATTAGTGATGTAGCATTGAGTCTACCTTCTATCGTTAACTCCAACGGAATTGAAAGGATATTCGAGATATCACTGGAGGAGGAAGAGTATAAAAAGCTGCACCTTGCGGCGGAAAAATTGAAGGAAACCATAAAGGCTTTATAATAACCAACAGTTTCTTGGTTTAACGATTTGATTCATTAATAAATACAAAGTAAATTTTTAAAAAAAGGGATAGTCAACAGGCGGGTATTGGTTCCGCCAGTACCTATCCCTATTTTGTTGTAAAAAATCGAAGAGCATTTGAAAGCTTTGGCTGCGAAACGTAGAGTTAGCGGCCATAAAAGATAAGCATATTATTCACTCTGCCAATTTGATAGTTCTTTTTATTGCTTTTTATTGTGTTTTAATTGAGAACTATTGAATATTATGTTAGTATTATTATTTAGAGGTGATGAAGTTGTTAATAGTAGGTCTTAATGGAAGTCCAAACAAGGACGGGAATACTAAATTCCTTATGAATGTGGTACTAGAAAAGGCAAAGAGTTTAGGGGCAGAGACTGTTGTGTTGGAAGTGCCCGAGCTTTTAAGTTCTGCAAAACACAGCTTTTGTACAGCGTGTAGTACACCGTGTTCCGGCGTATGCTATAAGGGAACAAAGCTTGAAGAGGCTTTTGAGATACTGAAGAAAGCTGATGGAGTTCTGTTTGGAAGCCCATCATATTTTGGAAGTATTTGTGCTCAGTTAAAGGCTTTTTTTGATAAGACAAGAAAACTTAGAGCAGAAAAGATTCTTTACAACAAACCTGCTGCAGGAGTGACTGTAGGTGCTTCCAAATATGGCGGGCAGGAGACAACAATAAAGGCTCTGCATGATATAATGCTGGTACATGGCATGGTTATTGTGGGAGATGGATATATAGAAGATGACTGCGGACATCATGGAGTGTGTGCTCACAGGCCGGCAGAAAAGGATGAGTTTGCTGTAAAGCGTGCTGAAATACTCGGCAAAAGACTTTTTGAAGTATGTGAGAAAAAGAAGTGATTTATATATTGTGGTATTTGTTTTTTTTGGAATTAGATGAAAGAGATAAAATCGACTAATCTTAGATAAACAGGATAAAATATTTACAGGGTGAATTTATGTTACATGAGTTTTCCAGAATGGAATTATTGATTGGTGAAAAAGCTTTAGAAAAGCTTAATAATAGTAAGGTTGCTGTATTTGGGATAGGCGGAGTAGGAACCTTTGCAGTTGAAGGTCTTGTAAGGTGCGGTGTTGGGAAACTGGTGCTGGTTGATGATGACTGTATATGCCTTACCAATATCAACAGGCAGCTTCATGCTACCAGAAAGACTGTAGGTAAGCCTAAGGTGGAGGTTATGAGGGACAGAATACTAGAAATCAACCCAAAGGCCCAGGTAACCATACATCAAAAGTTCTATATGCCTGATACTGCAAGTGAACTTATCAATGAAGATTATGACTATATAATAGATGCAATTGACACAGTGACCGGCAAGATTGATCTTATTGTGAGAGCAAATGAAATGGATATCCCTGTTATAAGCAGCATGGGGGCGGGTAATAAGCTGGACCCTACAAAGTTTGAGGTTGCAGATATTTATGCAACCTCCATATGTCCCCTTGCAAAGGTCATGCGTAAGGAGCTTAGAAAAAGGAATATACTGTCTCTTAAGGTTGTGTACTCCAGGGAAGAACCTATTAAGCCTGTTGAAACCAAGAGTTCAAGCTGTAGTTCCAGCTGCATATGTCCCAAGGGTACTGCAAGAAAGTGTACTGTAAGGCATCAGATACCGGGAAGCATTTCCTTTGTTCCGTCTGTTGTAGGGCTTATAATGGCTGGTGAAGTTGTTAAAGATTTGATAGGTTATAAAGAATAAATAGAAATTTATAGAATTTTTTGTTAAATAATTATTTATGAAGTTATAATAATGTGTTATCATAATTATAAGGGGTATGTTCATGTTTAAAAAGCGGATAAGCATTTTCACAGGACACTTTGGAAGTGGAAAAACAGAAGTAGCTGTCAACTTTGCCTTAAAACTTTCTGAACAGTGTCCTAAAACTGCAATTGTTGATTTTGACATAGTTAATCCTTATTTTCGTACTACCGATGCAAAAAGTGTATTAGAGGCGAGAAATATATGGGTAGTTACCCCCTTATATGCCAATACGAACGTTGATGTTCCTGCTCTTCCGGCAGAGATTAATACCCTGTTTGAAAAAAAGGAATATAGCGTAATTTTCGATGTAGGTGGTGATGATCTCGGAGCAAGGGTTTTATCCAGATACAGGGATGAGATTTTGGATGATGACTATGAAATGTATTTTGTTATTAATACAAAGCGGCCTATGACCGATACATTAGAGAAGATCGAGCAAATGATTTATGAAATAGAAGGCTCGTCCAGATTAAAGGTAACCAAGCTTGTAAACAACACAAACATCCTTTCCAGCACTACTGCAAAGGATGTACTTGAAGGACATGAAATGATAAAAAATATATCAGACAAGCTTTGTATACCAATTGCATTTGTCAGCGGTTTTCATGATCTAATAGGCGAGGTAGAAAGAGATATAGAAAGTGATGTATTGTACCTGAATAAACTTATT
>JBMOLK010000136.1:0-13308 GCA_049325575.1 Bacillota bacterium | reverse complement strand
TGATAAGTGGTATATCGTTTAATTCAAAGGATGCTATTTTATAAAATCCTACACCAAGTCCTTCTAAAAAGTCTACAGAAGTTTTGTCAAAAGGAGTGGAGAGAAAATCAAGGCCTAGTTTCTCTGTTTCATCCTTTATCTGTTTATGCCATTCCCAGGGTGTATATGCTTTTTGATAGAGATTGTAAAGATTCTCACCATTCCAGGTACCCTTCTTTATTCTAAAATACTCTTTGTCAGAGTCAATGGTCATGGTATCCGGAGTATAGGTCTGTATTTTAATACAATCTGCACCAGAATCCTTGGCTGCATGGATTATTTCAATAGCCCTGTTTATATCTCCTGCGTGATTTGCAGACATTTCTGCAATGATATAACAAGGTTGTCCCTTCCCCAGCTTTTTTCCATTAACCTCTATTATGTCGCTCATTAACTTCCCCTCTTTTCAAATATCCCTGGATAGTCCTATAATACTCAATGCAGTCCTTGTTTTCCATGCGTTCATAGCCTGCCTTCTCAAAGGCTTTTTGGGACGGAGTATTCGTATGTTTTACCCTGCCCACCAGCTTGCACACTTTTATATCATTTGCTTCAACTAAATTTAACACTTCTTTAAGTATCGTAGTCCCGTACCCTTTTCCTCTATGCTGTTTTGCCACACTGTAACTGATTATTCCCGTGTCTTCTTCAACATCTATCCTTATCTGTCCTACCGGTTCTCCCTCTGCACAGCATATATAGATAAATGACAAACCGGAGCAAAGCTTTTCATAAAACCACTTTTTGTGGTCCTCATAGGAAATAATATTGGTATTGAAGGCATTACGCCTTACGGATTCGTCGTTTACCCATTCAAACAGCAAATCACAGTCATCTTCTTTTATGGGTCTTAGTTCAATTGACAATGTAGATCACTACCTTTTCATCCAGCATCAGTTATTTTCTTTTGTTCCACAGCTTCATTGATACTTGCTATTTCAGGATATGCCTTGATAAGGTTTAAAATATCCTGGTAGTAAAAGTCATGACTGCCTTTATACAAGCATCTATAAATAGTGCTAATCAGTTCAAAGTCTTCCTTTGTATCCAGAGTCCACCTGTATTCTGAATAATCCGTATTGTTTTTGTAATAGTGAATATTCTTGCTGTTCTCATATATATAAGGAGTAACATGTTCCCTCTGGTACTTTTGCCGGGCATTATTAAAGGCATCTTCAAGAATTCTGAAGGAGAAAACCTCAGTATCAAGGCCCCTTGGATACGTCCTTTTTGTTAGATCCGGACATGCATTTGTAACTATGTCATAATTATTATCTTTATAAAACTTTACTATGTCCCCTGTTACTAAGGGATCAATCAAGGGACAGTCAGATGTGACCCTGACTACTACATCCAGATCGTTTTCCTTTGCCGCAAAATAGTATCTTGACAATACATCATCTTCACTTCCGCGAAAGCACCTGACACCATTCCTTTGTGCCTCATCTGCAATTATATCATCCTGTCTTAGAGTGGTGGTGGCAATAATAATCTCATCCAACTCTTTTGACTGTCTTATTCTTTCAATAACATGTTGGATTACAGGTTTCCCGCATATATCAAGCATAACTTTTCCAGGAAGGCGGGTTGATCCCATTCTAGTCTGTATTATTACTCCTGCTCTCAATTTACTTCCCCCCACTCCGTATATGGATTCTATTACTTTTTACTACTATCTTTTTCTTAGCAAAAACATGCTGTCTATATTATTGTTATTTATATATTTGTACTTCTCTTCCTTTACCAGTTCAAGGTCAGAAAATTTATCCAAATACAACTTGCAGTAGTTTGTTTTCCAAAGAAGATCCTTGTTTCCTCTATACGACACTTCGATATACTCATCAGCATAATACTCGAATCCCCAAATATATTCTCTTGTGCAGCGGTATATCTCCTCAATGACCTTATCAATCTTCTCTGGCGAAATATGAATTAATACGCCACTGGTAAATATCATGTCAAAAAATCCATCCTTAAAGGGTATATCGTCTCCCATACCCTGAATGATATTTATTCCCTTTGTTAAGCCCTTGGCCTTTTCAACAGCATATGCCTGAAGCTCTATTCCGTATAGGTTTTCAAATCCCATCTGTTGAAGCTGTACAAGCTGGTTACCTACATTACAGCCTACTTCCAGTACTCTTTTGTTTTCCAACCCCAGCCCTGATAAAAATCTGTTGTTCATCTCCAGTCTACTGATGCCGTATTCGTTTTTGTAGAGGCTGTTTAGCTCTTCAGTTCCCAATGTACATCTATCAGTATAGTCTTTTCCAAATTCACTAGACCATGTGCTTTCCTGTAGATTGACTCTCATGTTACATCCTCCCTTATCTTCTGGCTAGACCCAAACTTTTATGCTTATAGTTTCCTGTTTTTAAAAGTTTTTCCTCATCAAGTCCCAGCTCCAATTTATCAGATATTCTCTTAAGATTTCTTTTTACTATCTCTTCAATGCTTCTATGATCAAGCTTTGTAAGGTTAATCCTGAAATCCTGTCTGTCACCTGAATTTAAAAGGTATTCCTCTTCATCCTTTATAGCACCGGTTTTTCTGGCATACTCATACATTGGTGTTCCGGGCAAAGGCACCAGATATCCTACACTTGGGTAAATATCTGCATCATAGCAGCAGTCAAAGGTTTCCTTTAAAGTCTCTTCATTTTCCTGGGGATATCCCACTACAAGACTTGTCCATACCGCAAGCCCAGCCTTTCTTAGTACCCTTGTCTGTTCAACAAACTCATTTCTATCAAGCTTCTTGTTCATGGCTTTTAAAATTTCTCCATTTGCTGATTCAAGGGAATATCCTAATCCTACACAGCCGGCTTTCTTTAGCTTTCTGGCTAGATCAATATCTTCCTCCTTAAACAGGTTCCCCCGGCAGCAAGCTTTCCAAAACACGCCAAGGTCATATTTTAGAAGGGTATCGGCAAATTCTTCACACTGTTTTCTCGAATAGAAGGTAAGTTCATCAAATAAATTTACATAGTTTATTCCATATTTTTCTTTAAGAAGTTTCATCTCCTCACACACAGATCTGGGAGAGCGTACTCTATACTTGTCTTTTTTGAAAACATGATAACAGAATGTGCAGTTAAAAGCACAACCTCTGGCAGTATTTACCGGAAGCGATCTTAACTCCTCATAGGGAACAGGATAAGGCTCATTCATGTATATCCTGCTCTTTTCAATATATATATCAATATCAAAGAGATCCCAGTTTATAAACGGTATACTGTCTATATCCTTGATAGCCTCTCTTACAGGCGTTTTATAAATCTTGCCGTCTTTTTTATAATATATTCCTTTAACGTTTGCCAAATCCTCTTTTTTCTCTAGAGCTTTTAAAACTTCAATATCAGTTATGTCTCCTTCTCCTATTACTGCAATATCTGCTTCAGTCCTTTCAAGGAGTAGTTCCGGTATAGATGATGCAACTGAATTTCCAACGATAACAGGCACATTTTTGTATCTTTTAATCATGCTGCAAAGTTTTTTTACTTCCTTATATCCTGTTACAATACATCCCATTGCCGCTACATCATAGTCTTTTTCCCTTATCATGCTCTCTACTTCATTGTCCGTGTAGCGGTGAGCGTCAATATCCAGTATTTCAAGTCCGTAGCCCGCATTATGGATAGCTGTTGCAATGTACGCAAGTCCCAAGGGAGGTAACAGTGTAGGTGACGTAGGTCTTAGAGAGATGTTTATCAGCAATACTTTCATCTTTATCAGCCCTTTATAATTATTTGTATAAAGTGATACAAAAATTAGTTGTACAGAATACTTCGGATAAGACTATAAACCTAAATATTATTAAATCAGACTTTCATCTAGAAGAAGCTTTCTTACCTCTTCCTTAGTAAGAACTTTCTCCCCCTCTGAACTATAATTACTTATCTCTACATTCTTAGCCCCTTCATAAGAATGTTCTTCATATGGTGAACGGACAATATACATATCTTTAAGCTCCAGTGCCTTATATGCCTCATCTTCAGACATCAGTTCTTCATACATCTTCTCTCCGGGCCTTAAACCTATCTTCTTAATATTTATAGACTCCGGATTAAGATTATTTTTCCGGCACACGTCATCAATTATTACTTCGGCTAAATCTATCAGCCTGATTACAGGCATTTTTAAAACAAATACTTCTCCGCCTTTTGCAATTTTGCAGGCTTTCATAGTCAATTCGACTGCCTGTGACAATGACATCATAAATCTGGTCATTTCAGGTTCTGTTACAGTAATATAGCCATTCTCTACAGTTTGCTGCTTAAAAAGCGGAATAACAGATCCCCTCGAACCCATAACATTTCCAAACCTGACAGAAGCAAAAACAGTTCCTGCATCACCTCTTGCATAATATGATGAAGACATAAGCCTCTCTGCCAGGAGTTTTGTAGCTCCCATGGTGTTGGTCGGAGAGACTGCTTTGTCACTGCTTGTATATATTACCTTTTTAACTTTGTTGGCCATAGCACATACTATTACATTCTGTGTTCCCATAACATTGGTTTTCACTGCTTCAAAAGGGTTATATTCACAAGCCGGTACATGCTTTAAAGCAGCCAGGTTAAAAACGATGTCTACTCCGTTCATCGCTCTGTCAAGCCTTTCCTTATCCCTGACATCACCAATCAAATACCTTATATTTGACTGATCCCCAAACTTTTCCTTAAGCATAAACTGCTTAAACTCATCTCTACTGTAGATTCTAACTACCGATGGATTCTCTTGAAGTATTTTTTCAACCAGTGCCTCTCCTATGGATCCTGTTCCACCAATAACCAAAACCTTTTTATTCTTAAACATACCCATTCCCGCTTTCCGCTAATATAGCTTTAATTTTCTCCTTAAAATTAAAACTCTCATTAAGATAATCGGAAATTACGTCCTTTAACTTGATATGCTTCATTCCATTTATATAAGCGCCACCTTCAGTGGCATTTATAAACAACCTGTTTTCCTTCTCTATCCTGTTTTCTATCCAGTATTTATAGCTTAAAAGTCCTAAAGAAGTGTTAAGCACTTCCCCATTCTGTCCCATTACCTTACGCATATTTTTAAGATCCGGTGAATTTATATTTATATGTGTACCATGTTCGGCATGATTTTTCCCGTTGATAAATGCCAGATCTTGCCCTATTAGAATAACAGGGTTTCCCCCCATCTTTATAGCAATGTCAAGGGCAGTTGTTGAAACAGACCCTCCCGGATCAATCAAATGCTCCATACCCTCTCCTTGTTTTAATAGAGAGGGGTCATTACAAGCTATAAATTTTGGGCCATTATATTTTGAAACTGTAAATGGCGAAGCAGCAGCCAGATAGATTAGAGGTATTCCTATATCCTCATATCCCTTAATCTGGTTATAGGTTTCTACCTGTGGGTCGATTATAACAAAAAAATCCGGAACAATATTTCTTTTCATTAGAGGCCTTAAAGCCGATCCCACGGATATTACCAGTGCCTTATTCTTCACTTCACTAAGAAAGTCTATATTCTTATCAAGGGACGGGCCTGTCGAAACAATGACAATAGGAATATTTTTAAACTTATTGAAAAAAACTCCTGCGTTAGGACTCTTTAAAATAAGGTTTCCCTTTATATTATCCTGTATCCAATCACTGTAGTCCTTAGTCAAACTCTTTTTTAGATTCCAGTTTTCCATCACAAATTTGAAATATTCATTTTCTTGCGGAATTGCCTTTAAAGAAGCAGGGTGTATAATAAAATCTACACCTTCATTTAAAATTTCTTTGATTTTCCTGGATAAATACCCTATGTCCTTAGAAACAATCAATTCTATTCCAGGATCTAATATAATATTTTCAAGGTCTGTTTCTTCAACAGCCCTTTGAAAAACGCTCAGATTATTCTCTACAATATATAAACGGTTTTCTGACTTTAACAACTTGGCTATCTCTAGAATATGATATCCTAAACCGAATCCATATACAATACACTTTGAGGAATCCGGATTAAACTGCTCTTTAGCAAATCTTGCTGCTTCCTTTACAGGATCAAACTTACTGTGCATATAGAAGCTTTTTGACTCTTGGTACTCTTTAACCGTAACTTTTAATGTTTTTAAATTATTACTTATCTCTATAATTTCATATTCTTCACTATTTACTACACTACTTTCTATTTCATCAAATAATTTTGGATACTTATCTCTTAAAAGCTTTAGATTTTTATTTTTGAGAGTCATTCTCCAACACTCCCTGGATACCAACAAGCTTTTCTTTCCATGTCTTTGCTAAAGGCAGCAGCTCATACTCCAGTAAGTCACTTAACAAAACATAATCCATATTTTCATAGGCTTCTACAAGCTGGTTTAAAACTGAGTTTATTTGAGAAGTGTCTATGCTGTGTTCACCCTGTACATCTTTTGTCCCGTCTATGGCCTGTATAAGCCATTGTATTCCTTCTATGAGATCAATCATCATGTTGGTAGCTCTGTCTTCCCTACCGGTTTGAAAGCATTCTATTATTTCCTCTACACCGGGTAAAACCCTTTCAATATACTCCAACGCCGAGCTTAAGACTTCCTTCTTTAACTCATACTGTTCCATATTTAGGCCTCCCTGTCCATCTCATTTATTATTTTCTTTGACATGTCATTAATAATTACTACTTTGTCTTTTATATCTGTATATTGTAATAATAGTCCCTCATACAAGAATTTTTTCTTTCCAGTTATGTCCAAAATAGAATCTATTTTCCGCTCTCTCTCATTCTTCACTGCTTGTATAAAGTATTTACACAGTGGTTCAATAAAGTATTTATATACATCAAAACTTTCAATTTGGTCGGTGAGTTTATCTATTTCCTTCCACTTTCTATTATTATTAGTATCATTTACGTTACTTAATATATCGAGAATCAAATCCATCCTCTTAATAGCTCTTTTTTTCATTTTTTCGCTCTGTTCATAGATTTTGTGCAAAAACTCTATAGTTTTGGTTCTTTTATTTTCACTGCTTATTGGGTCACATTCATATTGTCTTTTAAGAATACTGTCAATATCGTATTCTTTGTCACAGTATTCATTAATTATTTGTGCCAGTGGTTTGTTTTCCACTCCTTTTATTGGTAATCCACCCTCGGTGCCATTTAAATACTTTATGTCAGGATTATTTTTTATAAACTCTTCGAAATATATTTTTATGGAAATCATACTTGGTATTGTATGAACAAGATTGCCGTGTATATCTTTTTCCAATATATACATTTTATCTTTTTTCTCAATACTCTTTTTTATGACCTTATCTTGCTCATCCTTAAGAACAGCACCATCCGCATAACATTCCAGGTTAGGATATGATAAGTCCTGTCCAATAAGAATTACCGGGTCACATCCCATCATTTTTGCAATATCTAAAGCAAGGTTTGAAACCGAAGCTCCAGACCTCATATCTCTTGTATCTACTCCCATTTCTTTATCAAGCCAAACGCCATATTCTAATGCATTTGTCTTAAAATAAAGCTTTGGTCCTTTGTAATTTTTGAGGCCATCATAATGAACAGATGAGGTATAGGCAAAGTAGATTTCCTCTGACTTAACACTGTTGAATATCCTGCTTTCGCCCCCTCCACCATCCACACCTACCATAAAATGAGGTGTTATACCTCTGCTTTCAAGTATATTGACAGATGATCCGGCAGATATTATTATAGCTTTGTTTTTTAAATCTTTAAGCAAATGAATGTTTTTATTTAATGAAGGTCCAGCAGAAACTATTATGGCAGGAATTTTGTTAAAAGCACATTTATAGTTGTCAAGGTAAGCGCTCTCCGGAAACTGCTTTAAACTTTCAAAAAAATTGGTCAGCCAATCCTTGGCAAAAAATACACTTGTATTAGTGTTTATCTCGTGTAATCTTGAATATTTTATAAATTCTTTTATAAAATTATTCCACCAATCACCATAGATCCTTTTATAACTTAGAAGCTCTTCGAAGTGTACACTATCTATTTGTCCTTCTTCCCTAAGACCAAGAAAGACTTTAGCAATATTTTCAATGTCATCACTCACTACAATAAGAGTATTTGGTGCTTTTATTATGTGCCTTATATCTTTAACCTGCAAAAGCTTGATAAATACATATATATTGGGCTCAATTATTATCTTGTTTTTGTTGGAATATTTGGTTATAAGTTCTTCTATGTGATATCCTGCTCCAATCCCCAATACTGCAATTGAATCAAAGCCCATCAAGTCAATCCTAGAAATCCAATTTTTAGCTTCTTTAACAGGATCATATGAACTATGCAAATAAAATGAAGAATCTTCCGAATTTAGCTTGAAATTTAGCATACCGCTTTTTGTCTGCTCACACACAACACTGTCTGTTTGGGTTTCACACAGACTTTCAATTCGCTTTACAAGGGTCAAATAGTTCTCTCTTAATGCTTCCAGGTTGAGTTCAAATAAATTCTTCATATAACCCTTCTCCTTATTTATCTTTTGTATAACACTATTATATAATAAAAAGTCAGCGGTGCAAACCGCTGACTTTTTAAATAAACAAATAATTACCTTAGGAGCTGTAGAACACCCTGCGGGGCCTGGTTGGCCTGTGCTAACATTGCTGTTGCTGCCTGGTTTAGTATGTTGTTCTTTGTAAATGTCATCATCTCTTTGGCCATGTCTACATCTCTAATTCTTGATTCAGATGCTTGCAAGTTTTCTGCTGTGTTGTCAAGGTTCTTGATTGTATGCTCCAGCCTGTTTTGTTTGGCTCCCAGTTTTGCTCTTTCTGCAGATACTGTATTTATTGCTGAGTTTATCAAATCGATGTTTTTACCAAGATTAGTAGTTGTATTTACCAAAAGGGATCCACTAGGAACACCAATTGCAGTTGCCCTCATATTAGCAATAGAAATAGTAAGGGTTTCCCCTTTATTTGCACCTATTTGTATTACCTTATTACTCAAGCTTCCAGTTAAAAGATCCTGGGTATTAAACTGGGTCTTTTCACCTATTCTAGTGATTTCTGCTGCAAGGTCGTTTAACTCCAGTTTTATAGCACTTCTATCCTTCGTTACATTTGTATCATTAGCTGCTTGAACTGCAAGTTCTCTCATTCTCTGAAGTATTGCATGGGTTTCCTGGAGGGCACCTTCTGCAGTTTGAATAAGGGATATACCATCCTGTGCGTTCCTTGACGCTTGATTTAATCCTCTTATTTGTGCTCTCATCTTTTCAGAGATCGATAAGCCTGCTGCGTCATCCCCTGCTCTGTTTATCCTATAGCCGGATGACAGCTTTTCAAGAGATTTTTCCTGTGAAAAGGAGTTGACTTTTAACTGCCTGTGGGCGTTTAATGCCATCATGTTGTTATTGATTCTCATGGACTATTCCTCCTTGATTTTTTTACCTGGCTTCCTTGCTTATATTACTACCTTAATAATTGCAGAACACCCTGCGGAGCCTGGTTAGCCTGTGCTAACATTGCTGTTGCTGCCTGGTTTAGTATGTTGTTCTTCGTAAATGTCATCATCTCTCTAGCCATGTCTACGTCTCTAATTCTTGATTCTGATGCTTGTAAGTTCTCTGCTGTATTATCAAGGTTCTTGATTGTATGCTCCAGTCTATTTTGCTTGGCTCCCAGCTTTGCTCTTTCAGCAGATACTGTATTGATCGCATTATTAATTAACTGAATAGCTGTTCCAGCTGGAACTGCACTTGCCACATTTAGTGCATGTATAGATAGCTTATTGGCAGTCATGGTAGCAATTTTAACTGATAATGTTTCACCCTTGTTTGCACCGATCTGTACTGTAATACCACTAGTTAATCCACCTGCTAAAAGAGTTCGAGTGTTGAACTGGGTTTTTTGGGCTATTCTTGTTACTTCATCTCTTAGATCATCCAATTCCAGTTTTATAGCACTTCTATCCTTCGTTACATTAGTGTCATTAGCTGCTTGAACTGCAAGTTCTCTCATTCTCTGAAGTATTGCGTGAGTTTCCTGGAGGGCACCTTCTGCAGTTTGAATAAGGGATATACCATCCTGTGCGTTTCTTGACGCTTGATTTAATCCTCTTATCTGCGCTCTCATCTTTTCAGAGATCGATAGACCTGCTGCGTCATCTCCTGCTCTGTTTATCCTGTAGCCTGATGACAGCTTTTCAAGAGATTTTTCCTGTTGGGCTCCGTTCACCTTTAACTGCCTGTGGGCGTTAAACGCCATCATATTGTTATTAATTCTCATAGCTATTCCTCCTTGATTTTTTTACCTGGCATCCTTGCTTATATTACTACCTTAATAATTGCAGAACACCCTGTGGCGCCTGATTAGCCTGTGCTAACATTGCTGTTGCTGCCTGGTTTAGTATGTTGTTCTTTGTAAATGTCATCATCTCTTTTGCCATGTCGACGTCTCTAATTCTTGATTCTGATGCTTGTAAGTTCTCTGCTGTATTATCAAGGTTCTTGATTGTATGCTCCAGTCTATTTTGCTTAGCTCCCAGTTTTGCTCTTTCAGCAGATACTGTATTAATTGCTGAGTTAATTTTAGCAATGGATGACTGTGCAAGATTAGTACTGGTTATACTTAATCCGGATACAGCTAATTTATTGGCTGTCATTGTAGCGATAGTAATAGATAATGTTTCACCTTTATTCGCTCCAATTTGAATGACTTTACCGTTTAAACTTCCTGTCAACAGGTTCTGGGTATTAAACTGGGTTTTTTGAGCAATCCTTGTTACCTCTGCTGCCAAATCATCCAACTCTAGCTTGATAGCACTTCTATCCTTTGCTACGTTAGTGTCATTAGCTGCTTGAACGGCAAGCTCTCTCATTCTTTGTAGTATCGCGTGAGTTTCCTGCAGAGCACCCTCTGCAGTTTGGATAAGAGAAATACCATCCTGGGCATTTCTTGATGCTTGATTTAAGCCTCTGATTTGTGCTCTCATTTTTTCTGAAATAGATAGACCTGCTGCGTCATCACCTGCTCTGTTAATTCTGTAGCCTGATGATAGTTTTTCAAGGGATTTTTCCTGTTGGGCTCCGTTCACCTTTAACTGCCTGTGGGCGTTAAACGCCATCATGTTGTTATTAATTCTCATAATTATTCCTCCTTGATACTTATTTAATAGTATAGCTTCCCTGCTACACTATCCTTTGCAGCTATAACCCTATCTTTCACCCGGCCGACTTGAAAAATAGACTTTTAACTGCTTCATTATATATATCGATAAACTACAATAAAAAATTTATAGAGAATTGGATATGTTTATAATTTTTTGTAGATTTATTTACTTGTTTGTTGTTCTAACCTTCGTGCCACTTCACTAATAACATTTTGCATCATTTTCTCATATGTTAATGTGGACAGTATCTTTTTCTTTCCGTTATCGATTATTTTCAAGCGTTCCTCTTCATTATTTAAATAAAAATCAACTTTTTTAATTAGGTCTTCTCTACTTTCAAACAGGACTACTTCCTTATTTAGTTCCATGAACTTTCTTATATCACAAACATCATATTCAGGAGGAATATTCAGCCCTAGATAAAAGCAATTACTCATAATTGCTTCAAGAACTCTGGGATGGGTTGTTATGGCCGGGTTAGTACCGATTAGTATTTTTGAAACATTAAGTATTCTAGATAGGGTCTCCCCATTTTCTGCTACACCTTGAGCATATCTTTTTAACTTAGGGTGTTCTACCCACTGTTTTCCCCAAAGCTTAATTTTGTATCCCCTTTCACCTAACCATTCTATAGGAACCGAGCGATAAATAGACCAAATAACCTTTTGCCTGAAAGCATCTGTCAATTGTTCCATTACTCTTTCGTTTATGCAAATATTAAACTTATCCATCCAATTTGTTATAATGTTCCTATGTTGGCCATAATCATACAGGGGCTTCTCATTATAAATTAAGCTGTAGCATTCTTCATAAGCACCTTTTAAAGCTTTTTCGAACTGACTGTAATAAGTTTCGTTCCTGAATTGACCAAGTATAAAGTCCAATCCAAACAATGGACTACCTGGATTTGATATTACGCATATATCGGCTTCATATTTTTCTATCTCATCACCTGACAGTACATATGTTTTATATATGTTGGAGTTTACAGGTATAGGAGTATCAATTACCTGGTCTTTGGGATAGCCTAACTTAAGAAATTCTTTGCTTGTTGACAAAAGGTTAAGTACGAAATCTTTATCCTTTATCTTTAAGGCAGATTTTGCAGACATAATATGAGGTAGCATATCATGAACCCAGGACATAAAAATAACGTTCTTAGGTATATAAGGATACTCCCATCTAAAATGATCTATAATAAAAATAGCATCGGGCTTAAAATCTCTAAGTAGTACCATCCAGTCAAAGGCGTTGCTCCTATGTATATCTGATACTTCAATACCAAGAGCATTAGGTATTCCCAAGCTTTCACAAGCAACCATACAATCTCTGGTAAAATACTGTATTGCTGTTGAAAATCTAGTTGTTACGAATAAAATTCTGGGGTTACCCTCAGTAAATTTTTTTATAAAATAACTGGTTTCCAGTTCTTGATAGTAGCTCTCTACTTCCTTTTTAATATCTTTGTATTTATTATCTCTGTTGTCAAAGACCCCGCCAATCTGGTTAAACAAATCATCACTCTCTCCAGATACATTTAGTAATTGGCTTGGTATAATAGACTGTGGGTGATCAAACCATCGTTCTACTTCACTAGTACCAAATAAAAAAACTACCCTTTGTGTGTCTAAAGCTTTTGAGAAGTCGCATATTTGTAAAAACTCAACAAACTCATTAAATTCATCGTAATACAAATACATGGGTATTTTAGTCCAAAGAAAGGTCTCGGGATCTTTTGTTATATTTAAACACTCTTCAATAATAAAATGACTGATTTCATTCTTAATTATTAATACATCATTTGCTTTGTATTTATTAATATTATACCTTTTTAATTCCAAGTCAATAGTGTGTATAAACTTACTTGTGTTTACATCAAAGACTGCAAATTTAGTTTCTGAGTATGGAATAAAACGGTAGTTTAATTTCGTAAACTCCGGGTACTCTTTCCTGTAGATATGATCATATCTCAAAAGAACACTAGTATTCTTTTCATAATTATCCCTAAATTCATTTATATTTGGCTCATAGTAGGCACTCATTATCATTTGCTCAATCTCATCAGTTTTATACTTCAGATTATGACACTTTATGAGAGCACCTAAAGCTTCTTCGTATATCTCATGTGAAAATAAGAAAGCTCCCATTTCAAATAAGACAA